>NZ_JAPUED010000143.1 GCF_027492755.1 Micropruina sp. | reverse complement strand
CATGATTGATCACTTCGGCGTCAACGTGGCCGACATGGCCGCCTCCGTCCGCTTCTACGACACCGTGCTCGGCACGCTCGGCTTCACCCGTCAGATGGATTTCGGTGAAGCCATCGGCTATGGCACGCAGGGCCACCCGGATTTCTGGGTCAGCTCGGCGGCCAGCGGCAGTTCCAACCGCGAGTGTCACATCGCCTTCACCGCGGCTGACCGCGCGGCCGTCCAGGCCTTTTTCGACGCCGCGGCCGAACTGGGTGTCGAGGTGCTGCACGCACCGCGGGAGTGGCCGGAATACCATCCGGGCTACTTCGGCGCCTTCGTCCGTGACCCCGACGGCAACAACGTCGAGGCCGTCTGTCACAGCTGAGGCTCAGCGGCCGACGGCAGGCCGGTCCTCGAAGCTGCGGACGAAGACCGGCTGCTGCGCGGTCGAGGCGTCCGGGTCGTAGCGATAGCCCTGCTCGGCGAACCGCTTGACTGCGCCGGGCGTCCGGACGCGTTCGCGCACCAGCCAGGACGCCAACATGCCGCGCGCCCGCTTGGCGTAGAACGAGACCACGCTGCGGGTGCCGCGGGCGTTGGTGTCCTCGAATCGGGGCGAGATCACCGGGCAGTCGAGTTCACCGAACCTGACCGACTTGGCATATTCCTCGGACGCCAGGTTGAGCACCGCGCTCGCGCCGGGCGACTCGGCCAGGTCGGCGCGCAGCAGGTCGGTGATCGTCGAGCCCCAGTAGGCGTACAGGCTGCTGCCGCGCTCGTTCGCCAGCGGCAGGCCCATCTCCAGCCGGTACGGCTGGATCAGGTCGAGCGGGCGCAGCACCCCGTACAGCCCGGAGAGGATCCGCACCGTCTTCTGCGCCTCGGTGTAGTCACGAGTGTCCCACTGTTCGCGCACCGCCAGGCCCTGGTACACGTCGCCGGCGAAGGCGAGCACCGCAGCGCGGGCGTTGCGCATGCTGAACGGCAGCGAGAAGTCGGCGTAGCGCTGCGCGTTGAGCGCGGCGAGATCGTCCGAGATGTGCATCAGGCCGGCGATCTCAGAGGTGGACTTGCCGCGCATCAGCTCGATCAGTTCCGCCGAGCGGTCGAGCAGCCTGGGCTCGGAATGCTTGCGGGTGGGCAGGGCGGAATCGAAGTCCAGCGACTTCGCGGGCGACAGCAGAACCAGCACCACCGCAGCCTATAGCCGGGCCGGTGGAGTGCGGCGGAAGGTTGTCCGAGCGCTTGGTTGTACACCATCATTGCCGCTCATGCGGATCATGCGGATCTAGGATTCCTCTCATCCCGTATCCCAGGACACCGGGGCCCGCCCTTTGAACCCCTAAGGAACGATCCGGCGACCCATGTCGAGGCCCTAACGCAAGCCGCAGAACCACCAGTCGAGTGCCGCCGCTACCCCAGCCCTGTCGAGACCCAGGAGCTCCGATGCAGGGTTCGACAAGCTCAACCAGCGGTCAGGGACGGGGTGCTGTCACGCGGGATAGCTTCGCCTGGTCGGCAGTCAGGTCGCAGCTCAAGGAAAGCCTTGCAGAGTTCCGAGTTTCGGTGACCGGATCCAGACGCCTGAACTTGTCCGGGGTGCAGCAGTTGGGCCGCCAGAGAACCCTGCAGGGCATCCACGGCGCGGCGCCTATCCCGGGAGAAGTGCAGTCGAGTTGAGTTGCAGGCGGCGATGACTAGCCGGGGTCGAGGTGCCGGCATAATCGGGCACCCCACGGACGCGGTCTGCAATAAACTCGATCATCCAATCACCTGAGAGCCGCTGGGCACCGCCACTCAATGGCGCCGTCAACGACAGTAGGACTCATCGGGTGCGGATGACCGGGGCATGGTGGCCAAGCAATCCCATTGCTTTTCTCAATGATTACGTCTTGCATCTGTTCGACAAATTCAGACTGCTCCCTATCGCCCGGAATTCGGCCCGTGAGCGCCGCGTAACCTACCGCACCGTCCGCGGCACGCGTCAATTCCAGAACGACTACCTCCCCACCCATTCCTGTCCATTCGTCATCCGCGCCCCTCGGCAGGAGTCTGAACGACCAAGAATCCGGCAGTGGACTACTCCGAACGAACTGCTCCGCGAGCAACAGTGCCGACTTACGGGCCGACACCGAATGTTCCCCCTATGCTAATGCTGCCATTCCCTCCACCGTTGACGTTATGCCTGAAGGTGTAGAGGTCTTTATAGACAATCGTGTCGCCGTTCCACACCTTCTTCATGGTTCCGTGGAAAAGGTAGTTCTTCGCTTCGAGATGGGGCGAATTCATCGGTTGCTGCACACTATTTCGCCACCATTTCAGGCCGCGCTCATTTACAAGACCCACTATGATGCCCTGCACCTGGCCAGAGATCTTGAAACCCCAGGGCAGTGTGGCATAGGTCGGGAAGCACCTGTACTCCGTTTCCCAACGGCCCTCACTTGTTGTCGCCACGTAAGCTTGATAGCAATCTATCTTCATCAAGGCACGGGCGATCACCTGATTGTTCGCCATTCCCGCACTCAACTCCTGAACGACTCGCTGCCTATGTGCTGCGGTCATCGGCTTCGAAAGGGAAAGCCTCAGCGTGCTTGAGAAGGCACCTGAATTGCTGGTTATCGTGATGTCCCTGTTGCTGGAATCATCCGCTTTAGCGATCGATATCGAAGGGCCTACAAAGAGGGCCGCGCCGACCAGGAAAATAGAAAGAAACTTAAACCCTCCCTTTGACCAAGAAGACCAAGCCTCTTTTGCGCTGACTCCGACTCTTGCAGATCTTTGGCGGGTTGACATGGAACAACTCCTAGGGGGTGGTGCAATCAGGCTCAGAACGCTATCTCCTCATCAGAGGGAAGGTCAAGGCTAATAAGGACCATTCCCGATCCGTTAGTAGGACGCATTCGTCAGTGTGCCCGCGTGCCACGCGCTCCAGGCCCGACCGACCTGGCTGCAGTTCCCGTGATTTTCTGCCAGTGGGCGGCGCCGCTCCCGGGGGTTTCATCCCGCGGCGACGGTGATGTCGACCACGATCTCGGTGGCCAATCGCTCCAAATCGGCCTGCAGGCCACCGAGATCCTGGTCGGCACTCACCGGCGCGGTGAGATGGGCCTCGAACAGCCGTCCGCCGGCCATCGGGGCGTCCCTGGTTTCGGTGATCAGCTTCTCGATGCTGATGCCGTGCCGGCTCAGCACGCCGGAGACGTCGCGCACGATGCCCGGGTGGTCGTTGCCGACCAGATCGACCTGGATGTGCTGCGCCGCCTCCGCCGGTTCTTCACTGCCC
The DNA here is from genome assembly GCF_027492755.1 of Micropruina sp. Classification (GTDB taxonomy): domain Bacteria; phylum Actinomycetota; class Actinomycetes; order Propionibacteriales; family Propionibacteriaceae; genus Micropruina. Next base: position 6,509 of record NZ_JAPUED010000143.1, on the reverse strand, counting down.
GCGTGCAGGCTCACCTCGAGCAGCCCACTCAGCGGTTGCAGCGCGGACGCCAGCTCGTCCGCCCGCCCATCGGGAACCCGGACCAGCACGATGCCGGCGAATTTGCCGGCCAACTCGGCGAGCTGGCTGCGCTCCCAGTTGCCGCCGTGAGCGGTGACGACATCGGCGAGCGCGTTGACGAGTCCGGCGCGATCGTCACCGATCACGGTGAGCACGAGGGTGGCCATGCCGGGAGCGTAGCGGAGCCAACCTTTGACCCTCCGTCATCCCGGGCTTGACCCGGGATCTCGGTCGCGCACAGGACAGCCAACGACGTCATCCCGGCGTCCGTCGGGATGACGAACACCGGGAGAAAGAAGACCTCAGCGGGTGCCGAAGGCCTCGATCACCTCGATGATCTCGGGACGCATCCGGGTGGGGCTGATCACCTTGTCGACCGAGCCGACGCGAGCGGCGCGCTGGATGTTGTGCACCCCGTCGAACTCGGCGGCGACCTCGCTGATCTTCTCCGCCCGTACCGCGGCCCGGACGTCGTCCAGCTCGGCCTGCAGCCGGGCCCGCTCCTCCGGACGCGCCGACCGGCGCCTGCCCTCCAGCTCGGCGACCCGTGGGTCGGCGGCGGTGCGCTTGGCGACGTCGCCGGCGAACACCACCGCGGCCGCCGGGGCCCCGCCGATCACGGAGGCGAACGAGCCCTCCACCGCCAGCACGGTCATGTTCTCGTTGAGCGTCTTGGAGAACACCACGAAGGCACCGCCGTGGTACCGGGAGATGACCACGAAGACGATCGGGCCGTCGAAGTTGACCACCGCCCGGCCGATCTCGGCGCCGTACTCGAGCTGCAGGTTGCGCATCGACTCGGGTGAGCCGTCGAACCCGGACAGGTTGGCCAGCACCACCACCGGGCGGTTGCCGGACGACGCGTTGATCGCGCGGGCCACCTTCTTGCTCGACCGGGGGAACAGCGTGCCCGCGGTGTAGGTGTCGGGGCCGTCGGTGGGCGGGAAGCCGGCCCGGGGCACCGGCTTGGACTCGATGCCGACCAGGCAGATCGAATGGCCGCCGATCCGGGCGTCCATCACCACCGCCGTCTCGGCGTCGGCCATGCCGGCCCAGCGTTCGGTGCGCGGATGGTCGGCGTCGGTGACGGCGGCCATCACGGTGCGGATGTCGAACGGCTTCTTCCGGTCCGGGTTGGCGGTGAAGATCTCACCGACGGTGGCGAACTCGCCGCCGTGCGGGTAGCTGGACACGTCGCGATCGGACGGGTCGCTGGTCGGCGCGCGGCGGGGGCCGTCCTCGCCCGGCATCACGTAGGTCTGGGCGTAGTGGCTCATCAGGATGCGGAATGCACCGGGCAGGTCGGGCGCCCAGTACTGAGCCTGGCCGTTGGGCCCCATCACCCGGTCATAGCCGCCGATGCCGAAATTGTCCTCGGCGGAGACGCTGCCGGAGAAGTCCAGGGTCTGCTTGCCGGTGAGCACCATCGCCGAGTCAGGGGTCATCACCAGGATGCCCTTGGTGTGCATCAGCATCGTCGCTTCGGCGTTCCAGTACGGCTGGGCGCCCACGTTGATGCCGGCGACGACGACGTTGATCTCGCCGCCGTCCTGGGTGAAGTTGATGATCCGGCGCAGCGCCGCCCCCACCCAGTCCATGTTCTCGGTGCCGGAATCCATCGAGATCCGGGCCCCGGAGCTCAGCGTGAACCATTCCAGCGGCACCTGCATCTGCTCGGCCAGGTCGAGCGCGGCAATGATGCGCCGGCACTCGGGTTCGGCGACCGCGCCGAGGCCGCGGGTCGGGTCGCCGGACAGCACGATCCGGGTCATGCCCTCCGGGTACAGCGGGGACGGCGTGGTCACCTGGGCGCAGATGATGCCGGCCTTGTTCAGTCCACGCGGACGATCGACCGGCACCAGGGCGCCGTCGGCGTCCAGGTCGAGTTCGACGATGCTGCCGCCCGGCCCGGCCAGCACATCGCTGAGCTCGTAGGGATAGACCAGCCCACGCCGACGTGCCCGCAGCACCCGGGAGGTGTAGTCGTCCAGCGGCTTCAGCGGCTCGGTGGGCGGCGGCTCGATCACCGCGGTCACCCCGGCACCGGCCCGGTAGTGGAACCGGACGGCCAGCGGAATGACGCCCTTCCCCGGCTGGTCGAACCGGCCCTGGGCCAGCACCTCCTCGATGCCCGCCCCCTCACCCAGCGGGGTGATCTTGGTCTGCAGCGACACGATGTCCTTGTGATCGAGGTCGATCACCGGCCAGACGTGCACCCAGACATGGTTCATGTCCATCCGGTTGCCCTCGCTGCCGCGCGCCGCCCGGGTGCGCCGGATCGCCTCCAGGCAGTTCTCCACCGCCCGCTCGGCGTGCGGCAGACCGAGCATCCGGCCCTTCTCGTCACGTACCGGAGCCAGCTGCCGCACCTGCGCCATGGCGACCAGGCGACGATCCGCCGGGTTGGACTTGGCGACGCAGTCGAACAGCAGCACGTCCTCGGGTGCCGGCAGCCGGGTCAGGTCGAACTCGCGCAGCCGCCACAGGTCGAGCCGGCGGGCGACCATCGGGTGCACGCCGCGGATCCGTTGGTCCTCGGCGATCTCACCGGACGTCGTCCAGCGGAAGGTCAGGTAGCGCGGCTCGGAGCGGTGGTCGCAGACGGCGACCACGATGCGGCGGACGTTCTGGCCCAGCGACCAGCCGGAGAACACCTCTTCGAGGTGGGCGCTGGCCTGATCGGGATCGGGGGCGTCGGGCCAGGAAAGGTACAACTCGACCACGGCCTCGTCCCCGCCGCCGTGATCGGCGAGCAGGTCGGTGACCAGGGTGCTGATCGGGCCGTCGGCGGCCAGCTCGTCGACGCGTCCCAACGTCGACACCACCCGGGTGGGACGGCCCTCCAGCCGGTAGTCGCCGGTGGCCGCGGCCCGTCCGTCGACGGAGAGGCTGCTCAACGCGGTCAGATCGAAGTCGCCGTAGTGCTTGCGGATCAGCACCTCGAGCATCGGCTCCTCGGCCTGGACACCGGCGGCCAGCCGGTCGGCGAGGAAGCCGACCGTCGGCTCGGGAATGGCGGCCAGTGCCGCGATCCGCTCGCCACGGTCGGGCGCGTCCGGATCGGCGGCGAGCGCGGCCACCTCGTCGGCCACGCCGGCCAGCACCGCGTCGCGTTCGGCGTCCACCTGGGGCTGGTCGAACCAGCGGAACCGGATCGACCGGGCCACATCACCGACCACCGGGAAGCGCCGCTGGGTGGCCCGGACCAGGCGTTCCAGCTCGGCGCGGGCGTGGCTGGCCACCTCCGGCTGCGGCGCGGGCTCGCTGATCCAGCGTTCCAGCAGCGAGGTGATCACCTTCAGATCGGACGCGAACCGCTGCTGGGCGAGGAAGATCCGGAAGACCGCCTCCTCGACCTGCGGCGTCCGGGTCAGCTCGGTGATGCCGTAGTGGGCGAACACCTTGGCCAGCCGGTCGGTGAACTGCATCGGCAGGCCGGCGCGGGCGGCGTCCAGGCTCTGCAGGTAGCGGTGGAAGTGCTCCCGGTCGCTGTGCACCCGCAGCTCGGTGCTGGCGTCCTCGCCGGCCGGACGGTTGCGGCTCAGCTCGGCGACGTCGGCGAACAACCCGATCAGCGCGATCTCGCCGGTCATCACGTCGGCGCCGGCAGCACACAGCTCGTCGCGGGTGCTCAGGTAACCGGCCAGCGGCCGGTACTCGGGGTCGGCGTCGAAGCCCATCACCAGCGCGGACAGGTCGGACAACAGCCGGTTCGCCCTCGCTTCCGGGTCGGTGATCGCCGGCACCGGCGGCAACTCGAGGCCGGGCCCGGTGGCCGCCACCTCTTCGACCACGGCGGTCTCGTCGGAGACCGGCTCGAGCCGGACCAGCGGCGCCATCGTCTCCACCTGGCTGCCGGTGATCACCAGCAGCTCCTTCACCCGGCAGGCGAAGGGCGCGACCAGGACGGTCTCCATCTTCATCGATTCGAGCACCAGCACCGGCGCACCGGCGGCCAGTTGCTCCCCTACCGCGGCCGGGGTGGCGACCACCAGCGCAGGCGCCGGGGAGCGCAGCACGCCGCCCTCGTCGCGGCTGACCCGGTGGGTGATGCCGTTGACCTCGATCAGGTGCACCGGGCCGTGGGTGGCGGTGACCAAGCGGTAGCGCTGGTCACCGACCTGGAGCCGGCTGTGGAAGTCGTCCAGTCGCTGCAGGGACGCCTCGACCGTGCTGGCCTGGTCACCCTGCGCCACCCGCACCCGATAGCGCTGCGGACCGATCCGGAAGGCGGTGACCTGGTAGGTCACCCCGCGCAGTTTCAGGTCGACGGGGCGTCCGACGGCGTGCTGCACCTGGGGACGTCCGCCGTGGGCGGTCTCCAGCAGCCGGGCGATCTCCACCTCTTCGGTGTCCTCGTAGGCCTGGATGGCGGACGCGACCAGCGCGATCCCGGAGTGCCGGTCGGCGACCAGACCGCCCTCGCCGCGGATCCGGTCGATCCAGCCGGTGTCGGCCCACTCGACGCCGTCGGCACCGACCACCTCGGGGCGTCCGAGCAGGTCGAGGATGAAGCTCTTGTTGGTGGAGCCGCCGTCGATGACCACGGTGGTCTCGTTCATCGCCCGCCGCAACCGGCCCAGCGCCTCGCTGCGGTCGCGTCCGAAAGCGATGATCTTGGCGATCATCGAGTCGAAGTCGGCGGGGATCTGATCGCCCTCGGCCACCCCGGTGTCGACCCGGATGCCGGGACCGGCCGGCAGGTCGAGCCGGGTGATCCGTCCGGGCGAGGGGGCGAAGTCGCGGTCGGGATCCTCGGCGTTGAGCCGCGCCTCGACGGCGTGCCCGAACTCGCTGGGCCGATCGACCAGCCGCTCGCCGGAGGCGACCCGAATCTGGGCTTTGACCAGGTCGAAGTCGTTGGTGACCTCGGTGATCGGGTGCTCCACCTGCAGCCGGGTGTTCACCTCGAGGAAGGCGAACGCCTTGTCGCCCGGGTGGTAGAGGAACTCGACGGTGCCGGCGCCGGCATAGTCGACGGCGAGTGCCAGGCGTTCGGCGGACGCCTTCAGCTCGCTGGTCTGGTCGGCGGTGAGCAGCGGCGACGCCGACTCTTCGATCACCTTCTGGTTGCGGCGCTGCACCGAGCAGTCCCGGACGCCGAGCGCCCAGGCGGTGCCCTGCCCGTCGGCGATGACCTGCACCTCGACGTGCCGGGCGCCGGTGACCAGCTTCTCCAGGAACACCACGCCGGAGCCGAAGGCGCGTTCCGCCTCGTCGCGGGTGCGTTGGTAGGCATCGGTCAGTTCGTCGGCGTTGGTCACCTTGCGGATGCCGCGTCCGCCACCGCCGGCGGTCGCCTTGAGCATCAGCGGGTAGCCGATCCGGTCCGCTGCGGCCAGCGCGTCCTCCAGGGTGTCGACGCCGCCGCGCGACCAGGGCGCCACCGGCACGCCGACCTCTTCGGCGATCAGCTTGGAACCGATCTTGTCGCCCAGCTTGCGCATCGCCTCGCCGGAGGGGCCGATGAAGGTGATGCCGTTCGCTTCGACCAGGTCGGCGAAGCCGGCATCTTCGGCGACGAAGCCCCAGCCCACCCAGACGGCGTCCGCGCGGGCCCGGCGCAGTACATCGATCAGCAGTTCGTGGTTCAGATAGGGCCGCTCGGACGCCGGCCCGAGCGGGTAGGCCTCGTCTGCTTCGCGCGCGAACATGGCGGTGCGCTCGGCGTCGGTGTAGAGCGCGATGACGGTGATCGGATCATCGTCCGGTCGCTCGGCGTTCAGGTCGCGGACGGCGTGGATCAGCCGCATGGCGGCCTCGCCCCGATTGACGATCGCGATGCGCTTGAACACCGGGCGTCTCCTCACCTTGCTTGTGTGCCTGCCGGTCGGCAGTCCTGCCCCCGAAATCTTCCACTTCTGGGCCCGCAAGGCGAGGCGACCCGAGCAGCAAGCCTCAGATTCGAGCGGACGGCGCCGCGTGGCTGTCCGGAGGGGCCAACTGCGCCGTCCGAGCTTTGGCGGTTTCCCACAACGGCACGATCCCGTGCCTGCGGATGACGCCGATCAGCGACCGTGCTGCTTGCGCAGTGCCTTCGCTTCCTTGGACGGCCCGCGGGATCCCCACCAGTCGCCCGCCTGCCAGCGGGCGGTAGCCAACTGGTCGAGCGCCTCCAGGAACTCGTCGAGGTACCGCTCCGGGTCCAACTGGTACCGGCCCCGGAGCTCGTCGACGAGCGCCTCGCTGGCCTCGCGGACGTCCCGTCGTTTCCCGGTCGCGGACGCCTGCTCCACCTCGGCCCGAGCGCGTTCCAACGCCTCCTGCTCGGCGGCAAGGCGCTCGCGCTCGACCTGCTCAGCCAACTGCCGCTCAGCCTCCTCGGCAGCAAGGCGCTCTTGCTCCGCTTCCTCGGCTGCGATGCGCTCGCGCTCTGCCTGCTCAGCCGCGAGACGTTCGCGCTCTGCCTGTTCGGCAGCCAACCGCTCCTGCTCCGCTTCCTCGGCTGC
>NZ_JAPUED010000142.1 GCF_027492755.1 Micropruina sp. | reverse complement strand
CCTGCATGTGGTAGCCGGAGATCGAGATCGAGTTGAACTTCGGCATATTCGCGCTGGTGTAGGCGAAGATGTCGGAGATGATCCGCATCGACGGCGCGGGCGGATAGATGTAGGTGTTGCGGACCATGAACTCCTTGAGAATGTCGTTCTGAATGGTCCCGGCCAGCTGCGCCGGCTGCACCCCCTGCTCCTCGGCAGCCACCACGTAGAGCGCCAGCACCGGCAGCACCGCGCCGTTCATCGTCATCGACACGCTCATCTGGTCGAGCGGAATGCCGGCGAACAACTGCCGCATGTCGAGGATCGAATCGACCGCGACGCCGGCCATGCCGACGTCACCGGTCACCCGCGGGTGGTCGGAGTCGTAGCCGCGGTGCGTGGCCAGGTCGAAGGCGATCGACAGGCCCTTCTGGCCGGCGGCCAGGTTGCGCCGGTAGAACGCGTTGGACTCCTGCGCGGTGGAGAATCCGGCGTACTGGCGGATCGTCCACGGCTGATTCACGTACATGGTGGCGTACGGTCCGCGCAGGAACGGCGGAATGCCCGGGTAGGTGTTCAGGAAATCCAGACCGTCGTACGCCGCCGAGTCGTAGACCGGGGGCACCAGAATGTGCTCGGGGGTCTGCCAGCCCTTGCTGTACGAGGGCACCTGATCGATCAGTTCCTCCCACTGCTGCGCGGAATCCAACGGCGGCCGGGCCTCGCCCAGCTCGATCGTGTCGAAACGCGGAATGCTCACCGGTCCACTCCCAACTCGTCCAGGGTGCCGGCCAGGAAGCCGGCGACGTCCATGCCGTCGAAGATCTCGCCGTCGATGACCTCGGCGGCATTGTCGGCGCCGGTTTCGGTGCGGCGTCCGGCGATCAGCACGGTGGCCACCCCGGCGTCCTTGAGGGCCGAGGCCACCTCGATCGCCTGCGCCGCGTACACCTTCGCCGACGAGCACAGGATCACGATGCGGGCGCCGGTGGCCCGCACCTGCGCGACGATCTCGGACGCCGTCCCACCCTCACTGGACGGGTGCCCGATGCCGGCCACCTGCAACACGTTGGCGGTGAACTGCTCGCGGGGACCGAAGTCACGGCGGGCGCCCAGGCAGGCCAGGAACACCTGCGGCTGAGGATCGGCCGCGGCCACCCGGTCACGCAGCCCCTCGAACACCTCACTGTCCCGACGTGGCGCCAACCCGCCGAACACCGGACTCTCCGGCCGCGGCCGGACGTCCAACGGGGTTTCGTTGACGGCGGGGAACATCGACACCCCGGTGATCGGCTGCCGCCGATTGGCCAGCCGGACGCCGCGGGCCGCGACGGTGGCGTCGATCCACTCGGCAACCCGGCCGTCCGCCAGGGCGGCCGTCATGCCGCCGGCGGCCTCGATCTCGCCGAACCGCGCCCAGGCGCGTCCGGCCAGCTGATCGGTGAGGCTCTCGACGTACCAGGATCCGCCGGCCGGATCGGCGACCCGGCCCAGGTTGGATTCCTCGGCGGCCAGCAACTGGATGTTGCGCGCCATCCGGCGGGAGAAATCGGTGGGCAATCCCCAGGCCGTGTCGTGCGGCAGCACCGTGATCGACTCGGCACCCCCGGCCGCCGCCGCGAAGGTGGCGATGGTGCCGCGCAGCAGGTTCACCCACGGGTCGTCGCGGGTGATCATCCGCCAGGAGGTCACCGCGAGCTGAACGGCGCCCCGCGCCCCCGCGGGGACGCCGCTCACCTCTCCCACCCGGGCCCACAGCCGGCGCAGCGCGCGCAGCCGGGCGATGGTCATGAATTGGTCGGCGTTGGCGGGCACCCGGAACGCGATGGTTCTGAAGGCTTCCGCAGGGGCGATGCCGGTGGCTTCCAGGTCGCGCAGGTACTCGACGCCGCTGGCGATGGCGAAGGCCAGGACGTCGACGTCGCCGGCTCCCGCGTCGTCGTAGACGAGCGAGTCGACCGCGATCGCTCGTGCCTTGCCGAACTCGGTGAGCGTGGTGCCGACCCATTCCCGTTGCGGTCCGAACTCGGGCGGCTCACCGGTCAGGGCGGCGTGCCCGAGGGCGTCCAAGCCGAGGTTGCCACCGACCTGGTCGGCCTTGCCACTGGCCCGCCAGAACGCGGCGAGCGCCCTGGCCGCGGCGTCCTGGTCGGTGCGGCTGCTGACCCGCAGCCGGGCGAGTTCGGGAAAGACCCCGGCCAGTACGCCGGCAACATCGGCGGCTGCGATCGCGTCCGGATCGACCCGCAGCCACAGCGAGGTGGCGCCCCGGGTCAGGTCCGCCAGCACGGCGGCGTTGCTGAACGCGGCGTCCGGATCCTCATGCAGTTGGGTGATGTCCCACGCATGGATCGCACCGGTACGCAGCGAAGCGCCACGGGTGAACGGGGTCACCCCGGGGTGCCCGAGATCACGGTCGTCGCGGGTATAGAGCGGGTCGATGGCGAGGCCGTCCACGGTCGTCGTGGTGAGCCGCTTCATCGCCTGCTCGATGGAGAGTTCCTTGCCCTCGGGCCGGCGTCGATTGAGCACCCGGAGGACCTCGGTCTCCCAGTCCTGGCGGCTCGGTGCGTCGAAATCACCGGCCAGGGTCAGCGGGGATTCGGTCATACTACGGAGCGTAGTATTCGTTTCGGACGGTGTCTCTCGTCCGCCGGAAAGGACCGGCTGGCGAACCTCAGGGTCTCGTGATGCGGGACATAGCGATCACCACCGAGCGGATCATCGACCGTTGGCCGAGCTTGTCGAGACTCGCTGCGCCCGGGAGGGATGGCCGGGGGCGGCTGCACCCGATGCCTCACGCTGCGTCAGCTCACCTGGCGCACCAGGGCCTCGGCGGAGGCGATCATCCGCAGCGTCTCCCACTCCCAGTCCGGCTCCTGACCACGGAACGGGCCGGTGGCCAGCGAAATGATCACCGCCGCCGCCCGCAGCCGCAGCTCGGTGGGGTCGACCCGGGTGTCGAACACCGGCACCCAGGTCCGGATCAACCGATGCACCCGGGCCTCCTGGCTGGGGCTCATCCGCTGGATCGTCGACAGGTGCGCGATCAGGCAGGCCAGGTCGTCGGCGCGGCGTCCGGGGCCCACGGTGTCGACGTCCAGGACGCCGACGATCCGGCCGTCGGCGACGTGGACCTGGCCCTCGTGGAAGTCACCGTGGGTGGGCTCGTTGCCCAGCGGGATCTGGCTCAGCCCGGTGCTGATCTGCTGGGTCAGCCAGGCGAGCTTGTCACTCGCCTGCGGCAGCGCGGCGCCGACCATGCGGGCGTAGTGCTCGACGGCGTCCGACCAGGGCGGCCGACGTTCCAGTTGGGTGACGCTCATCGGCATGGCGTCCAGCAGGTGAATGATCTGTTCGGCGGTGCACGGGTCGCTGGCATCGAACACCGCCGCCGCCAGCGGCCGTCCGGGCAGGTTGCGCAGCAACATCAGGGAGTCGGGAGTGGTCGCGGCCACCTCGGGCGCCGGCACGCCGGCCGCCAACAGCAGTTCATGCCGCCGGACGACGTCACCGAACACCCGCTCACGCAACACCTTGCAGTACAGCGTCGTCGGTTCGGGATCGGACGGCGTGGCCACGTCGATCCGCAGCACCGCCCGTCGCCGCGGGCGGTAGCCGATCATCCGCAGCCGCACCTCGGAATCAACCACCGGCCGGCCCAGCACGTCGTACTCGGTGAGGATCTCGGCCATCCGCTCGGTGTAGGCGGCGCGGGCCAGGCCCGGCAGGTCGGGGTCGTTCGGGTAGATCCACACCGCCACTTCGCGATCGCCGTCGGCGAAGATCTCGGCCCGGCTGTCCGACTGCGCCGGGCCGCCGGCCCGAGCACTCACCCCGAGCAGTTCGTCGCGCTCCCCGTAGGGCCAGCGCACGGACGCCGAATAGGTCGCGGTCGTCGACTGCTGCGGATGCGCGTCCACATGATCCAGGGCCCAGTTCAGCAAGGTGCCGCCGGCATGCGCGACGGCCGCGGTCAGCAGTTCGCCGACCTCGAGCGAGGTCAGCAGCCGGGAACCGTCCGGATCCTCCTCGGTCACCGCATGCCTCCTCTCCGCCCACCCGCGAGGTAGGTTACTCAGCCACCTGGGTGGTGCCGAGCCGACGCAGCCGCAATCTCGAGGCGCGGCGTCCGTCGAGTTCCGCGACGGTGAACTCGAACCGCTCCGCCCCCTCCTCGGTCGCCTCGACCGGGTCGAGTTCCACCTCGATCACGTCACCCACCTCGGGCAGCCGGCCCAGATGCGCCATCACGAAGCCCGCGACCGTGTCATAGGGGCCCTCGGGCAGCACGTAACCGTGGTCTTCACCGAACTCCTCCAGCGTCTCCAGGCCGTCGACCTCGGCCCCGCCCGGAGCGTTGGACGCGTCCGTCGGCCCGTCGAACTCGTCGGAGATGTCGCCGACCAGCTCCTCGACCAGGTCCTCCATGGTGACGATGCCGGCGGTGCCGCCGTACTCGTCACGGACGATCACCAGGTGGGCGTTCGCGGCGCGCATCTCGGTCAGTGCCCGAAGGATCTTCATGGTGTGCGGCAGCGATTCCACCGGCCGGACCAACTGGCTCACCGGGGCGTTCCGGGCCGACGGGTCGAGATCAAACAGATCGCGGACGTGGACGAAGCCCAGCACATCGTCGACGTCCTCACCGATCACCGGGTAGCGGCTGTGCGCCTGCTCCTGGAAGGAGCGAATCGCCTTGTAGGCAGGCAGGTCACCGGAGAGGAAGTCGACTTCGGTGCGGGGCACCATCGCCTCGCGCAGGCTGACCTGGCCGGCCGCGAACACCTCGTCGACGATCTGGCGCTCCTCATCACCGAGCGTGGACGACGAGGTCACCATCGCACGCAACTCTTCGTCGGTGACCTCTTCACGGCCCGCCTTCGGGTCGCCGCCCAGTACCCGGACCAGGGCATTGGTCGAGACGCCCAGGAACCAGATCACCGGACGGGCCACCGTGGCGATCGCGTTGACCAGCGGCGCCAGTGCCATCGCGAACGTCTCAGCGCTCTGCATCGCCAGCCGTTTGGCGGTGAGTTCGCCGATCACGATCGAGAAGTAGGAGATGATCGCCGTGATCATCACCAGGGAGAGCGGCCCCGCGACGTTCTCATGGACGCCCCAGCCGATCAGCACCCGGGACGTCGGCTCCTCCAGGGTGGCGCCGCCGAAGGCTGCCGACAGGAACCCCGACAAGGTGACACCGATCTGCACCGCGGACAGGAACCGGTTCGGGTTGGCCGCCAGCGCGGCGACGGTACGGCCTCGCTGGCCGCGCGCGGAGAGTTGCTTGACCTGGCTCTCGCGCAGCGACACCAGCGCCATCTCAGCGGCGGCGAACACGCCGCCGATGATGATGAAAAGGAGGATCAGCAGAATATTGCTGACGATCGGATTCATCGGATCCCTTCACTATGGGGGAGCCAGCCTATCGGGTGCCTCCGACACGGTCGCCGAGCAGGCGTTGACCGTCGTCGGTCGAACTCGTCGGGGCCGGACGGCGCGGTGCCGATGAGGGGATCGGCAGACGCAATCGACCACGCCACCGGGTAGGCCGTGCCCTCGTCCGGTTCAAGTATCGGCCGAACCGGCGGCGGGCTCGTCGAGCGCAGCCCATCGGGGACCTCCGGCGTGACCTGGGCTGCACCCTTGCCAAGCTCGCGAACCACATCCCGGACTTCCAACTGAGTCAAGTCGGCCTATTGCTGCGCTTCCGATGCAGCCACTAGGGTGCACAGATGTTAGTGGTCACACCCCCCCTACCGGAACCTCCCGCGTCGAGCCCTAGCCATTGTCGCGGCCGCCACGCTGTTCGTTGCCACACTCATCAGCGCTCAGCCAGCAGTTGGCGATGTAACGAACCCTGTCGCCAAGTGGCGCTGCAACGACCCAGTTCTGATAGGCAGCACCGGCGCCAAGCTGTACTGCTGGAAGGATCCGGGAGCCCTCAAGACCCGATTCCGAACGATTGTCCAGTGCACAAACGGCCTCTACTACGACGGCCCGTGGGTGCTTCCTGAGAACTGGTCTGCCGCATACTGCGGCTCGGGAGCACAAGTCGCATCGGTCAGCTATCAGCTTCAATAGGGAGGGGTACCGCCATGCAGCCAGGCCTGACATCCGAGGACCTTGCTGCACTCCCCGCTCCAAATAGACGCGAGCGAGTTGGCCCCGATCAACGACCTCGGGCCATTCATGTCGTGATCGCAATCGTTTGGATTGGGGTCGCAGCAAGACTCACGCTATTCCTGACGGAGGCCGCTGTTCCAGCCATCATCATCTCGGCAGCTGGCCCGGTCATACGTGTCCCGTGCGAGGATTGTGCACCAATGCCCGATGCTTGGACATGGCTCCTAGAACCGACGTGGTTCGTACTTTGGGCATTCGGTGTTGGCTGCTTTGCAATCGGCGCTAGGCGAGCGCGGAATAGGTCAACTCTTCCGACCACCCATCACGGCCGACGAGCAAGCAGCAGCTAGGGTGTCGAGGGTGCCCCCCTCCCCCGCCGCCCGATTCACCTTCGCCCGGGGGAATGCCGCAAAACTGGCATCACTGCCCCGCTACCTCACCGGCAATCTGAGGACGCGGTTCGCCACCCGGGATCCCCGGCTGTGGGTGTTCGGCAGCGCATTCGGCCTCTCCGACGGCGCCTTGGCGCTGCTGCGCGCGGCCCGCAGACTGGAGCCGTCGGTGCGGCTGGCCTGGCTGGTCGGCAACGCCGACGAGGCCCGGCGGGCCCGCTCGCTGGGCCTGGACTGGGCCGCCAAGGACTCCTCCGAAGGTTTCGAACTGACGGCTTCCGCGGGGGTGGTGGCGGTGACGCACGGCTTCGGCGACGTCAACCGGTACGCCCTGCGCGGCGCGACCATCGCGCAGTTGTGGCACGGCTCCCCGATGAAGAAGCTGCACGCTGACTCGCCGGCGGCGCTCTCCCTCGGCCCGCTCAACCGGTTCCCGCCCGCCCGCCGGCTGATCCGTGAGGCCTACCGGCGCGGCACCCGTCGGATCAGCCTGCTACCGGTGGCCTCCGAGACCTTCGTACCGTTCATGTGCAGCGCCTTCGACCTGCCCCGCGAGCGCGTCCGGGTGCTCGGCGAACCGCGCACCGATGTGCTGTTCCGGGGCAGTGTGGCCGGCCGGCGCGCCGCCGCACGCGAACTGCTTGAGCGCGGCGTTCCCGGTCTGGTCGGACGCCGCGCGCTGCTGTACGCGCCGACCTGGCGCGACGGCGAACCCGACCCGGGCGTCCCGACCGATCGGCAATGGCGCCGAATCGACGCCTACTGCACCGCCACCGACAGCGTGCTGCTGATCCGGCCGCATCCGCTCGGGGTCGGATCGTACGGGCACACCTCGCGCCACGTCCGGCTGATTCCGCCGACGGTGCTGCCCGAGTCGATGCCGCTGCTGTGGGGCATCGACACCCTGATCACCGACTACTCGTCGATGGCGTTCGACTACTCGGTGACCGGCAACCCGATCATCTTCCTGGCCCCCGATCTGGAGCACTACGCGTCTACCCGCGGGCTGTACCTCGACTATGCGACGGTGACCGGCGGACGCTGGCGGCAGGACTGGGACGGCGTCCTCGACGCCCTGGAGAATCTGGACGCCGACGCGGCCGCGCGGGAACGCGCCGCCGGGCGCAGTGCGGCGCTGGCTGCCCTGGCCCACCGGCACACCGACGGCCGCAGCGCGAAGCGGGTGGCGAAGCACCTCGCCGAACTCACCCTGCGCGCTTGACCCGGGACTTGTCGACAGTGGCGTGCGCGCCGCTGAACAGCCCGCGCAGGAAGCCTGCCCCCCAGGACAGGTGCATGATGCCCAGCACCGCGATGTTCAGCAGCCATTCCGAGCGCGACTCGGCCCCCAGCGACTTCTTCGCCACCGCGGCCAACCCGCCGGCGTAGGCCAGCGGCGCGGCATACACGGCGCCGGCCACCGCCGCCGGCCGGTCGCGCAGCGCACCGGTCAACTGGGCCACCGCCACCAGTCCGGACGCCGCGAGCGCCAGCACCACCACGGGCGGGGCGAGGTACTTCAGCGGTGTGCGGAACCGCTGCTCGCGGACCAGATGGCCGCGCCAGGCCCCGGTGGCGAACATCTGCCGGCGCAGGCTCGCCGGGGTGGCCCGCGGCCAGTAGGTGACGGCGACGTCCGGGGTGTACCAGATCAGGTGCCCGGCGGCGAGGATGCGCGAGTTGAGCTCCCAGTCCTCGGCCCGGCGCAGCGACTCGTCGTAGCCGCCGACCTGATCGAGCACCTCACGGCGGAACACCCCGAGGTAGGCGCTGTCGGACGGCCCCGCCTTCTTCGCCCCGTGGTACTGCCCGCCACCCAACCCCCACGGCGAGTTGTAGGCCCGGGCCACGGCGGACTGGAACGGCGTGTGTCCCTTGGCGTGCATCACGCCACCGACGTTGACCGCACCGTGCTCGTTGAGCAGATCGACCATCGTGCGGGTGTAGCCGGCCGGTAGTTCGGCGTGCGCGTCCACCCGCACCACGATCGGGTGCCTGCTGGCCCGGATCGCCAGATTGAGCCCGACCGGAATGTCGTTGCGGGGGTTGTCGACCAGGATGATCCGGTCGTCGCCGGCGGCCAGCTCGTGGGCGATCGCCGTGGTGTTGTCGGTGGAGGCTCCCAGCGCCAGCACCAATTCGGCCTCGGCCGGGTACTCCTGCGCCAACACGGCGGCCACCGCGTCGGCCAGGTGCCGCTGTTCGTTCAGCACCGGCATCACGTAGGAAACCGCGGGGTACTCGCTCACCGGGCGAGGCTATCGCGCCGCTCATCGACGACCCCAATGCCACGTCGGACGGCTCAGCAGTCCCTGGCCGTCGACCTCGGTTTCGCCGTACGGCTTCACCAGTTCGTGGTGCAACGCGCCCGCCTCGGCCAACGCCTCGACCAACGGCCGGGAATGGCTGACCACCACCAGCTGGGTGCGTTCGGCGGCCCGCACCATCAGCCGGCTGAGCGCCGGCAGCACGTCGGGGTGCAGCGACGTTTCGGGCTCGTTGAGCACCATCAGGCCGGGCGGGCGTGGGCTGAACAGCGCGGCGGCCAGCAGCAGGTAGCGCAGCGTGCCGTCGGAGAGCTCCCGCCCGGTCAGCGGCCGCAGCAGACCGGGTTGGTGGAGTTCGAGCTCGAACCGCCCGGCCTGATCGGCGACGGCGACCCGGGTGCCGGCGAAGGCGTCGGCGATCGCCTCGCGGAACGGTCCTTCCCAGGCCGATTCCACAATGGTGGCGACCGTGGGCGCCAGATCGTGGCCGTCGGCGGCGAGCACCTCGGTGCGGGTGCCCACCTGCGGCAGCCGCGCCGGGGCGTCCGGATCGACCCGGAAGCTGTCGTAGAACCGCCACCCGCGCACCACGTCGCGGACGGCCGTCGCCTCCGGCCGGTGGATCGGGTCGACCAGTTCGTCCAGCACGCTCGCCCACGGCGGCAGGCCGACCTCGATGTGGCCGGAGGCGCGGTTCGAGGCGCGTCCGGCATCTTCGGCGACCCGGACGCCGCGCGCCGTCCGCTCCAGCAGGGTCGCGGCCGGCCGCAGGATCGGGCCGGCCCAGATGATCTCGCGTTTGATGATCGGATCGCGTCCGAAGATCGACGGCGGGTGCTCCGGAACCGGCAGCCCGACGTCGATCAGGTAGCCGAGGTCGTCGGTGGTGAAGCCGAGCTGCAGGCTGATCGGCGCCTTGCGTGACCCGGTGCCCTGGATCGGCACGTCGCCGCGTCGCATCGCGGCGGAGATCTGCTCCGGCCCCGCCCACAGCACCGACGACAAGCCGCCGGCGGCCGCGATCGAGCCGATGAACCGCCCGGACGCCGTGTCGGCGAGCAGCTGGAAGGC
>NZ_JAPUED010000141.1 GCF_027492755.1 Micropruina sp. | reverse complement strand
CGTCCGCTGCCCACGTGAGGGCGTGTCCGGCCGCTGACGCGTCCGTCCCCTTGTGACGTGGGTACTGCCGCTGATCTGAGTGAGATTCCGGGTCAAGCCCGGAATGACGTCGCTGCGGTCGGAGTGACGTTGGTGCGCTCGGAATGACGTGATCAGTTCGTTCGTCATCCCGGCGAACGCCGGGATCTCCGTCACGGACCCAGCTGAGAGCCGCCTACTGGCGCTCGGCGACCTCTTCCGCGGCTTCCAACTCGGCGGCGAGCTTCTTCTCCTGCACTCGCCGGTAGCCGTTCCAGATCACGCCGATGACCAGGACGGCGTACAGCCCGATGGTGATCGGTGAACTGACCAGCACGGCCGGATTGTTCGACGAGTTCGCCATCGCGTCGCGCAGCGAGTACTCGGCGAGCGGACCGAGGATCAGTGCGATCAGCACCGGTGCCAGCGGCACGTCGTACTGCCGCATCACGAAGCCGAGCAGGCCGATCGCGATCATCACCGCCAGGTCGATGACGGACGCGCCCGCGGCGTAGACGCCGAACGCGGCGAAGACGGTGATGCCGGCGTAGAGGTACTCCTTCGGCACCTTGAGCAGCATCGCCCACATCGGTGCGAACGGCAGGTTCAGGATGAGCAGGATGACCATCGCGATGAACAGCGCCGCCAGCAGCGCCCACACCACGTCGGCACTGCGTTCGAACAGCAGCGGGCCGGGCTGCATGCCGTACTGCTGGAAGGCGACCAGCAGCAGCGCGGCGGTCGCCGACGTCGGCAGGCCCAGCGCCAGCAGCGCGCCCATCGCCGAGCCGGCGGTGGCATTGCCGGCGGCCTCGGGGCCTGCGACGCCCTGAATCGAGCCCTTCCCGAACATCGGCTTGGCGCGCCGGGCGTCCAGCTTGCGCTCGGTGCCGTAGGCGAGGAAGGTCGGCACCTCGGCGCCGCCGGCCGGAATGATCCCGAATGGGACGCCGAAGCTCGTTCCGCGTAGCCAGGCCGGCAGTGCGGCTCGGAACTCAGCCTTGCTCAGCCACGGCCGTCCGCCGGCGTGGATCAGTTTCTTGTCGTCGGGCCGTCCCACCTTGGACGCCACATGCAGCACCTCGCCGATGGCCAGCAGGGCGACGGTGATCACCACCACCGAGATGCCGTCGAACAGCGCCGGGATGCCGAAGGTGAAGCGGGCCGTGCCGGTGGACTGATCGATGCCGACCACGGCCAGAGCCAGTCCGAGGGCGAGCGCGGCCAGACCGCGGATCACCGAATCGGCCACCACCGTCGAAATGGCGACGAAGGCGAACAGTGCCAGCGCGAAGTACTCGGCCGGGCCGAACTGGGTGGCCAGCGAAGCCATCGTCGGGGCGAAGAAGACCACCAGGACGGTGGCCAGGATGCCACCGGTGAAGGCGCCGATCGCGGCGGTGGCGAGGGCCTGCGGCGCGCGTCCGTTGAGCGCCATCATGTGTCCCTCGAACGAACTTGCGATGGCCGTGCTGTTGCCGGGGGTGTTCATCAGGATGCCGGCGATCGAGTCGCCGAACAGTCCGCCGAAGTAGATGCCGGCGAACATGGTCAGCGCGGACAGCGGCTCGAGGGTGAAGGTCAGCGGCAACAGCAGTGCCACCGCCATCGCGGAGCCCAGCCCGGGCAACACGCCGATCGCGGTGCCGAGGAAGGCGCCGACCGCGACCCAGAGCAGGTTCTGTGGGGTGAGTACCTGCCCGAAGCCGTTGAACAGGTTGACGAGTTGTTCCATGGTCAGCTCCCCAGCAGTAGCAGGCCGGCGGGTAGTGACATGCCGAGCAGTCCGCTGAACACGACTTGGATCATGGACGCCAGGCCGAGACCCATGATCAGCCCGGTGACGTGACGGCGTCCGCCCAGGGCGACCGACATCGCCCAGAACAGCAGCGTGGCGCTGATCAGCCAGCCGACCGGCTCGAGAATCAGGGTGAACCCGATCAGTGCCGCCAGCGCGGTGCCCAGCTTCATCCAGTTGACGCCTTTCGGCACCTCGTCGGCGTCGGCCTTGATCTGCGGTGCGACGGTCTCGTCGAACGGGTCGTGCAGCACCGAGACCCCGGAGAAGGCGTCTTGCTCGGGTGTGCTGGGTGCCGGACGCGGATGCCGGAGCGTCTCGATCACGATCAGGGCGGCGCCCAGCACACAGATGCCGGCGACGATCCACGGGAACGTCTGCGGCCCGAACGCGCCATTGTCGCTGGTCTTCATGGTCAGGTTGCCGTAGATCAGCAGTCCGGCGATCGCCACCAGGACGCCGGCAATGATCAGGATGCCGCGGTCGGGTCGTTCGGCAGCGGTGGGGGCCTGTTCGTCGGCCGCGTGTTCAGTCGTACTCATGCCAACCCCAGCTCCTTCAGCAGAGCCGTGATCGACTGCTGCTCCTCGGCGATGAACTTCTCGAAGTCGGGGCCGGTGAGGAAGTTCTCCTTCCACCGGTTGCGGTTGACCGCCTCTTTCCACTCGGTGGTGGCGACCATCTCGGTGACGATCATGGTCAGTTCCGCGCGGTCGGTTTCGCTGAGACCGGGCGGAGCGACCAGGCCGCGCCAGTTCACCAGGTCGACCTCGGGGTGGCCGAGCTCGATCATGGTCGGAATGTCGACGCCGGCGAGTCGCTCCGGCGCGACGACGGCGAGGGCGCGGAGCTTGCCCGATTCGATCATGTCGCGGAAGTCGTTGTAGCCGCTGATGCCGACGTTGACGGTGCCGGCCGCAGAGGAGAGCAGCGAGATGGTGAGTTCGCCGCCGCCTGAGTGCGGGGTGTACTTCACGTCCGAGCCGGGGATGCCGACAGCCTTGGCCAGTTGCCCGGCGACCAGATGGTCCACGCCGCCCGCTGAGCCGCCGCCGACCGGAGTCGCCGCCGGATCCATCTTCCAGGCGGTCAGGAAGTCGTCCAAGGTTCGATGGGGCGAGCCGGCTGGGACGGCGACCACCTGGAAGTCTTCGGCCAGTCTGGCGATCGGGGTGGTGTCGGCGAGACTGAAATCGGAGCCGCGGGCGATCCCGCCCAGCATCACCGTGCCGGTCACCATCAGGATGTTCGGCTGGCCCTCCATCCGGACCAGCTGGCTCAGCCCGATGGTGCCGGCCGCGCCGGGCACGTTGGACACCTGCACGGTGCCGACGATCTTGTTCTTGCGCAGGGATTGCTGCGCCTCACGGGCCACCAGGTCCCAGCCGCCGCCGGCGGCGGCCGGAGCCATCATGGTGAGCGATGCACGGGCCTTGCCGGTCGTCTCGGTGTCGCGGGCGTCCGCGACGGCGAAGCCTGCAAGCACGAGCACGACGACGGTCGAGATGATCGACCAGGGGGTCAGCTTCGTTGCCATGGGGGTACCTTCGTTCGCGCCGGGGGCGCTCGGCGTGGACCGTCATGGTCGGTTGTCGTGCCGCACCGCGTCAATGGTTCTGGTCGAGGGTTCCGGCTCGATGACCGGAACCCTCGACCAGTGAACTTCGAAACCTAGGCGGCGAAGGCCGTCGCCTGCCGGGCGGGATCGAGCGCTCCGGCGAGGATCTCGCGGACGTCCGAGACCAGGTGCACGGTGACGTCGGCGAGGACCTCGGCCGGGACGTCGTCCAGGTCGGGTTCGTTGCGCTGCGGCAGGTACACCTCGGTCAGGCCGGCGCGCTGGGCGGCGAGCAGCTTCTGCTTGGCGCCGCCGATCGGCAGCACCTGCCCGGTCAGCGACACCTCGCCGGTCATTCCGACCTCGGCGCGCACCGTGCGTCCGGTCAGCATCGAGACCAGCGCGGTGGTCATGGTGACACCGGCGGACGGGCCGTCCTTCGGCACCGCGCCGGCCGGCACATGCAGATGCACCGGATGCTCGAGCTGCTCGGGGGTGATGCCGAGCTCGGCCGCGTGCGCCCGCACGTAGGACAGGGCGATCTGCGCCGACTCCTTCATCACGTCGCCGAGTTGGCCGGTGAGGGTCAGCGACGTCGTCGATCCGGGCAGCAGGGACGCCTCGATGTACAGCACCTCGCCGCCCATGCCGGTCACCGCCAGCCCGGACGCCACACCCGGCACCGCCGTCCGCTCGCGCGATTCGGGCAGGAACCGCGGCCGGCCGATCAACTCCTTCAGCGAGGTCTGGTCGACGACGGCGGGCAGGTCTTTGAGCCCGACCTTGCGGAAGGCCTTGGCCAGCAGCCGCTCCATCGCCCGGACGCCGGGCTCGCGGGTGTAGTGCGCGGCGATCTCACGCAGCGCGTCGTCGGTCACGCTCACCTCATCGCTGGTCAGTGCGGCGCGTTCGAGCAGCCGTGGAACCAGGAAGTCGCGGGCGATGGCGACCTTGTCGTCCTCGGTGTACCCGTCCAGGCCGATCAGCTCCATCCGGTCGAACAGCGCGGCCGGAATGGTCTCCAGGACGTTCGCGGTGGCGATGAACAGCACGTCGGACAGGTCGAGGTCGAGCTCCAGGTAGTGGTCGCGGAAGGTGTGGTTCTGCGCCGGGTCGAGCACCTCGAGCAGGGCCGCGGCTGGGTCGCCCCGGTAGTCGGCGCCGACCTTGTCGACCTCGTCGAGCAGCACGACCGGGTTCATCGAACCGGCTTCCTTGATGGCCCGGACGATGCGGCCGGGCAGCGCGCCGACGTAGGTGCGGCGGTGGCCTCGGATCTCGGCCTCGTCCCGGATGCCGCCCAGCGCCACCCGGACGAACTTGCGGCCCAGCGCCCGCGCAACCGATTCGCCGAGCGAGGTCTTGCCGACCCCGGGCGGGCCGGCCAGCAGGATCACCGCGCCGGAACCGCGTCCGCCGACGACCTGCAGGCCGCGTTCGGCGCGGCGGGCCCGGACGCCGAGGTACTCGACGATCCGCTCCTTCACCTCGTCCAGGCCGTGGTGGTCGGCGTCCAGCACCGCGCGGGCAGCGGTCAGATCGGTGGCATCGTCGGTGCGCACCGACCACGGCAGTTCCAGGACGGTGTCCAGCCAGGTGCGGATCCAGCCGGCCTCGGGGTTGCCGTCGCTGGAACGCTCCAGTTTGCCCACCTCACGCAGCGCGGCCTCACGGACGGCGTCCGGCAGGTCGGCGGCCTCGACGCGGGCACGGTAGTCGTCGCTGCCGTCCGGCTCACCCTCGCCGAGCTCGGAGCGGATCGCCTTCAGCTGCTCGCGCAGCAGGAACTCGCGGTTGCGCTTCTCCACCGATTCCTGGACGTCGTGCTCGATCTTCTCGCTGACCTCGGTCTCGGCGAGGTAGTCGCGGGTCCATTCGACCAGCTTCGCCAGCCGGGTCTCGACGTCGGCGGCCTCCAGCAGTTGCCGCTTGCGGTCGTTGGAGAGGTACGGCGCCCAGCCGGCGGTGTCGGCCAGCGTGCTCGGGTCGTCGATGGCGCTGACGGTGTCGATCACCTGCCAGGCCTCGCGGCGCTGCAGCACGCTGATCACCAGCCGGCGGTACTCCTCGGCCAACTCGCGGACGCGATCACCGGACGCCTCGTCCTCGACGAGTTCGGCCTCGACCCACAGCGCCGAGCCGGGGCCGGTCACACCGTTGCCGATGCGGGCCCGCTGCCCGGTGCGCAGCACGGCGGCCGGAGCGCCGCCGCGGGCGCGTCCGATCTGTTCGACGGAGGCGACGACGGCGTACGAACCGTAGTGGCCGTCCAGCCGCGGCGCGGCCAGCAGTTCGCCGTCGGAGGACGTCTGGGCCGCATCGATCGCCGTCTTCGCGGCGTCGTCGAGCGGAATCGGGACGATCATGCCCGGCAGCAGCACGATGTCGTCGAGGAACAGAACGGGTAGATGCTTCGTAGTCATGTGAGCTCCAAAGTTGAGTGCACAAGACTCAACCCCAAAGGTCATCCGATTGTTCCCGGCCGGATGGCTGGGAAGTCATGAACGAGTTGCTGTGTGCTCGCCTGGTCTGGCGCAGACTTGGTCCTGCTGCTGTCGAGATGCAGCGCTTGCTTGTAACCGTCCTCGTATGAATCATCTGAAATCCCATAAGGTCGGCGTGTCGCGATGCCGAAACTCGTCCTCTCAGCCGCCTGGATATCGGGGTTGGCCAGTGTCTACGGTTCGTCACATGTCGATACAACGAGGGTCAGTGCTGGTGATAGCCGGGCCACCCGCTGCGGGCAAGACAACGATTGCGGCCAGGATCGCCGCCACGGCCGAGGTCCCAACGGTGCACGTGCCCACCGACGCCCTCCACACCTGGATCAAAGCGGGGTTCGTGCTTCCCTTCCTTCCCGAAGGAGTCCACCAGAACGCGGTCATCCAGAACGTGATGCTCAACGTCGCTCGCGCCTATTCTGAGGGCGGCTACGACGTGATCCTCGACGGGGTTCTGGGTCCGTGGGCAGTAGACGGGCTACGGGACGGAGCAGCGGACGCAGGGCTGTCTCTCTCCTACATCATCGTGCGACCATCACTACCCGTGCTGCTGGCGCGAGCACAGGCACGCGAAGGCCGCCATCTTCGTGAGATCGAGCCGATCGTCGGACTGGACCGGGCGTTCGGCGCCATCGACGAGTCGGTCCTCACTGTCCTCGACACCAGCGACCTGTCGATCGACGACTCTGCGCACTCCGTCATGAAGGCTTGGCGTGACGGCAGCCTCCAACTCACATCCGGCGACGGCAATCGCGAAGCCTGACGGCCGTCAACTCGAGGTCGCCAACCCTGAGGAAAGCGGCAAGATAGTGAGAACCACCACGGGTTGGCGACCTGACGCTCGTCTAGTCAACTGCATCGCAGACGCCAACTCGGATGTCACAGACGACAACTCGGGCGAGAACCTACACTGCTGCTGTAGGTTCCGGCCGAACTTGTCGTTATCCAGCTTTCTTGTCGGTGTGGTGTCGCTGTCTAGGTTTTTGTCGATGCGCACCTGGACACCTGGGACGTGCTGCACGGCGCCACGATCTGGCACGGTTCACCGTTCCGCCGGGCGGCCGAAGAGGGACTGATGGATCTGGAGCACTGCCAGCACGTCGGCATCCGCGGCGGTGTCTACGACTCGAGCGAGTTCGACGACGATCGTCGGGCCGGGTTCGCGATCGTCGGTTCCCACGAGTTCATCGAGCGGTCGATTGCCGACATCGTGCAGCAGATCCGCGACCGGCTCGGCGACCGGGACGCCGGACGTGGCCGGGATCAGCGGCAGTTAGCTGTTCGCCGTCCGCCTCGCTGACCGGGGGCCGCGACAAAGTCATCGCAACTGCTCGTGAACTTGCGTTGGGGGCCGCCAGCGATGCTCCGTGGATGAACGCCACTCTGCATGACTACTTGGACGCTCTCGGAACATGGCTCGCGGAATCCGCGGGGCTACGACAAGAACAGGGACAAGGTCCAGCCCGGAAACGGATGGGAAGTCATGAACGACGCGCTTCGAGCGGCGACGCAGTACAAGTAGCCGGCTCGGGCTACGACCCCGACACGAGACTCCAGCAGGCAGTCGCACGGGCACGGACCGGACCGTTGCTGTACCTCGGAATCTTGTGACCTAGTGTCGACCGCATGCAGCACGAGCGCCTAGTGGTCGAACGGCTGCTCGTGCCGTCCCGATCGTTCAGACCTCACACGCACGACGAGTTCGTGCTGTCGCTCAACGCCGAGTCGGTCTTGTGTGAGCGGATCAAGCTGGATCGGCAAAGACTCGTCGTGGGATCGGGCTCTGTTACTGCGTACAACCCCGATCAGGTGCAGTCGTCGACCGCGGAGACCGTCGACGGTGTGGCGTGGGAGTGCATGAGCATCTACGCGCCGCCATCGGTCGTGGCCTCGCTGACTGGTCGCGGGGACGTGGAGTTCGTCCGCGCGGTCGTCGCTGACACGCGCGTCGCGGACGGCATCCGCCGTGCGGTGCATGCCTCCGGTGTCGAGTCGGAGGAGTGGGCAATGTGGTCGGTCAGCGAAGCGCTTGCGGTGAACGCAACCGTCCGCGGCGCGGAGGAGTCAGTGACCGCTCTCGTCGATGCTGCGCGTCGCCTCCTCGCGCGCGAGCTGCATAAGCCCGCCTCCCTCGACGAGGTCTGCGAGCAACTCGGCGCGAGCCGCGACGTGGTCGTCCGCGCCTTCGTGCGCGAGACCGGCGTGCCGCCTTACGCCTGGCAGCTGCAGTTGCGGCTCAAGGAGGGTCAACGACGACTGAGGCAGGGAGGCAGGGTCTCGGACGTCGCAGCGGAACTCGGGTTCACCGATCAAGCGCACTTCCACCGGCACTACCGGGCGGCCTACGCCCGCACACCCGGTCAGGATTTCCGGCGTCCGTAGGGGCCAGAAAGATACAAGACGGGACCTCCCCACTCCGTCGACGATGGGTGGAGTACTTCACCGCGCGGAAGGCGTGGACTGGATGGCGATCTCAACACTGGCCTGGGTGACTACGCGCGATGCCCACGGTCTGGACGAGGACGAACCCTTGGCGCTGGCCGCGCTCGCCCGCGCCGGCGTCACGGTTGATGTGGTGGACTGGGACGACCCTCAGATCGACTGGTCAGCCTTCGACCGAGTGGTGCTGCGTTCGGCATGGGACTACGCCGAACGACTGCCGGAGTTTCTGGATTGGCTCGCGCGGGTCGATTCGACGACCGAACTGGTCAACCCGTTGCCCGCGGTCCGGTGGAGCCTGGACAAGCAGTACCTTCGCGAGCTGGCCACCGCGGGAGTGCCCATCACACCGACGGAGTTCGTGCCTCCCGGCACGACACCCGAATTTCCGCCGGGAAGGTTCGTCGTCAAGCCGGCCGTCGGTGCCGGCAGCCGCGGTGCATCGTCCTACAGGGCTGCGCAGCATTCGGCTGCTGCTGATCATGTGCGCTGGCTCCATGAGAGCGGCCAGCTCGTCCTCGTCCAACCCTTCGTCTCCTCGGTCGCCACCGAAGGGGAGTGGCCACTGATCTTCCTCGGTGGTGAGTACAGCCACGCCGCGAGCAAGCGGGTTGCCCTGCCGGAGGCCGGCTCCGTGGACGAGCTCTTCGCTGCTGAAAGCAACACCTCATACACGGCAACTGCCGAGCAGATCCGGGTGGCAAGCGCGGCCATTGACGTGGTCGCGAAACGGTTCGGAAGGCTGGCGTACAGCCGGGTCGACCTGGTTCGCGCGGACGACGGCACCTCGCAGGTGTTGGAGGTCGAACTGGTCGAGCCTTCGCTCTTCTTGCCTTACGAACCTGAGGCTGCGGCGCGGCTCGCGGCCGTGCTGGTCGGCTAGGGCAAGCCCGCGGCGCGGCAGGTCGGCCGGCGATCAACGATGGACGCTTGCGTTCTCCATGTATCGCCTGCCGGCTCAACCAAGCGAGCAAAGCGGAGCTTGTCCGGAGCTGAGCCGCACGTCGACAAGGCACCCGCGCGGGTGTGTTGAGGAATCACGGGCTGGGTAGCGTCGGGGAATGACTGACACCGCCGCAGCTGAGAAGAACGCCGAGTTCGAGCAGGTCGGGAAGCTGATCTCGAAGGCCCGGTTCGCGTTCGTCACCACCCACGCTGACGGGCGGCTGCTCAGCCGTCCGCTCGCCGTCTTGGAGCGCGAGTTCGACGGCGATCTGTACTTCTTCACCGCGGACCCCTCGCCGAAGACCGAGCAGGTGGTCGCCGACTCCCAGGTCAACGTCAGCCTTCAGTCCGGGGACAACTACCTCTCGATTGCGGGCACCGCTTCGGTGACCCGGGACGCCACGCTGATCGACGAGTTGTGGAACCCGTACGCCGAGGCCTGGTTCGAGCAGGGCCGGGACGACCCGGCGGTTGCGCTGCTGAAGGTGCATGCCGATTCCGCCGAGTACTGGACGGTCGACAGTCCCAAGCCGATCGCGCTTATCAAGTACGTGAAGGCGATGATCACCGGCGAGAAGCCCGACGTGGCGACCAATACCTCGGTCGATCTGTGAGGA
>NZ_JAPUED010000140.1 GCF_027492755.1 Micropruina sp. | reverse complement strand
AGAACCGTCCCTCCGTACCGGGAGTGGGACGAAAAGAACCGTCCCTCCGTACCGGACGCGGGCACTGAGAATCTGTCGGAGGGGGTGGATAGCATGCGGGCCATGCCGACCTTCAGCATTGCCCAGGCGCGCCGGATCGCGCTGGCCGCCCAGGGTTTCGGACGGCCGCGGCCGTCCGGGCCGGTGACCATGCGGCAGGTGCAACAGGTGATTGACCGGGTGGCGCAGTTCCAGATCGACTCGGTGAACGTGGCGGTCCGCGCGCACTACATGCCGCTGTTCAGCCGGCTCGGTGACTACGACCGGGATCTTCTCGATCGAGCCGCCGGACGGGCGCCGCGACGGCTGTTCGAGTACTGGGGTCATGCCGCCTGCCTGATCGACGTCGGCCTGCAACCAGCACTACGGATGGCGATGCGGCGGCGCGCCGCGGGGGAGCGGAGGGCGCTGAGCCGCATCCTGCAGGCCAAGCCTGATCTGGTGGATCGGGTGCTCGCCGACGTCGCCCAGGGCGGACCGCTGTCCGCCCGGCAGATCGAGAACGCCGAGGAACGCCGCAAGGAACACTGGGGCTGGAACTGGTCCGAGGCGAAACACGTCCTGGAGTATCTGTTCGACAGCGGCACCGTCGGCGTGGCCGACCGCAACAGCGCTTTCGAACGGCGCTACGACCTGGCTGCGCGGGTTCTGCCACCCGCAGTGCTGGCCCGGGAAGACCCGAGCGACGAAGAGTCCTACGACGTGCTTCTGGCCAGGGCGGCGAACGCCCTGGGTATCGCCGACCTCAAGACGCTCACGGAGTACTTCTATCTGCGCGGGGCCGCAGTGCGGGCGTCCATCGCACGGCTGGAGTCGACGGGACTCCTCGAACCTGTCCAGGTGGCGGGGCTACCGCAACAGTTCTGGCTGGCGACCGATGCGCGGCGTCCGCGAAGGCTCCAGGGACAGGCGTTGATCGCGCCGTTCGACACGCTGGTGCATCACCGGCCGCGAGTACTGGAGCTGTTCGGGGTCCACTATCGGATCGGCATCTACACCCCCGCAGCCCAGCGCGACTACGGCTATTACGTGTACCTGTTCCTCGCCGACGACGAACTGGTGGCACGCGTCGATCTCAAGGCCGAGCGGGCGCTCGGCGTCCTACAGGTGCAGTCCGCCTGGTTGGAGCCGGACGCCGAACCGCGGCGGCCCGAAGTGGCGTCGCGATTGAGGGACGAGTTGCAGCTGATGGCAGGCTGGCTGGGATTGGACGCCGTCGCCGTAGCGGATCGCGGCACGCTGGCACGCGATCTTGCGTCCGTCTTCTGATCACCCGTTGGTCGAGCTGGTTGAGACCTCGCTTGGTTTCGACAAGCTCAACCAACGGTGGTGTCGTCTTGGTTTCGACAAGCTCAACCAGCGGGAGGGGGCGGGGTTCAGTCGGTGACGGCGAGGGCGTCGATCTCGACGAGCATCACCTCGTGGGGGAGGTCGACGAAGACGGTGGTGCGGCCGGGCAGTTGGCCGCTGGGGCAGTTCTCCTGGACGAATTCGCCGTACACCTCGTTCATCGCGGGGAAGTCCTCGCGCTTGGTCAGGTAGACGCGGAACATGATGACGTCCTCGACGGACGAGCCGCCGGCGAGCAGGATCGCCTTCACGTTCTCCAGGGTCTGCCGGGTCTGCACCCGGACGTCGCCGGCGCCGATGTAGGTGTTGCTCACCGGGTCCATCGGGCCCTGACCCGAGACCTGGAACAGGCCGCCCTTCTTCACCCCCTGAGAGAAGACATGGGCCGGCGCGGGGGCGTCGGTGGTGAGGACGATTTCCTTGGCCATTATTCGGTCCTTTCGATGGGGATCCAGCCGAGATCGGTGGAGATCGCCTCGGCGCAGTCTTTGATGTCGGGAATCAGGTCGTGAATGTCGCGTCCGCCCTCGAGCAGCACCGCCGGCACCGAGCAGGACACCGCGGCCACCACACTGCCACGAGCGTCACGCACCCCGACGGCGGCACAGTGCACGAACTCCTCGTGTTCGGCGAGGTCCACGGCCCAGCCCTGGGCCGCCACCCTGTCGAGTTCGGCGAGCAGCACGGCCGGGTCGGTGATGGTCCGTGCCGTGAGCGGGCGATAGGCGAGACCGGCCACCACGCTCTCCCGGCGCTGCGGGGGCAGCCCGGCCAGGAGCACCTTCGAGACCGCGGCGGCGTGCAGCGCTGCGGTCAGGCCGATCCTGGAATACATCCGGACCGGTTGCCGTGACTCGATCTTGTCCAGGTACGCCACGTCGGGGCCCTCGAATGCCGCCAGGTGCACGGTGTGTCCGGTGCGGGCCGCCAGTTGGATCAGATGCGGGCGGGCGATCGTTCGGATGTCACGTTGCTCCAGTGCGAGGGTTGACAGCTCGAAGAACCGCGGACCGAGGGTGTACCGCTGCTGGGAGTCCCGGACGACGAAACCCTTCTCGGCGAGGCTGTGCAGCAACCGCATCACCGTCGTTTTGTGCACCGGCGCGTCGTGGGCGAGGTCGTCGAGCGAGGCAGGTCCGAACGCGAGTTGGGCGAGCAGGTCCAGGGCGCGTCGCACGCTCTGACTCATCGGGACTCCGCTCGGCCTCACCAGAACGTCTATTGACGCTGGACGAGCCCAATGCTAGACATGGCCTCGCGAAAAATGCAATCAACATTGCAATATACGCAACGCATGACGGCTTTAGACGACGTGGTCTGAGAGAAGGGTGAACCAGTCATGGGCGAGGGTCAATCCCGGCAGCTCCGAATAGATGCGGACGCCGTGGCGCAGCTCGGCACCGAAGTGCTCGACTGGCGGCACAAGGCCGTCCCTGCCACCCTGCACGGCCGAACGGCGTCCGAGTTCAGTTCGGGCTCGGTTCGCCTGGGCGATCTGCAGACTCCGCTGCTCACCCTGGACGACGCGGCGCTGCGCGGAAACGTCGCCAAGCTGGCCGCCTGGTGTGCCGCACACGGTGTCGGACTGGCGCCCCACGGCAAGACCACCATGTCACCCGCGCTGTGGGCCCAGCAGCTGGCCGCCGGCGCGTGGGGAATCACCCTGGCCAACGCCGCACAACTTCGGGTGGCGCGCCGGTTCGGGGTCGACACGTTGATGCTGGCCAACAGCGTCACCGATCCCCAAGCGATCCGCTGGGTGGCCGAACAGGTCGCCGGTGGTGCCCGCATCATCTCCTGGGTGGACTCCGTCGCCGGGGTCGAGCACCTGCAGAGTGTGCTGGACGCCGCCGACGCCGGCCCGCTCGAGATTCTGGTGGAGATCGGTGGCCACGGCGGCCGGACGGGTGCCCGCGGCGCGGACGCCGCGCTCGAGGTGGCCCGCGCCATCAAGGCGGCGTCGCGGCTCCGGCTGGGCGGGGTGAGCGGCTATGAGGGCGCGCTCTCGCACACCTGGGACGAGGCCGGCCTGGCACCCGTCCGCGCCTACCTCACCGACTTCCGGCGATTGCATGAGACCCTCGCCGCTGAGGACGCCTACGAGACCGACGAGGTGATCCTGACCGCCGGCGGCAGCGCCTACTTCGACGACGTGGTCGAGATCCTCGGTCCGCTGGCCGCGCCCGGCGTCCAGGTGCTGCTGCGCAGCGGCGCCTACGTGATCCACGACGACGGCTTCTACCGTGGCATCTCGCCGTTCTCCCGTAGGGACCCGGACGCCGAGGACGCCTTCGTCTCGGCGATGCACGGTTGGGCACGGGTCGTCTCGCGCACCGAGCCCGGGTTGGCGATCCTCGAGGGAGGCAAACGTGACCTGCCGGTCGACGAGGGCCTGCCCATCCCGCAGGGCATCGCCCGCGACCTCGGTCAGCCGCTGCAACCGCTGACCGGTGCGCGAATCACCCAGGTCAACGACCAGCACGCCTTCATGACCTACCCGGCCGAGTTGGACGTCCGGCCCGGCGACGTGGTGCGTCTCGGCCTGTCGCACCCCTGTACCGCGCTCGACAAGTGGACACTGATGCCGGTGCTCGACACGGCCGTCGACCCCGACAACCCCGTCGTCGTCGGCACGGTCCGCACGTTCTTCTGAGGGAGAGAAATGACCAGCACGCTGATCCGCAATGTCACCGTGGTCGACGGCACCGGCGACCCGCGCTACCTGGCCGACGTCGAGATCGCCGACGGCCGCATCACCCGCATCGCCGACCCCGGCACGCTCACCGATGCCGGCACGGTGATCGACGGCACGGGACTGGTGCTCAGCCCGGGCTTCATCGACATGCATGCGCATTCCGACCTGCAGCTGCTGGTCAACCCCGACCACTACGCCAAGCTCAGCCAGGGCGTCACCACCGAGCTGCTCGGCCAGGACGGCCTGTCCTACGCGCCGGTCGACGATCGCACCCTGGACGGCGTCCGCAAACAGATCGCCGGTTGGAACTCCAACCCGGACGACTTCGACTGGGACTGGCGGAGCGTGGGGGAGTACCTCGATCGGCTCGACCGCCCGGACGCCGACGGCAACCGGATCGCCACCAACGCCGCCTACCTGATCCCGCAGGGCACCCTGCGCGGGCTCGTGGTCGGCTTCGACGAGCGTCCGGCCACCCCCGAGGAGATCGCGCGGCAACAGCAGGTCATCCGCGACAGCATGGAGGAGGGCGCGATCGGCATGTCGTCCGGCCTCACCTACACCCCCGGCATGTATGCGGACACCGCCGAACTCGAGGCACTGCTCACCACCGTCGGTGAACTGGGCGGCTTCTACGACCCGCACCAGCGCTCCTACGGCAAGGGTGCGCTCGAGGCCTACGCCGAGATGATCGAGCTCAGCCGGGTCACCGGCTGCCCGCTGCACCTGGCCCACGCCACCATGAACTTCGGGGTCAACAAGGGCCGGGCACCCGAACTGCTGGCGCTGATCGACGCGGCCCGCGCCGACGGCGTCGACATCACCCTGGACACCTATCCCTACCTACCGGGCGCCACCACGCTGGCCGCGGTGCTGCCCAGCTGGAGCGCGTCCGGCGGCATCGACGCGACCCTGGAGCGGCTGCAGAACCCGGAGACGCTGGCCCGGATCCGCCAGGCACTCGAAGTCGACGGCTCGGACGGGTGCCACGGCGTGATCGCCGAATGGGAGACGCTGGAGATCAGCGGCGTCCAGAACCCGGAGTTGGCCGACATCGTCGGCAAGACCGTCGAGCAGATCGCCGCCGAGCGTGGTGCCGAGCCGTTCGACACCTTCGTCGACATCCTGGTCCGCGACCGCTGCGGCACCGGCATCCTGCAGCACGTCGGCCATGAGGAGAACGTGCGGGCGATCATGGTGCACCCGGTGCACACCGGCGGCAGCGACGGGCTGCTGGTCGGCGGCAAGCCGCACCCGCGCGCGTGGGGCACCTTCCCGCGCTACCTGGGCCACTACTGCCGCGAGCTGGGCCTGATGAGCCTGGAGGAGACCGTCAATCACCTCACCGGACGCCCCGCAGCCCGGCTCAAGCTGGTCGACCGGGGCCTGGTCCGCGAGGGCTATGCGGCCGATCTGGTGCTCTTCGACCCGGACACCATCGCCGACACGGCGACTTTCCCGGAGCCGCGGCAGCCAGCGGCCGGCATCAGCCACGTGTTCGTCAACGGTGTCGCCGCCATCGCCGACGGCGCGCCGACCGGTGCCCGGGCCGGACGAGCCCTGCGTCGCACCGCGAAGGGGACGGCAAGCGTCGACGGCTGACCCCCACCCCGATGTCCGGACGTCTCAGCCGCGCTGACCCTGCCCGGTCACCCCAACCATTGAATGGAGAAACATGGACGCCTTCCTTACCTGGCTCCGCCAGGACACGGCAGGTCTGCTGACCCTGGCCGGGCTCGGCATCGCCCTGCTGCTGTTCCTGATCATCAAGCTGAAGGTCGAACCCTTCATCGCACTCGTGGGCGTCGGCGTGCTGGTGGCCCTGGCCGGCGGCGTGAGCATTCCCGACCTGGTCGGTACCCCGATCAAGAGTTCGGACGCCCTGATCGAGAAGGGCTTCGCCGGCATCCTCGGCCACATCACATTGATCATCGGCCTCGGCACGGTGCTCGGCGCGATCCTGGAACGTTCAGGTGGCGCCGAAGTGCTGCTCGGCAAGCTGGTCGGCATCTTCGGCGAGAAGGGCACCCCGCTCGCCATGGGCATCACCGGCTTCGTGCTGGGCATCCCGGTCTTCTTCGACATCGGCATCTTCGTGCTGGCGCCGCTGATCTACGTCGCCGCCGTCCGGGGCGGGAAGTCGCTGGTGCTGTACGCGCTGCCGCTGCTGGCCGGCCTGTCGATCACCCACGCCTTCCTGCCGCCGCACCCCGGCCCCGTCGCCGCGGCGGGTCTGTTCCACGTCGAACTGGGCTGGATCATCATCATGGGCCTGGCCTGTGGCATTCCGGCCTGGTTCGTCGGCGGCATTCTGTTCGGCACCTGGATCGGCAAGCGGATCATCGTCCCGGTGCCCGAGGACCGGATCGTTCCCGAGGCCGAGGAGGCCAAGGGTCACGAGCCGAGCATCGGCGTCGTCCTGCTGGTGATCGGGCTACCGATGCTGTTGATTCTCGGCGGCACTTTCGGCAACATCTTCGCCCCCGAAGGTGCGCTGCGCGACACGCTGATCTTCTTCGGCAACCCGGGTATCGCACTGACGGTGGCCGTCCTGGTGGCGATGTGGCTGCTCGGCTTCCGGCAGGGCATGACCGCCGAGGAACTGGGCGAGCTGAGCGGCTCGTCGCTGAAGCCGGTCGGCATGATCCTGCTGGTCGTCGGCGCGGGTGCCTTCTTCGGTGCGGTGCTGGCCGCGACCGGTGTCGGCAAGGCGGTCGCCGGTACCCTCTCGGCCGCTGGTCTGCCGCTGATCGTGTCGGCCTACGTGATCGCCTGTGGCATGCGGATCGCGCAGGGTTCGGCGACGGTGGCGATCGTCACCACCGGCGGCATCCTGGCGCCGGTGCTGACCAGCGGGGAGTACACCCAGCCGCAGCTGGCGCTGATCGTGATGGCGATCTCGGCCGGTTCGATCATCGCCAGCCACGTCAATGACGGCGGCTTCTGGATCATCGCCAAGTACTTCAACATGACGGTGAAGCAGACCCTGCAAACCTGGACGGTGCTGGAAACCGTGCTGTCGGTGGTCGGCTTCGCGATGGCGTCGATCCTGTTCCTGTTCGTCAGGTAGCCGGCGGCGGAGCGTCTCTTCGGCCCGGCTCAACGCCTTGTTGAGCCGGGCCGAATCACGTCCGGAGCACCGCTACTTGCCGCCGGCGCAGTACACGGTGAGGGCGCGACGCTCGGCGCGCAGCTGCAACGTCT
Source organism: Micropruina sp. (assembly GCF_027492755.1). GTDB lineage: Bacteria > Actinomycetota > Actinomycetes > Propionibacteriales > Propionibacteriaceae > Micropruina. The sequence continues at coordinate 2,681 of NZ_JAPUED010000140.1, read as the reverse complement.
CGGACGCCTCACCCAGCTCACCGTCGCGGGTCACCTCGGTCGGACCGGATTGCACCTCGACGGTCAGCTCGGACGCCGTCAGCTCGTGATAGTGCCGGTTGGTCGCGAGCCGTCCGGTGGCCAGTGCCGCCAGCAAGCTGGGCCAGCCTCGCCCGCGCGGCAGATCGAGAATGCGGATGTCGAGCAGTCCGTCGTCCAGCCGGTCGCGGAAAGCGGGCGCGAAGCCGCTGGGCTGATACCGGCAGTTGCCGAGGAACACCCAGGACGCCCGGTAGCTGCGCCCGTCGACCCGCAAGGTGACGCTGGAGCCTTCGCGCAGGGTGCGGACGGCGGCGTAGCAGGCCGCGAGCGGCTTGCCGATGATTCGCTCAAGGCGTTCCCGGGCCGCCACGAAATCGCTGTACGCACCGACGCTGGCGGTGTTGAGGAAGAGCTTGTCGTTGAGATACGCCACATCGACGGTCGTGACGGTGCCGCGTCGGACGGCCCGGACCGCACGATTGAGCCGGCCGATGCCGAGTGCCTTGGCGAAATGGTTGAACGTTCCGGCCGGGAAGACCGCCAGCGGTATGCCGGCCGCCATCGCCGCCTCGGCAGCTGCCGCGACGGTGCCGTCGCCGCCGGCCACCCCGAGCACCTCCGCGTCCGCTGCGGCCTTGCGCATCACGTCGGCGACGTCGTCGTGTTCATCGAGTTCCACCACCGCGAGCTTGGGCAGGCGACGCCGGACTTCATGCAGCACCTCGGCGCCGCGGCCGCTGTGCGAGGCCGGGTTGACGACCAGGGTCAGACCGGCGCCCTTGGGCCGAGGACCGACCTGCTCCGACGTGCGATGTGGATCGCTGTCGCGCGAGGCGGTGGACGGCGGCATCAGGCGGCGTCCGAGCGCGGCGACACCGGCTCCCAGCAGGAAGCCGGCCGCGACGTCCGACGGATAGTGCGCACCGGTCGCCACCCGGGAGAGGCCAACCAGCCCAGCGAGAGCGGTGAGCGGGACCCGCAACGCCGGCACCTCGGTCGCCACCGCACCGGCGAAGGCGGCTGCGCTGGCGGCATGCCCGCTCGGGAACGACGTGGAGGCCGGCATCCGTCGCGCGATCCGGGGCAATGGCACCTGCTCGAGCGAGGGCCGGGCTCGCCCGTTCAGCCGCTTCGCCACCTGGTTGGCGATCAGGCTGGTCGCCGCCAGGGTGGTCAGGCCGCGGACGGCGGCTCTGCGTGCCCGCTTCGACCCGGTGGCCGCGAGCAGCGCGGCGATCCCGATCCAGAGTTTCGAGTGGTCGGCGAGGCCGGTCAGCCGCGGCATCGTCCAGTCCAGGGTGTCACTCTCGGTGTCGGCGACCGCGTGGAAGAGCGCCACGTCGAGTTCGTGAAGGGTGTCGTTGCGGTGCCTGGGAGTGGTCATGTCGTCCTCGATCCGCCGGACCGGACGGCCAGGCCTGGGCTCGACCCTAACCGCGGGGTGATCTCGTGCGGCGTCCAGGACTCCATCGGCACGTCGTTGACGCCCTTCGGGGCACCCCGGTAGTGCTTGAGCAGCAGGTACTTGGCCATCATGACTCCTCGGTTCGGTGCCGACCATTGTGGTCGGCCCTCCACCGGGGACGGAGCCGGTCGCGGTTTCTCGACATCATGCGCGGACGGTTCTCCAACCGGAGCGCTCAGCCCACCGGGACGCGGTACGCGGGGACGGTTCTTTTCGGCCCATTCGCGCCGAAAGTCGCTCGAGAAGAATCGTCCCTCGCCGCCCCGCAGACCGAAAGAACCGTCCCTTCGACCCACGTCCGCCACAAGAGAAGTCGTCCTCGCGATCCAGCGGAACGAAAAGAACCGTCCCCGCGGTCCACTTTCGCCAGGGGTTGAGCGACACTTGGCGGTACGAAAGGAACCGTCCCCACGGTCCACCGGAGGTCTGGCCGAGGGCTGCGGCGACGCTGCGCGGGCGACGGTGTCTGAGCACACTAAGATGGCGCGGGACTGTCATCGACCAGGAAGCGTTGAAACCACCGTGGGTGTTCTGGACAAGCTGCTGCACATGGGCGACGGGCGCAAGCTCAAAGAGTTGCGCAAGGTCGCCGATCAGGTGGCCATGATCGAACCCGACTTCGAGGCGATGAGTGACGAGGAGCTGCGCGGTCAGACCGACGAGTTCCGCAAGCGCCTGGAGGACGGCGAGAGCCTCGACGCGATCCTGCCGGAGGCCTTCGCCACGGTCCGCGAGGCCACCAGGCGGGTGCTCGGCAAACGCCCCTACGACGTCCAGGTGATGGGCGGCGTGGCGCTGCACCGGGGCAACATCGCCGAGATGAAGACCGGTGAGGGCAAGACCATCGTCGCGCTGATGCCGTCCTACCTGAACGCGCTGACCGGCAAGGGCGTGCACATCGTCACGGTCAACGACTACCTGGCGAAGTACCAGTCCGAGCAGATGGGCCGGGTGCACCACTTCCTCGGGCTCGAGGTGGGCGTGATCCTGGCGCACATGACGCCGGCCGAGCGGCGCAAGCAGTACGCCGCCGACATCACCTACGGCACCAACAACGAGTTCGGGTTCGACTACCTGCGCGACAACATGGCGCTTTCGTTGGACGACTGCGTGCAGCGCGGCCACCACTACGCGATCGTGGACGAGGTCGACTCGATCCTGGTCGACGAGGCCCGGACGCCGCTGATCATCTCCG
>NZ_JAPUED010000139.1 GCF_027492755.1 Micropruina sp. | reverse complement strand
GGCCCAGGCCCAACATCACCGAGCTGATCACACCGGCGCGGCCGAACGGCAGCACGGCCATCCGGATCATCTCCCAGCGGGTGGCGCCGAGCGCGAGCGCGGCCTCCTGGTGCAGCACCGGGGTCTGCAGGAACACCTCCCGGCTCAGCGAGGTGATGATCGGCAGGATCATCACCGCCAGCACGATGGAGGCCGTCAGCAGGGTCCGTCCGGTACCGGAGGGCTGGCCGCCGAAGAACGGGATCCAACCCAGGTAGGTGTTCAGCCACAGGTAGAGCGGCTGGGCGGACGGCGCCAGCACCATGCTGCCCCACAGGCCGAAGACCACCGACGGAACGGCGGCTAGCAGGTCGATCACGTAGCCGAGGCTGGCGGCGAGCCGGCGGGGGGCGTAGTGCGAGATGAACAACGCGATGCCGATCGACACCGGAACGGCCATCAACAGGGCCCAGAAGGAGGCCCACACCGTGCCCCAGGCGAACGGGATGATCCACGACCAGAACTCGCCGTAGCCCTTGGCCTCGAGTTCGGACGGAGGGGTGGTGAGTGCTGGAAATGCTTGCATCAGCAGGAAGCCGGCGACCATCGCCAAGATCACCAGGATGGTGATTCCTGAGCCGGTCGCCAGCCCGCTGAATACCCGATCGCCGACCCGACGGCGGGTGCCGTTGCCGGCAGGACCCGTCGGGGTCGGCGTCGGGGCCACCTGCTGGGTGGACTGGGTCACGAAAGCCATCCTTCGCTCACAAGTTCATCCACGCCAGTGCTTGACGTCACTTGATCGAGTCGATGGCGGCCTTCACCTTGGCCTGCATCGACTTGCTCAGCGGTGCACTGCCAGCCGCTTCGGCTGCCGCCTTCTGGCCTTCGGCCGATGCGGCGTAGCCGATGAAGTCCTTGACCAGCTTCGCGTCGTTGGCGTCCTTGTAGGCCTCGCAGACCAGGGCGTAGGAGACCAGCACGGCCGGGTAGACACCCGGGGCCTTGCGGGTCAGGGTGAGCGCCAAGTCGTGCTCGCCGCGGCCGGCGACCTGCTTGGAGGCGTCCACGATCTTGGCGGCGGCCTCGGCGGTTGGGCTGAGCCACTCGTTGCCTACCTTGAGCTGGGCGTGGCCGAGCTCGCCGGCGGCGGAGGCATCCGCATAGCCGATGGTGTTCGTGCCGGTCTTGACCGCGTCCACAACGGCGGAGGTGCCCTTGGCGGACTCGCCGCCGAAGGCAGCCGGGAAGGCGTCGGCGGCGGCCTCGGTCCACACCGACGGCGCGGCCTGGTTCAGGTAGTCGGTGAAGTTGTTCGTGGTGCCCGAGTCGTCGGCGCGGTGCACGGCGGTGATCGACGCGTCCGGCAGCGTGGTGCCGGAGTTGGTGGCGACGATCTTCGGATCGTTCCACTTGGTGATCTTGCCCGCGAAGATGCCGGCCAGGGTGTCGGGGTCGAGCTTGAGGTCCTTGACGCCGTCCACGTTGAAGACCACCGCGATCGGCGACACATAGACGGGCAGGTCGAGCGCGTTGGATTCGGCGGTGCACTTGCCGAACTTGCCGGCACCCAGTTCCTCGTCCTTGAACGGACGGTCGGAGCCGGCGTACTGCACGGCGCCGGAGGTGAACGCCTGGCGGCCCGCGCCGGAGCCGTCCGGGGAGTAGTTGATGGTGACGCCGGGGTGGGCGGACTGGTAGTCGGCGATCCACTTCTGCTGGGCTGCGGACATCGACGAGGCGCCCTTGCCGGCCAGCGTGCTCTCGGCGGTCGTGCTGCCGCTCGAGCCGGTACCGGGGTTGGCGGTCTCGTTCGCCGCGCAGGCGGACAGAGTCAGCGCGGCGGCGGCGAGCAGGGCCACCGGGGCGCCGAACGTGGAAATCTTCACGGCTTTCCTTTCAACAATGGGTGGAACGGAACCCGCTCCGGCTGGCATGCTAGGCAGCCGAGTCGACCGGTTGGGGAGTCCTGGGTGAACAGCCGGTGAACGCACCGCCTCGGGCCTCGACGTCCGATGCATCGGTGTGTGACCAGGGGGATGGCGGCTCGCCCAGCTACTAGATCGGATGTCCGATGACCAGGTTCCGTGCACTGCCCGCATTCGCCGCCTCGCTGGCGCTCGTACTCGGAGTCGGCTTGTCCGCCACGCCCGCCGCGGCGACTCCGTTGCCCGCGAAGGCTGCCGCCCGCACCGTCAAGGTGGATGTCGATGGCGACGGCCGCAAGGACACGGTGAAGATCACCAAGGTCAAGGAGGACCGCTACAAGGTGACGGTCACCACCGCGAAAAAGCGGAAGTCGTCGCTGACCCTCACCTCGACGATCGAGACCGACTGGGGCATCGAGCCGTACTGGGGTGCCGCCAAACTCGACAAGGTGAAGGGCTACGAACTGCTGCTCGCCACCGGCGGCGGTGACGGCTACACCACGGCGGTGCTGACCTGGCGCAAGAACAAGCTGGTTCGCCAGGCAGCGCCGAAGGACCGTTCCGCCAAGTACGCCTGGTACTCGCTCGGCATGCTCGACTGGGGCCGCAGCGGCTACCGGTTCTACAGCAAGTCGGGCAAGCGCTACGTGGAGCAGTACACGCTGTTCAAGATGGGCACCCCGCGCTGGGAAGGCCGGCTGGTCACCTCGGTCTGGAAGTCGGCGGGCTGGACGAAAACCACGTCCAAGAAGGTGAAGCTGACCGACAAGCAGGCGAAGAAGTACACCGGCGGGTTTCAGGGTGTGAAGATCGTCTAGTGCCCCGGGGAACCGGGTCCGGTTACCAGTCACAGGAGGACGTGCATGCTCGAGGCAGTCGATCACATCGATCTCAAGGTTCCCGACCTGGAGCAGGCGGTGGCCTGGTTCGCGGGCCTGGGGCTGGTCGAGCGGCGCCGACTGCCGGAGCGCAAGTCGGTCGAACTGGCGCTCCCGGGCGAGGGGCAGGTCGTCTTCGAACTGCGTGAGGACGCGACGCTGGAGGCGTTCGTGATCGACCACGTCGCGTTCCGGTCCAGGTCGCAGGCCACCGACGCCGCCGCGATCAGTGAAGCCACCGGTGCCACCTTCAGCCGCACCGACACCTTCATCCCTGTCACCGGCAAGACCATTTCGGACTTCACCGATCCCTACGGGATGCGCTGGCAACTCTCCGACTGACGGGGCGTCCGGCACTCACACCCGGGGTTTGTGCCACTCCACGCAGATGGTTTCGCCCTCCGGCGACAGGTGGGCCACCAGCACGGCGGCGGTGAGCATCGGACGGTCGGGCACGCCGAGCGCTTCCAGCATCAGTGGCAGCACCGGTCGGTGCCCGCAGATCGCCCGGGGGACGCCGCTGGCGGCAGTCTGCCTGATCAGCCGCTTCATCAGCTTGCGGACGGCGTCGGGGTTGTCCTTCGCCTTCTCCTCCGACAGGGTGGCCCAGCCCTGCACGTCCAGCCGTTTGGCCTTCGCGTAGGGCGACAGGGTGGACATGCAGCGGAGCGAGGCCGACGAGTCCAGCTCGCCCACGCCGTAGGCGTCCAGCAGGGGAATCAGTTGCTTGCTCTGCCGGCGCCCGCGGGAGCTGAGCTGGCGCAGTTGGTCTTTGCCCGACCAGTGTTTGCGCTCCATCGCCTTGCCGTGCCGGACGATCAGCAGCGGCGTGGTGTCGGGCAGGGTGACGGCCTGCTCCAGCAGCGCCCGCTCGTCGGCGTAGGTCATCCGCTTCAACGCCGACGGGATGGACAGCCAGACCCGCCGGTCGACCTCGGAGTTCGGCTTGAACCGGCGCTGGTCGATCGCCGTGCCCAACCAGTAGGCAACCCGTTTGGTGCCGGACGGGATCGGGTACTGGATGCGGTCGACGGGATGCCGCAACCGGACGATGACCGCCGTCTCCTCCATGGTCTCCCGGACGGCGGCGCCGGCCAGGTACTCGTCCGGGTCGAGCTTGCCCTTGGGCAGCGACCAGTCGTTGTAGCTGGGCCGGTGGATCAGCAGGACCTGCAGGCCTCGCCCCTTGGGCCGACGCAGTACGACCGCCCCCGCGGCCTCGACCAGGCGTTTGTGGCTCATCCGGTGCTCCGTTCCCCGCGCCGCGAACCCAGCGACGAGATCAGGTGTTCCTGCAGGTCGAGCAGCGGCTCGCCCTCGATGTCGCTGGTGCGCTGGTGCCAGCCGTCCTCTTCCAGCCACCACGAGGCGGTGCCGTCGTCGAACGCCAGGTCGAACAGGTTTTCGATGGTGGCGATGTGCCGCGGGTTGGTCAGCGAGACCAGCACCTCGACCCGGCGGTCGAGGTTGCGGTGCATCAGGTCGGTGGAACCCAGCCCGACCCGCGGCTGCCCGCCGTTGGCGAACCAGAACAGCCGGCTGTGCTCCAGGAAGCGGCCCAGGGTCGACCGCACCCGGATGTTGTCGCTCAACCCGGGGACGCCGGCCTTGACGGTGCAGATGCCACGGACCCACAACTCGACGCTCACCCCGGCCTGTGAGGCGCGGTAGAGCGCGTCGATGACCGTCTCGTCAACGATCGAGTTCACCTTGATCCGGATCTTCGCCGGACGGCCGGCGCGCTGGTGCTCGATCTCGTCCTCGATGAACTCGACCAGGCCTCGCCGGATGCCGTGCGGGGCGACCAGCAACCGCTTGTAGTGGGTTTCCTGGCCCATCCCGGAGAGGTGGTTGAACAGCCGGGCGACGTCGTCGGTGACCACCGGATTGGCGGTGAGCAGGCCGACGTCCTCGTACATCCGGGCCGTCTTCGGGTTGTAGTTGCCGGTGCCGATGTGGCAGTAGCGGCGCAACCCGTCGGTCTCGTCGCGGACCACCAGCGACAGCTTGCAGTGCGTCTTCAGCCCGATCAGCCCGTACACCACGTGGCAGCCGGCCCGCTCCAGCTTGCGGGCCCAGGTGATGTTGGCCTGTTCGTCGAAGCGGGCCTTGATCTCGACCAGGGCGAGCACCTGCTTGCCGGCCTGGGCGGCGTCGATCAGGGCGTCCACGATCGGTGAATCGCCCGAGGTGCGGTAGAGCGTCTGCTTGATCGCCAGCACCGCCGGGTCGGCCGCGGCCTGCTCGATGAAGCGCTGCACGCTGGTCGCGAACGAGTGGTACGGGTGGTGCAGCAGCACGTCGCGGTGCCGCAGCGCGGCGAACATGTCGGCCGGCATCGCGGTCTCGACCTCGGCCAGCTCGGGATGGGTCTTCGGTAGGAAGGCCGGGTACTTCAGCGACTCGCGATCCAGGTCGGCCAGCGAGAACAAGCCGCGCAGGTCGAGCGGTGCGGGCAGCTTGAAGACCTCCTTCTCGCCGATGTCCAGTTCGCTGACCAGCAGGTCGAGCATCTTGTCGTCGATGTCGTCCTCGACCTCCAGACGCACCGGCGGACGCCCCACCTTGCGCCGCAACAACTCCTGTTCCAGGGCGTATAGCAGGTTCTCGGCGTCGTCCTCCTCGACCTCCAGGTCCTCGTTGCGGGTGACCCGGAAGGTGGAATGGCTGAGCACCTGCATGCCGGAGAAGAGCCGGTCCAGGTGGCGGGCGATGACGTCCTCGACGGCGATGAACCGGCCCTCGCCGAGTTGCAGGAAGCGGCTGATCAGGCTGGGCACCTTGACCCGGGCGAACTGCCGGGCGCCGGTCATCGGGTTCTTCAGCAGCACGGCCAGGTTGTTCGACAGCCCCGAGATGTAGGGGAACGGGTGCGACGGGTCGACGGCCAGCGGGGTGAGCACCGGGAAGATGCGTTCCTCGAAGAGGGTTCGCATCGTCTCCTTCTCGGCGTCGGTGAGTTCGTCCCAGCGCAGCACCTCGATGCCGTGCTCGGCGAGCGCCGGCCGGATGTCATCGGCGAAGGTGCGGGCCTGCTGCTCGACCAGGTCGCGGGCCCGGGTGAGCATCAGGTCGTACAGGTCGCGGGGCAGGATGCCGGACGCCGACGGCACCGCCACCCCGGCCGCGATCCGGCGCTTCAGTCCGGCCACCCGGACCATGAAGTACTCGTCCAGGTTGGACGAGAAGATCGCCAGGAAGCGGGCTCGCTCGAGCAGCGGCACCCGGGTGGTGTCGCGGGCCAGGTCGAGCACCCGTTTGTTGAAGGCCAGCCAGCTCAACTCACGATCGGAGAACCGGTCGTCGGGCAGGTCGGGCAGGTCGTCGACTGCGGGTTCAGCGGTCATCGCTGCTCCTGGTGAGGGGTCGGGCCGTACAGAACATCGCGGTGCACCACGGCGAAGCCGGTCCGCTCGTACAGTTCTACCGCCCGGCCGTTGGAGGCTTCAACGTAGAGGTGCACGGACGTGGACCCGGTCGCCGCTAGGTGTTCCAGGCCGGCGGCCAGCAGGGTGCGGCCCAGCCCGGTGCCCTGGGCGCGGGGGTGGGTGGCCAGGATGTACACCTCGCCGCGGCCGTCGGGGTGCCGCTTGGTCCAGTGGAAGCCGGTCAGCCCGTCGGCATCGGCGGTGACCAGCAGCCCGGCCGGGTCGAACCACGGCTCGGCCATCCGGGCGTCCAGGTCGGCGCGGGAGAAGTGCCGCTGCTCGGGGTGCCAGTCGAAGGCGGCCGCGTTCAGTGCAAGCAGTTGCTCGGCGTCCGTGGCGTAGTCGAACGGCCGGACGCCGTCGAAGGCCGCCCTGGAGGGCGGATCGAGGGGGCGTTCCATCACCAGCAGCCGGCGACGCTCGACCAGGCCGTGGGCGGCCGCGAAACCCTGTGCGGCAGGTAGATCCCCGAACGCCCAGACGGCGAGGTCACCGATGTCGCTGAGCAGGCTGCTGCCGAGTCCGTGGCGGCGGTGGCCGGGGTGCACCAGCAGTTGTGCGGTGCCGTGCTTGGTGTTGCCCTGCGCGTAGCCGGCCAGTTCGCCGTCCTGTTCGAACAGGTAGTGGCTGACCTCGGCGCCGTCGCCGCTCAACGCCAGCATGGCGTCCTCGTTGAGTGGCTGCTCGCCGTCCGCCTCGGCCACGACAGTCACCAGATGACGGATGCGGTTGATGTCGTCGCTGACCAACATGCGCTCAGGGTAGTGGGATCGGACGACGCCCCGTCATCCCCATGGACAGTTCGCCCAATTCGCCCAGGGCTGGCTCGCCATCCTGCTCCCAGTCCGTCGTCCCGGCGAATGCCGGGGGGTCTGGCGTCGACCGGTATGTCTGTTGGAGAGATCCCGGGGCGGAGCCCGGGATGACGGTGCCCAGTTCGTCATCCCGGCGGACGCCGGGATCTCCGGCGTCGACCGGTATATCTGTTGGAGGGATCCCGGGGCGGGGCCCGGGATGACGGTTCTACGGGGCGAACCGGTAGCCGACGTTGCGGACGGTGCCGATCAGGGCCTCGTGCTCGGGGCCCAGCTTGGCGCGCAGCCGGCGGATGTGGACGTCGACGGTACGGGTGCCGCCGAAATAGTCGTAGCCCCAGACATCGGCCAGCAGATGCTCACGGCTGAACACCCGGCCCGGATGCATCACCAAGTATTTGAGCAGCTCGAACTCGGTGTAGGTGAGGTCGAGCGGCACATCGCCCAGCCGGGCCGAATAGGCCGCCTCGTCGATCAGGATGCCCCCCGCCTGGATGACGCCCTCGGCGTCCTCGCTGGCCAGCAGTCGGCGGATGCGGGCGTCGAACTCGGCCGGGCCGGCGCCGTCCAGGACGAAATCCGCCACCCGCCAGTCGTCGTTGAGTGCGGCCAGGCCACCCTCGGTGAGCACCAGCAGGATCGGCAGCGCGATGCCCGAGGAGCGGAACAGCCGGCAGATCGTCCGGGCCGTGGCCAGGTCGGTGCGACCGTCGACCACGATGGCGTCCGAGATGGCCGATTCGGTGAGTGCCGAGGTGTCGGCCGGTGCGCCGTGCAATTCGTGGGCGAGCAGGCCGAGCGCTGGCAGGACGGCTTCGGGGCGCGTGTCATCGGCCAGTTGGTTGCTCACGACAAGCAGAGTTGCCATCCATATCCCCAATCGATGCCAGCATCAGAATAGTGAGGTCGGCGGCGTATCGCCCGATCGAATTTCGTTCCCGGTTCTGTAACCGGGCCGTCATAGGGCTGTGCCTTATAGCTCGAGAATCAGCGTCATCGGACCGTCGTTGACCAGTGACACCTGCATCATCGCGCCGAACCGGCCGGTCTCCACCGCGGCGCCGCGGCTGCGCAGGGCTGCGACGAAGGCGGCCACCAGGGGTTCGCTGACCGGACCCGGGGCCGCGGCGTTCCACGACGGACGGCGTCCCTTGCGGGTGTCGGCGTAGAGGGTGAACTGGCTGACCACCAGCAAGGGTGCGCCGAGCTGGGCGCAGCTGCGTTCGCCGTCCAGGATGCGCAGGTTCCACACCTTGTCGGCCAGGGCGTCCGCGATGGCGGCGGTGTCGCCATGGGTGACGCCGACCAGCACCATCAGGCCCGGTGTCTCGATGGCGCCGACCACCTCGCCGGCGACGCTCACCGACGCCCTGCTGACCCGCTGGACCACCGCTCTCATGGGCGCCGAGAGTACGGCACTAGACTTCGGCGAGTGGAATTGGTGGCCGCGGTGCTGACACCGGGAACGATCGCGTTGATCGTCGCGGCGGCCGCGGTGCTGATCGCCGCCCTGGTGATCGTGGTCCGCATCTTCACCGACAAGCAGCAGGAGTGATTCATGGCCTTCGAAATCCCCTCCGACCTCAACCCGGCCCTGGTGGGGCTCGCCTGGCTGCGCGGTCGCTGGGAGGGCACCGGCTACCGGGAATGGCCCGGTGAGGAGAAGATCCGGTTCGCCCAGCAGGTCGACTTCTCCGATAACGGCGGCGACTACCTGCACTATCTGGCGCAGTCGTTCGAGGTCGATGAGGACGGCAAGCCGACCAAGCCGTTGATGATGGAGACCGGCTTCTGGCGTCCGCTGGCCGACGGCACCGTCGATGTCGTGATGTGCGCGCCCGAGGGTTTCGCCGAGGTTTGGTACGGCAAGCTGCAGCCGGGCCGGGTCGATCTGGTCACCGACGCCGTCGTCCGTTCACCCGACGCCGCGGTGGCCTATACCGCTGGACGCCGGCTGTACGGCACCGTGGAGGGCAAGCTGATGTACTCGTTCGACCGGGCCACGGAAGACGTGGCGCTGCGGCCGTACGTGTGGGCGACGCTGGTGCGCGGATGACCGCCGTCCGGCACGAGACGGGGCCGGACGCCGGCGCGGTCTGGCACTACGGCGACCCGATCCGCGAGCAGCGCCGGCTGGCCGCCGGTGAGGCGACGGTCGATATGTCGCACCGTCCGACCTTCAGTCTCAGCGGCCCCGACCGGCTCAGCTGGCTGAACAACATCGCCTCGCAGAAGCTGGACGACCTGGCGCCCGGCCAGTGGACGACCGCCTACATCCTGGACCCGCAGGGCCGGATCAGCCATGTCTTCGGTGGGATCGACGACGGCGAGACGCTATGGGCGTCCACCGAGCCGGGACGGCTGGATGCGTTGCTGGCCTGGCTGCGGCGGATGCAGTTCGCGGCCCGGGTCGAGATCGTCGACCGCAGCGACACCCACGCGATGGTGATCGCCGGCGGCCCGCGGATCGTGCCCCGTGAAGAACTGGACGAGGTGCTCGGCGAACAGCGGGCCGGCACCTGGGCCGCGGACGCGTTGCGGATCGAAGCCGGCCAGCCGCGGACCTTCGTCGACACCGATGACAAGACGATTCCCAACGAGCTGGCCAATCCCGACGGCCTGGTTCTGGGCGCCGGCGTGCACCTGCAGAAGGGCTGCTACCCGGGCCAGGAAACGGTCGCCCGGGTGTACACGCTGGGCCGTCCACCGCGACGGCTGACCCGGCTTCATCTGGACGGCACCGCCGAGGCGCTGCCCGCGGTGGGTGCTGATGTCGTGCTCGACGGCCGGGTGGTCGGCCGGGTCGGTTCGTCGGCCCGGCACCACGAGCTCGGTCCGATCGCCCTCGCCCTGATCAAGCGCAACGTGTCCGCCGACGCCCAGGTGCTGGTGGACGGCATCGACGCCAGCCAGGAACTGATCGTTGACCCCGAGGTGGGTCTGCACGTGCGGCCCCGGTTGCGCTGAGGA
>NZ_JAPUED010000138.1:2767-9999 GCF_027492755.1 Micropruina sp. | reverse complement strand
ATCCTCGCCGGATCGGGAATAGGCCTCGGCACGTGCCGGTTGTCGCCCAGTGGAAAGGACGTATCTACATGCCGCTGTTGTGGAGTTGCCGGGTGGTCGACCACCGCCTGGACGCCAGCTGCCTGTGTTGATGCGCGGTTGAGCGGACGTTCCCGCACGCCCCCGTCCTGAAACCCCCGAACCCGAAAGGCTTCATCAACCATGTCCTCATCCGCATCGGCGGCCGCTCCGGCGCGCCCCAGATTCCCGTTCTGGGCCCAGGTCCTGACCGGCCTCGGGGCCGGCATCGTGCTGGGTTTCCTGGCCCGGAGCCTCAGCCTCGGCTGGCTGACCGAAACCATGGCCACGGTCGGCACCATCTTCGTCCAGCTGCTCCGCGTGCTGGTGGTCCCGCTGGTCCTGACCGCGCTCATCGTCTCGATCACCCAGCTGCGCAAGGTCACCAACGCCGCCCGGCTCGCCGTCCAGACGCTGCTCTGGTTCGCCATCACCGCACTCGTCTCGGTGCTGATCGGCATCACGCTCGGACTGCTCACCAACCCGGGTGCGAACGCCTCCATCAACACCTCCGGCGCCGAGGCCGTCGCGACCCAGGGCAGCTGGCTCGACTTCCTCAAGTCGCTGGTGCCCGGCAACATCCTCGGCCTCGAGGTCAGCAGCAAGGCCACCGAAGCCGCCGGCAGCATCGCGGTGACCAGCTCGCTGTCGTTCAACGTGCTGCAGCTCGTGGTCATCGGCATCGCGCTGGGCGCTGCCGCGCTGGCCGCGGGTGAGAAGGCAGCCCCGTTCATCGGCTTCGCCGAGAGTGTGCTCGCGGTATCGCAGAAGCTGGTCTGGTGGGTGATCAAGCTGGCGCCGATCGGTTCGGCCGCACTGATCGGCAAAGCCGTCGCCAGCTACGGCTGGGACCTGCTCGCCCCGCTCGCGGTCTTCACCGTGGACGTGTACGTGGGCTGCGCCCTGGTGCTGTTCGGCCTGTATCCGCTCCTGCTCAAACTGAACGGGCTGCGCGTCCGGCGGTTCTTCGCCGGTGCCTGGGAGGCGATCGTCTTCGCCTTCGTCTCGCGCTCCTCGATCGGCACCCTGCCGCTCACCCAGAGCGCCGTGACCGACAAGCTCGGAGTATCGCGTGAGTACGCGTCCTTCGCCGTCCCGCTCGGCGCCACCACCAAGATGGACGGCTGCGCCGCCATCTACCCGGCACTGGCCGCGATCACGGTCGCACAGCTGTTCGGCGTGCCGCTCGACATCACCGACTACCTGCTGATCGCCTTCGTCGCCGTGGTCGGCTCGGCCGCCACCGCGGGTCTCACCGGTGCCGTGGTGATGCTCACGCTGACCCTGTCCACGCTCGGACTGCCGCTGGAGGGCGTCGGCCTGCTGCTGGCCATCGACCCGATCCTCGACATGGCCCGGACTGCCACCAACGTGGCGGGACAGGCGCTGGTGCCGACCATCGTCGCCAAGCGCAACGGAATCCTCGACCAGGATCGCTACGACGGTGTCGAGACCTCGACGCCGGTCCGCGCGTCCGAGCCGGAGCCGGCGACGGTCTGATCCCTACCCACCGCTGGTTGAGCTTGTCGAAACCTCTCTTCCTGCCCGTGCGGTGACCAAGAGAACCGTCCCCGGTGACCAGGAGAACCGTCCCCTCGGTCACCGGGGACGGTTCCTTTGGTCACTTCGGGTCTCGACAAGCTCGACCAACGAGGTTGGTCAGCTCGGCGGGATCGTGTCGAGCAGGGCCTCGAGCGCCCGGTCCACCGTGTGAGGGACACCCGCTTCCCGCAGGGCCCGTTCGAAGTGCTCGTTGAGGCCGCCCGGGGTGGCGTGGTGCCGGACCAGCGCGGCGAAATCGCTGTTCGTCGCGAACTCGGCGGTGGCGCCGGCGAACACGGACGCGATCAAGCGCTGCGCGTCGGGCAGTTCGACTCCCTGCCCGGCCAGCCAGGACGAGACCGTCTGCAGGTAGGCGAGATGGGCGGCGACCGTGGCGCTGGCCACCGACACCGCGTCCAGCAGCCGTTCGGATTCCAGCACCATGGAGCCGCCCAGATCGTCGAACAGTCGCTGCGCCGCACTGGCCGGCGGGAACACCGGGGTGAAACCGCGCCGGGTGGCGACCGCGATCCCCGGGATCGCCCGAGAGATCTCGGCCACCGGTCCCACCAGCTCGGCGACCTCGGCCGCCGAGACCGAGGCCATCACGCTGATCACCCGCTGCTCGGACGTGAGCCGCAGCGACGAGAGGGTGTCGCCCGCGTCCTGTGGGCGCAGGCACAGCAGCACCGTGCCGGCGGCGGACGCCGCGGCCTGATTGTCGGCGGCGACCCGAATGGTGGGGTAGCGGGCGGCCAGCCGGGCCGTCCGTTTCCGGCTGCGGGGGGACAGCACCACCGAGGGCGGAGCCGGGGCCTCGCACAAACCGGTCACGATCGCTTCCGCGATCGACCCGACACCGATCACCGCATAGTCTGCGGTGAGATCGCCCTCAGCCATGGCATCCTCCTGATCGTTCATCTCGGAGCCTCGCATATCGGCCCCGGTCGTGTCCCGGACAGGAAGTTCTGCGGAGCCGAATGAAATTGACCCGTTTCGTGCCCGCTCGGTAGTCTGGTAGAGCATCGCAATCTGTGGGCCTACAGACCTAGCAGGTACCGCGCGCCCCATGGATGAAGTTCTCGGGATTCCCCGGCGAAGCGATTCTGAAGGAGCAGGGTTGCGGCGCGCCCACGACGTCCCATCATCAATCGGAGCCCTACTACATGACCTCCTCTCCCGAGGCAGCCCAGATCGCCATCGACGACCTGGGTTCCCCCGAAGCCTTCCTGGCTGCGGTGGATGCAACCATCAAATACTTCAATGACGGCGATATCGTCACCGGAACCGTCGTCAAGGTCGATCGGGACGAGGTCCTGCTCGACATCGGCTACAAGACCGAAGGCGTGATCCCTTCCAAGGAACTCTCCATCAAGCACGACGTCGACCCCTTCGAGGTCGTCGCCGTCGGCGATGAGATCGAGGCCCTGGTCCAGCAGAAGGAGGACAAGGAGGGTCGCCTGATCCTGTCCAAGAAGCGGGCTCAGTACGAGCGCGCCTGGGGCACGATCGAGAAGGTCAAGGAGTCCGACGGCGTCGTCACCGGCAAGGTGATCGAGGTGGTCAAGGGCGGCCTGATCATCGACATCGGTCTGCGTGGCTTCCTGCCCGCGTCGCTGGTCGAGATGCGCCGGGTCCGCGACCTGCAGCCGTACGTCGGGATGGAGCTCGAGGCCAAGATCATCGAGCTGGACAAGAACCGCAACAACGTGGTGCTTTCCCGTCGCGCCTGGCTGGAGCAGACCCAGTCCGAGGTGCGTCACACCTTCCTCAACCAGCTCGCCAAGGGCCAGATCCGCAAGGGCGTCGTCTCGAGCATCGTCAACTTCGGTGCCTTCGTCGACCTGGGCGGCGTGGACGGCCTGGTGCACGTCTCCGAGCTGTCCTGGAAGCACATCGACCATCCCTCCGAGGTGGTCACCGTCGGTGACGAGGTCACCGTCGAGGTGCTGGACGTCGACATGGACCGCGAGCGCGTCTCGCTGTCGCTGAAGGCGACCCAGGAAGATCCGTGGCAGACCTTCGCCCGGACCCACCAGATCGGCCAGATCGTGCCGGGCAAGGTCACCAAGCTGGTGCCCTTCGGCGCGTTCGTCCGTGTCGAGGAGGGCATCGAGGGCCTGGTGCACGTCTCCGAGCTCGCCGAGCGTCACGTGGAGATTCCCGAGCAGGTCGTCTCCGTCAACGACGAGGTCATGGTCAAGATCATCGACATCGATCTCGAGCGTCGCCGGATCTCGCTCTCGCTCAAGCAGGCCAACGAGGGTGTCGACATGCATGCCGACGACTTCGACCCGGCGCTGTACGGCATGAGCGCGTCCTACGACGACCAGGGCAACTACATCTACCCCGAGGGCTTCGATCCCGAGACCCAGGAGTGGAAGCCCGGCTACGAGGAGCAGCAGGCGGCGTGGGAGCGGCAGTACGCCGAGGCCCAGGCCCGCTGGGAGGCTCACAAGCAGCAGGTCAAGGACGCCGAGGCCGCCGGTGTCGAGGCGGCCGTGGCCGAGGCCAGCACCGCCGCGTACTCCGCGGGCAGCACCACCACGACCGAGGCCGAGGGTTCGCTCGCTTCGGACGAGGCGCTGCAGGCGCTGCGCGATCGGTTGACCGGCAACCGCTGAGGTCAGCCCGACCAGTAGTCACTCGACCGGCCCGGTTCCCCCTTGTGGGAGCCGGGCCGGTCGGCGTTCCGGGCTCCGGCGGGACTGCATGGACGCCGCACCTGCCGGGCGGGCATGCTGGCCGGGTGAACAACCAGCCCCACTCGCGAGTTCCGCGCCGATGGTGAACCAGGAGCGACCTGATCTGCTGCTGGTCGGCCTGACCGGCGGGATCGCGTCCGGAAAGTCGGCGGTGGCCGACCGGCTGGCCGAGCTGGGTGCGGTGGTGATCGACGCCGACGTGCTGGCCCGCGAGGTGGTCGAGCCCGGCACGCCCGGTCTGGACGCGATCGTCGAGCGCTTCGGCCCCGGCGTCCTGCGCCCCGCTGCGGACGGCGGCCCGCCGGAACTGGATCGTCCGGCGTTGGGCGCGATCGTCTTCGCCGACCCGGACGCCCGGCGCGATCTGGAAGCGATCGTCCACCCCGCCGTCCGGGCTCGGGCGGTCGAACTCAGCCGGGCCGCGCCGTCCGGCTCGGTCGTGGTGCAGGTCATCCCGCTGCTGGTGGAGACCGGGCAGGCAGACGCTTTCGACCTGGTGGTCGTGGTCGACCTGGACCCCGAGACGCAGCTGGACCGGCTGATGGCCCGCAACGGCCTGACCCGGGAGCAGGCGCTGGCCCGGATCAACGCCCAGGCCGGACGCGCCCAGCGGCTGGCCGCCGCCGACGAGGTGATCGACAACAACGGCACGCCCGCCGAACTGCGGAACACCACCGACGCCCTGTGGCGCCGGCTGAGCGCCGCCTCCCCGCCCCAGCGCCCCTCGCATGGCACCCTGAGGCCGTGAGCACGCCGCCTCCGACCTATGAGAACTACCCGCCGTCCGGCGAGGACCGGGTTCGTTCCGTGGACGACGCGGCCTCGAGTCAGTGGAGTGCGCAGACGGTGGCTCCGCTCGGTCCGCCGCCACCGGCACCCGGGCCCGACCGCCGAGGGTTGCTGTATCTGGTGGGAGGCAGCGTCGCCGGAGTCGCCGTCCTGGCCTTCGCGGCGAGCAACCGGGGCGGTGTCACCGGCGCACCGACCGACTGGACGACGTCGGCTCCCGGACCCGATGACGACGACGATTCCGGGAACGGCGCCGACAACGAGGCCCATGTGGGCGACTACACCGTCTCATGGCCGGACGGCTGGGAGCTCGACACCGGCAGCGACACCCAGCTGGTGCTGACCGGTGGCAGCGCCACGCTCATCTTCCGGGCCTACACCGCCGGCGACGACGTGACCGCCGCCGAGGAAGCCGGACGGCTGCTCAACCGGCATTCGGCGGGCCTCGGCAAGCGCCGCATCGGGGACGCCACGAGCAGCTCCGGATCGGTCGAGAAGGCCTCCGCCGAGGCGTCCGGGGTGCGCGGCGACGGCGTCCGGGTCACCGTCAGCGTGCACGTGGCGATCGATACCGAGAACGACGGCAATGCGCTGGCGGTGATCGCGCTGCTGCCGTCCGGCGTCTCGGCGGGCCGCCGCAAGCAGGTCACCCAGATGCGCCGGGAGTTCCTCGAGCAGCTGGACTGACCAGGGAATTCGCGGCCTGGGCGGCTCCCCGTCCGGATCGGGCCGAAGTCCTGAATCGTGGCGTGAAATCTTGCCAAGAACGTGTATCGCCGGGCGTTTTCGCGGCCCTATGTGTTGAGAGACTGACCCGACGCGGCCCCGGGATCGGGCCGCCCCAACCGACCGGAAGGAATTCAGTCGTGCAGTGCACTCGTTGCCACGCGGACGTACCTGAGGCGGCGCATTACTGTCAGGTGTGCGGGCTGGACGCCCATGCCGACGACGGCGCGCGCAAGGCGTCGTTCGCTGCGAAGCCGAACGAATCCGTAGTGTCCCTCAAGCTTGTCTCCACCATCATGCCGCGCGGTGCCGCCGTGCGGCCGATGACCTATCAATTCGCTCTCGGACTGGCGCTGCTGGCGACGGTGATCGTGGCGGCGACCGGAGCGCTCCCGATCGCGGTGCTGATCGCCGCCTTCGCGATGCCGCTGGTCTACATCGTCTACCTCTACGACGTGAACATGTGGGAGGACGAACCGGTCCTGGTGACCGGCCTCGCCTTCCTGCTCACCGCCGTGCTCGGCGGAGCCTGGACGTGGCTGTGGCTCGCCCTGCGGGGTCCGCTCAGCCCGGCGGCGTCCTGGGGAGACACCGAGACGCTCGCCCCGACCTTCGGCGGCTTCCTGATCGCCGCCCTGCTGGTGCCCGTGGTGGGTGAGGCGATCCGGCAGATCGGCCCGGTCGTGCTCGCCGCCCGGCCCGAGTTCGACGACCTGATGGACGGCCTCACCTTCGGCGTCATCTCCGGCGTCGCGTTCGCCACCGCCGACACCCTGGTCAAGCACTGGCCGCTGATCACCGGCGGCTACGCGGGAGTCTCGGACGCCCCCACCTGGATCTCGCTGTTGGTGCTGGAGGGCTTCGTGAAGCCGCTGCTGATGGGCACCGCCACCGGCATCGCCTGCGCCGAGTTCTCCGGTCTGGGCGAGGGCTATGACGGTTTCAGCCCGCGCTACTTCCGCGGGGTCGCCGAAGCTGTCGGGGCCAACGTGCTGTTCGCCGGCGGGCTCTACCTGCTCGGTTTCCTGGGCAACCCCGTGCTGGGCCTGGTGCTGTCCATCCTGTGGGGGCTGGCGATCCTGGCCGTGCTGATCCTGCGGATCCGGACGGCGTTGCATCGCGGCCTGATGGAGGCCGCGCTCGAATCCACCGCACGGGCACGTTCGGCCGGACCGAACCTCGAGTTCTGCCCGTCGTGCGAGATGCCGCTGCTGCCGTCCGCGCTGTTCTGCTCCAACTGCGGAGTCAGCGTGCGCGCCGCAGGCAAGGCGCCCCACGCCCACGTCGAGAGCACGGAGTCCCAGGCATGAGCGAGAACCAGTACCCCGGACAGGGCGGCCCGCAGTACCCCCAGCAGGGCGGCGGCCAGCAGTTCCCGCAGGGCGGTCAGCCCTACCCGCAACAGGGCCAGCC
>NZ_JAPUED010000138.1:0-2667 GCF_027492755.1 Micropruina sp. | reverse complement strand
GCCCTCGCAGCCGGGCGGCTACCCGCAACAGGGCTATGGGCCGGCCGGCCAGCAGTATCCGCCGGCCGGGGCGTCCGGATCGTTCGGCGGACCCGGCTATTCGGGAGGCGGCTTCCAGCCGCAGCCGCCGAAGCCGAAGGGCAACGGCATGATCATCGGCATCGTGGTGGCCGGCCTTGCCGTGGTGGCGCTGGCCGGCTGGTTGCTGATGACGCTGTTCGGCCCGAGCGGCGGCGATCCGACCCCGAGCGTCTCGCCGACGGTGTCCACCCAGCAGTCGACGCCGCCGTCCCCGCAGCCCAGCCCGGACCCGTCGACCTCCACCGATCCGTCGCCGGATCCCAGCCCGTCGACCTCGACGAACACCCCGCCTGGCGGCGGGATCGAGGTGGGCATGGGAGTGTCCGTGACGCCGGCGAACGGCTGGCAGCAGACCAGCCGGGAAGAGATGAAGAACTTCACCCAGCTGAGCAACGGCAAGGCCCTGCTGGCCACCCAGGCGTTCCGGGTGGAGGGTCAGGTCTCGGGCACCGACGTGGTCGCCTCGTACATGAAGCAGATCACCGCGAACATGACGGGGGTCAGCACCAAGACGCCGTCGGTGATGGACGTGAAGAACAGCCGGTTGTCGGTCGGCATCGGCAGCTGGAGCGGCACTCGGGCCACCTCGCAGGGTTCGGTGAAGCTCTCCTACGTGACGATCATGTCCGTGCGGGACGACGGACTGACCGTGATGTCGACCCTGATCGTGCCGTCCGGAACAACGGTGGCGTCCGTCCAGGAGGACTACCTGGAGATGACCAACTCACTGCTGAACAGCCAGCTGAAGGCGTGATCGCGCAGCGGAGATCCCGGCGTTCGCCGGGATGACGTCCACGAGGCAGGCCATCCCGAGCTGACACCTCGTCATCCCGGACTCGATCCGGGATCTCCACGCAACACACGCGACGGCGGGCCTCTGAGGCCCGCCGTCGTAGCGTCCGGGAAGAGGATCCGAAAGTGTCAGAGCGGACGCCTACGCTGAGGACATGCGTCCGACAACCGATCTGCAGCGCCGGGTGGCCCCGTTCAAGGTCCAGGCCGATTTCGTCCCCGCCGGTGACCAGCCGGCCGCGATCGACGAGCTGGAACACCGGATCACCGCGGGCGAGAGCGACGTGGTGGTGCTGGGTGCCACCGGCACCGGCAAGACCGCCACTGTGGCCTGGCTGGCCGAGCGGTTGCAGCGTCCGATGTTGGTGATGCAGCCCAACAAGACCCTCGCCGCCCAGTTCGCCAACGAGTTGCGCACCTTCTTCCCCGACAACGCGGTCGAGTACTTCGTCTCGTACTACGACTACTACCAGCCCGAGGCGTACGTTCCGCAGACCGACACCTACATCGAGAAGGACTCCTCGCTCAACGAGGAGGTCGAGCGGCTGCGGCACTCGGCGACCAGTTCGCTGCTCACCCGGCGCGATGTGATCGTGGTGGCGACGGTGTCGGCGATCTACGGCCTGGGCACGCCGCAGGAATACGTCGATCGGATGGTCCGGCTGCGGGTCGGCGACGTCCGTGACCGTGACGAACTGCTCCGGGCGCTGGTCGACATCCAGTACGCCCGCAACGACCTGGCCGGCACCCGGGGCACCTTCCGAGTTCGTGGTGACACGGTCGAGATCTTCCCGATGTATGAAGAGAACGCCGTCCGCGTCGAGTTCTTCGGTGATGAGATCGAAGCGCTGTCGACGCTGCACCCGCTCACCGGCACGGTGATCTCGGTCGATACCGAGGTGGCGGTGTTCCCGGCGTCCCACTACGTCGCCGGCCCCGAACGCATGGAGCGGGCCATCGCCGGCATCGAATCCGAGCTCGAGGTGCGGCTGGCCGAACTCGAGGGGGAGCACAAGCTGCTCGAGGCGCAGCGGCTGCGCATGCGCACCGGTTACGACATCGAGATGATGCGTCAGATCGGCACCTGCTCGGGCATCGAGAACTACTCGCGGCACATCGACGGCCGCACCCAGGGCAGCGCGCCGAACTGTCTGATCGACTATTTCCCGGCCGACTTCGTGCTGGTCATCGACGAGTCGCACGTCAGCGTGCCGCAGATCGGCGGCATGTACGAGGGCGACGCCTCGCGCAAGCGCACCCTGGTCGAGCACGGCTTCCGGCTGCCCAGCGCACTCGACAACCGGCCGCTCACCTTCGAGGAGTTCAGCGACCGGATCGGGCAGACCGTCTACCTGTCGGCAACCCCGGGACCGTACGAGATGGCCCGCTCCGGGCCGCCGGTCGAACTGCTGATCCGGCCCACCGGCCTGGTCGACCCCGAGGTGATCCTGAAGCCCACCAAGGGCCAGATCGACGACCTGATCGGTGAGATCCGGCTGCGCGCCGAACGCAACGAGCGCGTCCTGGTCACCACGCTGACCAAGAAGATGTCCGAGGACCTCACCGACTACCTGATGGAGAACGGCATCCGCACCCGGTACCTGCACTCCGAGGTCGACACCCTGAAACGGATCGAGCTGCTGCGCGAGTTGCGACTCGGCGAGTACGACGTGCTGGTCGGCATCAACCTGCTGCGCGAGGGTCTCGACCTGCCCGAGGTCAGCCTTGTCGCCATTCTTGACGCCGACAAGGAGGGCTTCCTGCGCTCCGAGCGGTCGCTGATCCAGACCATCG
>NZ_JAPUED010000137.1 GCF_027492755.1 Micropruina sp. | reverse complement strand
CCGGCTGGTCCGGGTTGTTCTTCCGGGCCCACAACCTGCCCGTGGCGACCGCTGGCGCGGCAGCGCTCGCGGCGTCGTCGGCCAAGCTGGCCAGCCGTGCCGCGTCCGTCAGTTCCGGGGCTGCGCTGGGGCTTGGTGCCTACGCCGCCTGGTGTGCGTTCGCCACCGCGCTGTCGAACAAGCTTGCTGCGTTGAATCCTGAGGATGAGTAGCGTTTTCGGCCGGCGGTGAGGGGTCTCGACAAGCTCGACCAACGGTGAGCGGTGAGGGGTCTCGACAAGCTCGACCAGCGGTGAGGGGTCTCGACAAGCTCGACCAGCGGTTTCTAGGGTCTCGCCAAGCGTGACCAGCGGTGAGCGGTGAGGCGTCAGCGCTGAGCTTTGGCGAGCCGGTAACCCACTCCACGGACCGTCTCGATGAAGCGCGGGTTGGTCACCGAATCGGAGAGCTTGCGACGCAGGTTGGCGATGTGGCTCTCGATCGAGCGCCGGTCGGCCTCGACGACATAGCTGTTGATGTCGTTGCGCACGAAGGCGGCCAGCTCGTCCTTGCTGATCACCCGCCGGCTGCGTTGCATGACCGCCGACAGCAGGTCGAACTCGGTCCGGGTCAGCTCCACCGGTTGGCCGTCCAGCTCGACCAGCCGCATCTCGGGATGCATGCGCAGCCCGTTGTGCTCCAGCCAGTCGCCGTCACCGGCATCGACGTCGACGGACGGCGTCGTCACCCCGGGGATGTGGTGTTCGAGCTCGCGGCGGCGGATCATCGCCTCCACGCGTGCCCGCAGTTCGCGTGGTCGGAACGGCTTGGCGAGGTAGTCGTCGGCACCGGAGTTGAGGCCGGTCAGGGTGTCGATCTCGTCGCGCCGGGCGGACAGCATGACCACGTAGGTGGTCGAGAACTCGCGAATGCGGCGGACCACCTCGAAGCCGTCGATGCCGGGGAGGTTGACGTCCAACGTGGTCAGCGTCGGCTCGTGTTCGCGGATCAGCTCCAGGCCGGTGAGGCCGTCCTCTGCGGTGTAGGTGCGGAAGCCGGCCTGGGTGAGGACGACCGCCAGCAGATCGGCGATCTCGGGATCGTCCTCAATGATCACCGCATGTCGTTCGCCAGGCGTGCCATCGCTCATTACTGCTCCCTGCTCCCATTCCCCGTCGCGCGTGCGACGTAATAGGTCTGCACGTCGACCGCCTGTACTTCGAACTCGGCAACGCGGTTCAGCACGCGTTCTGCGGCCCGAGCGACCGATCGTTCGTGGTCATTGTATCGGCACATATCGACCGCATAGATTCCTTTGACCGCGGCGATTCTCTGACCTAAGCAGGTCATCATGCGGGCGAAGACGGGGTAGCGGCGCATATCCGGGCGGACCAGCGAGACACCGCTGTAGAAAATCGCCTTGCGATTCCATTCATCGGGATAGTGATACTGGTAATACTCGGGGCTGATCCACGGCATGGTCGACAGGTCGTCGGTCAGCGTGGTGAGGCCGGCGAGGCCGCCGTCGGCATCGAGAGCGATGTACTTCCAGATCCGCGGGTCCTCCACCTCGGCCATAAACTCCTCCGGGGTGAGCACCTGTCGCGCGGCGGCGAGCACGCGCAGCGGGCCGAAAGCCTCCTCGTAGACCGGCCAGAAGCTGTCCATCAGGTCCGGACGCGGGTGGCGGGTGCAGACGATGCTGAAGTCGCCGTAGTCCCAAGGGCCTTCCAACTGATCCTCCATAGTCTCCTCCACAAGGCCGTTCATGCCGCGCCCCAGCCGGCGGTCCGGTATGTGGCGACGACCACCGAGCAGGCCGGCTGGCCCGAGCAGCGCGCCGAACTGAGCACCATGTGCTCGAACGCGAAGCTGTCGCTGCGACCGTCGGCCATATCGGTCAGGCTGGCCATGATCATTGTCCGGACCTGTTCCTCGGCGTGGCCGGTGTGCTCGACGAAGAGACCGCGGCCCGAACCGTCCGTTGCTCGTGACCAGCCGATCCCCGACCACGCGTCATCGCCACGTTCTGTGGCGAAAGCCACCGCGTAGACGCAGTAGAGAGCGTCGCCGAACGTGCCGCGCAATTGATCGGCGGAATCGCATGTTTCGATGACCGTGCCCGGCGGAATGATCGAACTCAGCCGGATCAGATTGTGGTCGGCCACTCCGGCGTCGCGTAAGGCGCTATCGAAAGCCGCCATCGAGGTGCGGCCCTTGCCGCTGCCGGTAGAAACACGAATGGTGAGGACGTCCGTGGGCTTCGCCCAGTCGGAGCCGTGGATGATCAAGTCCGTGGTGCCTTTCTGTTGTGAGGGTCAAGGTCTGCCGGCTCCCGCAGACGACCGAACGGGCTCGGGGAGTTCCGACACCGGGGTAGGCGGTTCCGCAGGTAGCGAGAACCGGAACGTCGAGCCCCTGCCCAGGGTGCTCTCCGCCCAGATCCTCCCCCCCATCCGGTCTACCAGGCCGCGGCAGATCGCGAGGCCAAGACCGGTCCCGCCCTTCTCGCGAGTGTCGCTGGAGTCGACTTGACTGAACCGTCCGAAGATCGCCTCGAGCTTGTCCGGGGGGATGCCGCGGCCCGTGTCGCCCACCGCGAACTCGACCTCGTCGCCATGCTGCGCAGCCTCGACCACGACGCTGTCGCCGGGGTCGCTGAACCTGATGGCGTTGCCGATCAGATTAATCAGTACCTGCACCAGGCGGTCCCGGTCGGCCAGCACGCGGCCATCGCTGTGCACGGTGCCCAGGCTCAACTTGATCTGGGCGGCGTCGGCCATGCCGGAGGTGGCCAGGATGGCCTCCTGGCAGGGACCGGCCACATCGTGTGCGCGGATGGAGAGCGGCAGCATGCCGGTGTCGAGGCGTTCGATCTCGAGGATGTCGTTGACCAGTCGGCCGAGCCGGACACTGCCTGACGTGGCGATGTCGATCATCTTCGCGGCTTTCGGCGGGATCTCCCCGAGGGCGCCACCCGAGATCAGCCCGAGCGCGCCGCGGATGGAGGTCAGCGGCGTCCGCAACTCGTGGCTGACGAACGAGATGAACTCGTGCTTCATCCGGTCCATCTCACGGCGCTGGCTGACGTCGCGGAAAACCACCACGGCGCCACTGATCACCCCGCTGTCATCCTGCAGCGGGCTGGCGGTCGCCTCCACCATGATGGTGCTGCCGTCGCCGCGCACGTACACGTCGTCCTCGCCGGAGGCGGTCAAACCGAGCTTCGTCGCATCGGTGATGTAGCAGCCATCGACTGGGAAGGGTTCGCCGTCCTCTTGCGGGGCATGGAAGAGGTCGTGTGCGTTGGCGCCGATCAGCGCCTCCTCGGAACGTCCCAACAGGGTCGCTGTCGCGCTGTTCACCATGGTGATGCGGCCGCCCCGGTCGACGCCATAGATGCCGTCCGCCACCGAACTGAGGAGTAGTTCGCGTTGAGTGGTGATTTCGCGAAGCTCCTTCGTTCGTTCCAGGACGCGCACCTCCAAGGAACGCCGCAGCTGCTCGTTGTCCATCACTAGGACGATCTGCCGCGCCACGACCGTAAGGATCAGGAACGCCCACACGGAACGGGTGACCACCGTGTGCTCGCCGTTGTAGCCGACGACCATGTTTGCCGCCGCGGCCACTAGGAAGACCGCGAAGAAGACGATGGTGCTGCGCAACGAGGACGACTCGGGTGCTTCGGTGAGTTTGGAGTGACCCGAATCGGGGTACAGCGCGGCGAGTCCCGAGAACAGGTAGCCGCACAGCCAGCCCACATCCCACCAACTGCCCAGCGCCGAACTGCCGCGCGACATGTTGACCGCGTAGGCCATGTCTGAGATTGAGTAGAGCAGCAGCGCCGCACCCACCAGCATCAGGGCCATTCGGCTCTCAGCGCCGCTGCGCGCGATGAGCAGGATGGCGACCGTAGCCATCAGCAGGTCGAGCACTGGCAGCACAAGAATCTGCGCTTGACTGCCGAAGGAGCCGTCCTTGCCGGCCAGCAGTGTGGGAAAGATGGTGGCGCTGGCAATGAACATCACCGATCCGCCGACAACCAGGCCGTCCATGATCAACCGAGTGACATCGGTTCCGCGGCGCCGCAGCGGAGGAAATAGGGTCAGCCCCATCAGGCAGATCAGCAGCCCGATCAGCAGAATGGGATCGACCAGTTGGTCCCAGTTCACGTCGAACAGGCCGTGACTCGGCAACAAGCTGACCGCATTGGCGAGCACGGCCGCGCAGATGCCGACCGTAATCAACAGCCAGGCGCGCTTACGCCGGCCCTGGCTGGTGAGTGAG
This sequence comes from Micropruina sp., assembly GCF_027492755.1. Taxonomy (GTDB): domain Bacteria; phylum Actinomycetota; class Actinomycetes; order Propionibacteriales; family Propionibacteriaceae; genus Micropruina. Next base: position 5,862 of record NZ_JAPUED010000137.1, on the reverse strand, counting down.
CGGTGCGCCGTGCAGCCCGCGGCACCGGAACCGAAGATCAACAGGAAGCTCGTGGTGATGGTGCCCCGGGTCTCTTGATTCGGGGCGATTTCGATCAGCACCAGGAACAAGATGCCGAGCAGCGCGCCGACGATGGCCACGACGGCAAAGGCGCGTGAGGGCATGGACTTCAACATGGAGGCGGCTCGCAACATGGGGGATGATGCTCACTGACGGGGGTCGGGCTGAAGTATAAGGCCGCCTTCGACCCATTGTCACAATGATGAATTAGGCACCACGCCAGGTGGTCGTCCGGATGGCTTCGCTGTGCGGATTCTTGGCGGTCCGCCACTACGATGAGCGCACCACGCGAGGAGTTGCCATGTCTATACCGGTCGATGCAGAACCCCGTCTTGTGCTGCTGGTCGACGACGACGACGATATCCGCCAGGTGGCGGCGGCAGCACTTGAATTGGTGGATGGATTTCGCGTCATCACCGCCAACGGCGGCCGGGCGGGCGTGAGCCAGGCACAACTCCATCATCCCGACGGGATCCTGATGGACGTGATGATGCCCGGCATGGACGGCTTGGAAACGGCCGAGCTGCTGAAGGGTGATCCGGCCACCGCCGACATTCCGGTGATTCTGTTGACCGCACGGGTGGACGGCGATGAGCCCGAGGAGAACGTTGCAGGGGTGATCGCCAAGCCGTTCGATCCGATGACCCTGGGCGCCCAGATGCGACGGTTGCTGGGGTGGGCGTCGTGACCTCACCGGAGGTGATGGCGGACGCTTACCGCGCCCTCGCGCAGCGGGCGTGGACCTCGAACCGGGCCCGAGCGGAACAGTTGATCGCGTGGCTGGGCGACTGGCGTAGTGCCGGCATGCTGGCGGCGGAGGGCCGCGAGCATGGCCGGGCGGTCGTACACAGCCTGCGCGGCTCGGCCGGAACCTTCGGGCATGAGGCCGCGGCGGATGCCGCCGAAGAGCTTGAGGAGCTGTTGATCGGCGACGCGCAGCCGCAACTAGACCTGGTCGCCGACCTGGTCGCTCAGATCGACTTCGCGCTCACCGAGCCGCCCGACCTGAGCTAAGGCCAGCGGACGATCGCGTGCCGTCAGCCCTACGAGAGCAACTCGCGCGTCACGCTTGCCGCACGCGCCAACTCGGCGAACAGCACCCCGACATCGGGCTGACGATGTCCCACGGCGAGACGCAAGGCGGCAGCTCGCAGGCTGAGTTCGTCGGCGCCGACCATGTGGCTGGACGTTTCCAGCGTGAGCAGCCGGGTGACCGCCTCGTCGGAGCGGCCTTCGCGGATCGTTCTGGCGATCTCGTGAATGCGCTGCTCCAGCAGCTCCAGGTAGTTCCGCCGGAACCGCTCCACGGCAGCGTCGTCATCCAGCTGATCGCGCAGATCGTCCAACGCGACGTTGGGGGATGAGACACCCGGGGCGTCGACGGGTTGCTTGCCGGCGTCCTCCCGGGCCGGCAAGCAACTCACGACGCACCCCCGTGCGGCTGAGAGGCGGCGCGACGGGGCTTGGTGGCGGCCCCCCGTCCACCGAAGGATGTGACTGTCACCCCCATGCCAGTCCCCTCCTTCGACCCTTCGCGTCCTGCCCCGGTAACCAGACGAGTCCCCGGGTGTGTGACCAATGCTGCGCGAGCTGTTTGCAGGCCATCTGGAGACAACCTCAAGATCGGCTCAAGATTGCTCAAGACTGGCTGGACATCGCCGGCCCGCGGCAGCGAAGAGGGGTTGGTGCCGAAATTGCGAACGGCCGGCCGATGTCGAATGACATCGGCCGGCGCGTCCAGTGCACCGGTGTCTGGCCGTCGCGGCGAAAGACCCTGTCCCTTGAGGCACCCCCACCAACAAGGAACGGCCTGCCAAGTGGCTGGCGGCGTCCGGTCGCTTACTCGCGTGGCTCCGAGCCCCCTAGTTCTCGGTGGTCCCGGTGCATGCAGGTACTTTGCCCAGCGATGCTCAGCGCATCCTTGAGGCAACCTCAAGGATTGCTCCAGATGTCCTGGAGATTTGGAGCGAACCGCCGCTCAGCGACGCCCGCGCGGCGTCCGGGCCAGGTAGGCGAGGCCGCGCGGGCTGATTTCGTAGCCCACCGGGTGGCTGATCGTCAGGCCCAGGTTCTTCAGTTTGCGGACGTCGATCTTGAACGGATCACGCTCGCGGCCCATCTCGGCGGCCAGGTCGGGTGCGCGGGTGTGCGGACGACGCTGGATCAGGGCGAGGGTGTCCATCGTCCACGGCCCGTGACTGCTGGCCCGGTCGAGCCGTTCCAGTTTGGCGTCGAGGGCGGCGACATCGGCGTCGCTGAGGGCATCGTCGCCCCGCAGCGCGATGCGGGGGTCTTCGCCGGCCCAGCCGAGGCGGATCCGGTAGGTCGGCCATCCGGGTTCGCCGGCCAGTCGCCTGCGCACCGAGTCGGCGTTCGGATGCCCAGCCTGGGCGGCGTCCGCGTCGGTGATCTCGGCCGGTTCGATGACCTCGACGGACTCGACCCGGACCACTCCGGCGGAGGTGCGGAACTCCGAGCCACTGCGCACATCGGGACGCCGCCAGCGCCGGAAGGCCAGCGTCAACGTACCCTCGCGCACACCCTGGGCGACCTTCGGCGGCAGCAACATCGGATCATTGTGGCCCGGACGGGCCGGCCGCGCGAGGCGTCCGGGAAGCATCGGTTTAGGGCTCGCGGGGTGTGTCGGTGCAAACTGGTTGACTGGACTCGACCCGGCGCCATGCCGACAACCGCGAAGGGAGGCCGCGCTCCGTGCATTCGTTGGCCCTCACCCGATCTCAGTGCCGCCGCCCGCTCGTGCTGTCGAAAGGGACGCGCACCGCATGACGGCACCGAAGTATCCGGCGTGGGTCCATCAGCTGAGCGAGCGTGACCTGACCGACCTGTTCGGCGCCAGCACGTTCAGCCGGGGCCAGAGCTACGCCGACCAGGGCCGGGTCGGCAATATCAACGTGGGTTCGAGCCAGACCGGCAGCGTGGTGCAGGCCCGGGTGCGCGGCTCGTCGTACCGGGTGTACCAGACCGTGGTGCGGCATGACGCGGTGACCGGTGAGATCAGCACGTCGTGCAGTTGCCCGGTGCACACGCGCTGCAAGCATGCTGCGGCGTTGGTGTGGCACATGCGGCTGGTCAATGTGCGCGCCCTGACCCCGGCCTGGCAACGGGCGTTGACCGAGGTGACGGCCGGTACCACCGCCGTCGGACGTGGCGAGCCGCTGGCCATGCAGGTGACCCGCACGTCCGGCTCGATCCAGCTGCGGCCGTTGCAGTGGGGGCGATCCGGGCGGTGGGTGAAGACGGGGGTCAGCTGGGACAACCTGCAATACCCCTGGTCGGGCTCGTATGTGGAGGCGCAGCGCGTCGCGATGGCCGGCCTGGGCCGCACCCGCGACCAGCGCTCGACCTCCAACTACTACTACTCGCGGCGCTCCGACGACCTCGACCTGAGCGAGCTCGGTTCGCCGGCCTGGTACTGGCTGCGTGAAGCGGTGGCCTCCGGCGTCGAACTGATTCCCGGACGCGACACCCCGCCGGTTCGGCTGGGCGAGCCGGCGCACCTGGTCAGCCGGTTGACCCGCACCGACGACGGCGTCCAGTTGCACACCATCGCGGTGACCGGCGACCTGGAGCGGGCCGTCCCGTACGCGAACCTGCTCGGCGACCCGCCGCACGGCTTCGCCATCGAGCACGATCACGAGTTGCTGCTGGTGCCGTTCGCCGAACCGCTCAGCAAGGGCCAGCAGGCCTTGTTGCTGCAGCACGCCCGGCTGGACATTCCGCAGACCGATCTGCCGGCCTTCGCCGCCCAGTTCCGCCCCGCGCTCGGACGGCTGGTGAAACTCGAGGTGGCCGATGACATCGAACTGCCCGAGACCATGCCGCCGCGGCTGGTGCTGGCGGTCGAGTTTCTGCCCGGCCACGTTGCGACCCTGGCGTGGGGGTTCCGCTATCGCGTCGGTGAGGCCGATTTCGACGTGGAGCTGGAGGCGTCCGGGGCGCAGCCGGTGCAGCGTGACCTCGAGATCGAGCACGAGTTGCTCGCCTCCTTGCCGGAAGGGCCGTGGCCGACGGTCGCCGCGGGTGCCGAGCGGCGTCCGGTGGAGCGCGCCACGGTGACCGGTGCGGGCACCGCCCAACTGGCCGAACTCGGGTTGCCGGCGCTGCGTGAAGCCGGCGTGCTGGTCGAGGTCACCGGCACGCCGGTCGAGTACCGGCTCGCCACCGACGCGCCCGAGGTGCAACTGGCGGTCAGCGACCCCGAGGAAGGGGCGGACTGGTTCAACCTCGACGTCCGGGTCAGTATCGAGGGCGAACCGGTCGAATACCGCGAGCTGTTCACCGCGCTGGCCACCGGGCAGACTCACCTGATCCTGCCGTCCGGCACCTGGTTCAGCCTGGAACGGCCCGAACTGGAACAGCTGCGGTCGCTGATCGCCGAAGCGCAGGAGTTGGCGCCCGACGGCGATCCGCAGCTGCGGCTGCGCACCGAGCATGCCGGGTTGTGGGAGGAACTGGTCACCCTCGGCGTGGTGGCTCAACAGTCCGCCGACTGGCAACGTTCGGTGTCGGCGCTGCTCAACCTCGACGAACTGCCCGAGATTGCGCCGCCGTCCGGGCTGCAGGCGACGCTGCGCCCCTACCAGGAGCACGGCTTCCGCTGGCTGCACTTCCTGCACACCGCCCGGCTCGGCGGAATCCTCGCCGACGACATGGGCCTGGGCAAGACGATGCAGGCGCTGGCGCTGACCTGCGCGTTGAAGGAATCCGGCGACCTGGACCGTCCGCTGCTGGTGGTCGCGCCGACCTCGGTGCTCGGCACGTGGGCGTCCGAAGCGGCCCGGTTCGCGCCTGGGCTCACTGTGCGAGTCGTGACCCAGACGGCGAAGAAGCGGGCCACCTCGATCGAGGAACTGGCCGACGGCGCCGACCTGGTCGTCACCTCGTACACGCTGCTGCGGCTCGACGAGGACGAATACACCGCGCAACGCTGGACGTCGGTGTTGCTCGACGAGGCGCAGTTCGTGAAGAACCGGCAGGCGCGCGGACACCAGTCGGTGCGCAAGCTCTCTGCGCGCACCAAATTCGCCATCACCGGCACGCCGCTGGAGAACAACCTGATGGACCTGTGGTCGCTGCTGTCGATCGTGGCGCCCGGACTGTTCGCCGACCCGAACCGGTTCTCCGAGCGATACCGCAAGCCGATCGAGTCCGGATCCGATCCCGAGGCGCTGGGCCGGCTGCACCGCCGCGTCCGGCCCCTGATGCTGCGGCGCACCAAAGAGACGGTGGCCGCGGAGCTGCCCGAGAAGCAGGAGCAGGTGTTGTCGATCGAGCTGTCGCCGGGGCATCGGCGGCTCTACGACCGGCAACTGGCGGCCGAACGCAAGAAGGTGCTGGGTCTGGTCGACGACATGACCCGCAACCGGATCACCATCCTGGCCGCGCTCACCACACTGCGGCAGCTGGCCCTGTCGCCGGCGCTGGTGATGCCGGGCCAGTCCGCGGTGTCGGCCAAGATCGACACGCTGCTCGAACTGGTCGGTGAGCTGGCCGCCGAGGGGCACCGGGCGCTGGTGTTCAGTCAGTTCACCGGCTACCTGGGGCTGGTGCGGAATCGGTTGGACGCCGAGGGCATCGGCTACGCCTACCTGGACGGCCGCACCCGTGACCGGGCGGCACGGATCCAGAAGTTCCGCGACGGCGACGACCCGGTGTTCCTGATCAGCCTGAAAGCCGGCGGCTTCGGGCTCACCCTCACCGAGGCGGACTACGTGTTCATCCTCGACCCGTGGTGGAACCCGGCCGCCGAGCTGCAGGCGATCGACCGCACCCACCGGATCG
>NZ_JAPUED010000136.1 GCF_027492755.1 Micropruina sp. | reverse complement strand
TTGAACAGGTAGAACTCGATCTCGGGGTGGGTGTAGAAGGTGAAGCCCATGTCGGCCGCCTTGCGCAGCGCTCGCTTCAGCACGTAGCGCGGGTCGGCGAAGGCGGGCGAGCCGTCGGGCAGCCGGATGTCGCAGAACATCCGCGCGGTGCCCTGGGTGGTGCCACGCCAGGGCAGCAACTGGAAGGTGGCCGGATCGGGGTGCGCGACCATATCGGCCTCGTAGACCCGGGTGAAGCCCTGGATCGCCGAGCCGTCGAAGCCGATGCCCTCGGCGAAGGCGCCCTCGAGCTCGGCGGGAGCGATCGCCACCGACTTCAGGAACCCCAGCACGTCGGTGAACCAGAGCCGGACGAAGCGGACGTCACGCTCCTCCATGGCGCGCAGGACGAACTCGGTCTGCTTATCCATGGCGGCTAGTCTGCCGCCCGCTGTGTTTCAGTTGGGTTACATCCGCCGGACGGCTCACGAACCTTCCTCGTACTCCTCGTCCTCGCGGTCCCACTGCTCGTTGCGCTCCCGCACCTTCTCCAAGGCAGCGGCGGCCTCGTCCCGGGTCGGATAGGGGCCCAGCCGATCTTCGGCTTTGCAACCCTCGTACGGTTCCACCGCGTGGTGCTTCAGGCACCAGTACCAGCCGTCGCCGCTCACTACCTGCCCCCTATATCGCTCGGATATCGCTCGGATGCCCCCACTATGATCGCGCCCGTGACCGCGATCAAGCCTTACCCGCAGACGCCCCAGCGCCAGGTGCCTGCCGGGATCGGCCGGCCCCACTACGTGGGACGGCCCGCCCCCGACCGCTACCGGGGCTCCGATGTGCAGACCCCGGACGTCATCGAACGCATGCGGGTCGCCGGCCGGCTGGCGGCGCAGGCGATGCAGGTCGCCGCCGACGCGATCGCTCCCGGAGTGACCACCGACGAACTCGACCGGGTCGCCCATGAATTCCTCTGCGACAACGGCGGCTACCCCTCCACGCTCGGCTACCGCGGCTACCCGAAGTCGATCTGCACCTCGGTGAACGAGGTGATCTGCCACGGCATCCCCGACACCCGTCCGCTCGAGGACGGCGACCTGGTGAAGATCGACGTGACCGCGTTCGTGGACGGCGTCCACGGCGACAACTGCGGCACCTTCTTCTGCGGCGAGGTCGACCAGGCGTCCCGCGACCTCACCACACGCACCCGGGAGGCGCTGAACCGGGCCATCAAGGCCGTCCGGCCGGGCCGCCAGGTCAACGTGATCGGACGGGTCATCGAGGCCTACGCGAAACGCTTCGGGTACGGCGTCGTCCGCGACTACACCGGACACGGCGTGCACACCGCCTTCCACTCGGGCCTGGTCATTCCGCACTACGACGAGCCGTCGCTGACCACCGTGATGCAGCCGGGCATGACGTTCACCATCGAACCGATGCTCACCCTGGGCGACTACCGCTCGCACCTGTGGGACGACGGTTGGACGGTGGTCACCAACGACGGCAGCCGATGTGCCCAGTTCGAGCAGTCCCTGGTGGTCACCGCCGACGGCGCCGAAGTGCTCACCGTGCCCTGATCGTCGCCGGCCGAGCCTGTCGAGACCCGAGGCCGTCGAGACCCCGGCTTGGTCCACTCTGACAGGGTTTCAGCAAGCTCAACCAACGGGCTTTCGGCAGCTCGACCGGCGGCGGTCGGGTGGATCAGCAGTCGACAAGGAGGCCGGTGATGGCACAACCGGGCTGGTACCCGGATCCGGGCGGGCAGCAGGGCATGTTCCGCTACTGGGACGGTTCGGCGTGGACCCAGCAGCTGTCGGCGAATCCGGGCGGTGCGCCGTCCGGGCCGGGTGGGCGAAACCCGGCCATGCTCTGGGCGATCATCGCCGGCGTGGTCGTACTCGCGCTGATCGCGGCATTCACCTTGCCCTCGCTATTCGGCGGAGGTCCGTCGGCGAGCAGCAGCGGACCCGTCCCCCCGGCTCCGACCATCTCGGCCTGGGACGAGAACAGCACCCCGACACCGAGCCGGACTCCCACACCCACCCCGACGCGGACACCCACCCCCACCCCGACGCCGTCGCGTCCGGAGACCAGCCTGCCCTGCCCGCGCTACGACACCGCGGTGGTGAACGGACGGCTGTTCGGTGGCGGTCTCAGCGTGCCGGTGATCCGTGACTCGCGCTGGAGCGTCAACGCCGTCCGGACCATTCCATGGGGAATCTGCGCCACCGGGCTGCAACGCCAGATCACCGGTGTGTGGGTCAGCGAGGTCATCCTGGCCGGCATCCAACCCCGCTCGAGGGTCGGCTCACTCAAGGAGCAGGCGGATGCGATCGCCGACGACTCGGTGGGCCGCTTCTACAACGACGGCCGCGGGAAGCTGGTCATGAAGAGCAGCAAGGCGATCCAGCTGGACGGACTGGACGCCTGGGAGCTGCGCTACGAGGTCCGGATCGACTACCTCGGCTCCATTCCGGGTGACAACGTCAATGTGGTGGTTGTGCAGCACACGGACGGCTCACGCAGCGCCCTGATGACCTTCGCCACCATCGGCGACAGCGAGACCCAGCGCCAGGTGGACGCCAGCCGAAGCGCGGTGAAGGTCGAGAAGCGCTGATCCCACCCGGGAGCCCGCGGCGAACCCGGCCCGACTGGACTGCAGTCCGTGTGGAAGCGTTCGGCTTCACCGACGACGGCAACCGGCTGGGCAGTGGCTGTCCATGGTGGTGGCCTCGGTGGGCAGCCGGTAACCGGCGGCTGCGAGGGTCACGTTGCTGCGGTCGGCGCTGCCTCGGACGTAGCATCCAGCCAAAGAGTCTCCAGGGGGTGGGACTGGTGGGTGCAATCCGGCCGTTGCTCGAACGTGAGCGGGAACTGGCAACACTCGATGCCCTGCTCACGGCGGTCGCCGTCCCTCGGTCCCACGGATCCCACCCGGCCGGACGGGCGGTGCTGATCGCGGCCCGCCCCGGCCTGGGCAGGTCGGCGCTGCTGCGACGGCTGGAGGAGTCGGCGTCCGATCGGGGGCTGCTGGTGCGCCGGGTCCGCGCCAGCCGGGCCGAGACCGGCTTTGCGTTCGCCGTGGCCCGCCGACTCCTCGAGCCGCTGCTGCACGATTCTCCTGCTGACCTGGAAGCGGCGGACGGCCTCGCACGATCGGTTCTGGAAGGCGGCACGGGCTCCCCCGACGACGACTCACCCGCCGTCCTGCAGGGCCTGTACCGGTTGATCGGGCGGCTCGCGCGCCGGACGCCCCTCGCGCTGCTGATCGACGACCTGCAGTGGTGCGATGCACCCTCGTCCCGCCTTCTCGGCTACCTGGCCAGGCGCCTCGACCGGTTGCCGGTCCTGTTGGCGCTGACCCTGCGCAGCCGGCCGGGGCAGACCGAGCCGGAACAACCAGAGCCGGACGCGGTCGCGCGGCAGTGGCTCGGCGAACTGGGCGCCGAGCTGGTCCCTCTCGAACTCCGAGCGCTGTCCCGCTCCGCGGTGGCTCGGTTCGCCCGCGGGCCTGAAGCGCGCACCCTCCCCGAGACCCTGATCGACACCCTCCATCGGACCAGCGGTGGCGATCCGTCCCTGCTGGCGCAGGTGGCGGGAGCGTCCTGGCTGCAGGGCGACGGCGTGGACGTCGAGCGCCGAGCGGCGTCCACGATCACCCGACTCCGCCTGGCCAGGCTGGAATCGAGCGCCGTGGCCACAGCAGAAGCACTGGCGGTGTTGGGCGGCAGCGACGACCCCGGTGCCGTCGCCGTCGTCAGCCAGTCGACCGAGCAAACCACGGACGCAGAGCTCGACGGGCTCATCGACACCGGGATCGTCGTCCATGAGGCGCGCTTCGAGTTCGTCCATCCACTGATGGCCGAGTCCATCGCCGAGGGGATCTCCCCGGCCCGGCGCCAGGCGATGCACCGGCGGGCCGCGGACTACCTGCTGGGAGTTGGGCGCCCCGCCGAAGAAGTGGCCGTCCACCTGCTCGCGCTGCCGGCACGCGGACACCCGGAAACCATCTCGGTGTTGTGCCGGGCCGCCGAGACCGCCCGTCGCCGTGGCGCCACGAACCGGGTGGTCGACTATCTGCGCCGTGCCGTCGCAGAGTCCTCCACCGACGCCCGGCGCGCCGAGGTGCTGGCCACGCTCGGCGCCGCCGAGGCGATGGCGAACGACATCTCGGGTGCACTCAACCATCTCGGCCTTGCCTTCGACACCTCGACCGACCCCCGCCAGCGGGCGGAGATCGCGGGCCCGCTGGCCCGGATCGCGCTGTTCGCGGGGTCCGCCGACGAGACGCTCCAGGTGCTCCGGCGGGCGACCGTTGGGCTGCCGTCCGGCCCGTTGCGCACCGGCTTGTCGGCGCTGCGGGCCTATGCCGCGAGCATCGCCGGCATCCATGACGACGAGGCGCTTCCGCCGCCGCCGACCACGTGTCGTGACCTCGGCGACTGCCTGCTCGCGACAGCCTCGGCCTGGCGGTCCGCGATGCACGGTGGGTCCGCCCAGCCGGCCGCTGAGCTGGCCGCACGTGCCCTCGCAGATCGCTCGCTGATCACCTCGGACTGGGCCTACATGGCATTGGTGGCCGCGACCGTCCTGGTGCTCGCCGATGACGAACGCGGTGGGGACGCCTGGGCCGAGGCCGAGCGCGCCCTGCACGATCCGGAGAGCCCGCTGACCAGCGAGGGCGTCCTGGTCTGGCAGAGCTGGGCGCTGCTCGAACGGGGCCATCCGCGCGAGGCATTGTCGGTGGCGCGCAGCTACTTCGTGCAGCTCGGCAAGCAGTGTGACGCGATTCAGAGTTCGGGTGCCGACTACGGCCACGGCCTGCTGCTGCGGGCGCTGGTCGAGCTCGGGGCGCTGGACGAGGCACGCCAGGTGGGCCGCAACGCGCAGGCGCGCAGGGTCGGCTCCGACGGCGACCTGCACCGGCGCCGGGGAATGATCGAGCTGCTGCTGGCCGAGCATCGGTACCACGAGGCCGAGGCAGCCGTCGACGAGCTGCATCGGCTGCGGCCGGCCATCCAGAATCCGGTCTGGCTACCCGCCCCGGCACTGAGGGTGAGGACGCTGATCGGCCTGGGCCGTTCCGCGGCCGCGGTGGACGCGGCCCGGTCCGGGCTGGCGCAGGCGCAGCGCTGGGGCACGGCGTCCGTGGTCGGCAGCGCCCAACGCAGCTTGGGTGAAGCTCTGGATTCCGCCGGTGACGACGATTGCCTGACCGCGCTCGCGAACGCCTCGACACTCCTGGAGCAGGCGAGCAGACCGCTGGAGTGGGCTCGGACGGCGGTCTCCTGGGGGTCGGCGCTGCGTCGTCGCGGGCACGTCATCGACGCCCGTCCGCTGCTCACCCGGGCCGCCGGAATCGCCGATGATCGCGGCTGCCACGGGCTGGCCGAGCGGGCGTTGTCCGAACTGCGCGCCGCCGGCGGACGCCGGGCCAGCGCGTTGCGGACCGGCCTGGCGGCACTCACCGAGCGCGAATGGGCGGTGAGCCGGCTGGCGGCGTCCGGGTTGAGCAACCGTCAGATCGCGCTGGAGCTGCACGTCGGCGCCAAGACTGTCGAGACTCATCTCTCCAGCGTCTATCGGAAGCTCCAAGTCCTCGGACGCGCCGAGCTGGCGGCCCGGCTGGCCGTCCCGGGCTGACGGAGTCGTCCCGGAACAAGCAGGCCCGGACCTCCCGAGGTCGCAGATCTCCGGGGGGTATCCGGAGCAAAAAGCTCGCCGGCCGGGCCACGCTGGCGCCATGCGCTGCCACCCCATCATCGCCACAGTGACCGGTTTCGTCACAGCACTATCAGCCACCATGCTCGTCGCCCCAAGGGCCGAAGCGGCGAACGGACACCATGAGATCAGCTACGGATGCCTCGGCTTCGCGCAGAACTTCAGCGTGCCGCGCGGCGTCGACAAGCTCACAGTGACCGTGACCGGATCCTCCGGCGGGAGCGCCTCGACCGGCGGCGAGGGTGGGGCCGGCGCCACGGTCACCGCCACGGTTCCGGTGGCCGCCGGTGACCTGCTGGACGTCACCGTGGGGTGCTGGACCGGCTACGGCTGGTCGTCCGGCGGCTCGGGTGGGAGGACGAGCGCCACACTGCCCGGCTTCTCCGACGGAGCCAACGGCGGCGGTTCGACCGGCATCGCCCGCAGCGGCGCCAGCACGCCGCTGGTGGTGGCCGGTGGCGGTGGGGGCGGCGGCGGCACCGGCGTGACCGGACTCAGCTACGGCGGCGACGGCGGTAGTGGTGGCCGGACGCCGGGCAACGGCGCACCGGGTACCGGCAACGGTGCCGCCAACGATGGTGGGGCCGGCGGCGCGGCCAGTACGCCGGCAGGGGTGCCCGGGGGGCAAGGCCATGACGGTGCGGCCGGCGGCGGGGGCGGCGGCGGAGGCGGCGGCTACCCGAAGGGCGGCGGTCCGGGCCTGGGCGGCGATGCCGGGGGCGGCGGGGGCGGCGGCGGGGGCGCGGGCTCCTCGTTCGCAGCCGACGAGTTGACCGGCGTCTCGTATGCCACCAGTGACGGCGGCGACGAGGGCTCGGTGAGCATCGCCTACGACGGGCCGTCCGCCGGCCCGACGACCTACACCTGTGACCGGCAGTCGAAGGACTACGTCGTTCCGGACGGGGCGAACGCGCTGTTGTTGACGGTGATCGGTGCGGACGGCGGCGGGGGCGGCGGCCGCGGCGGGAATCCCGGCCAGGGAGCCGGAGTCGGGCTGAGGCTGGCGGTGACCGGCGGCCAGAAGCTCGCTGCGGCGGTGGGCTGCGCGGGCGCGACGCCACTCGACGAGGTCGTCGCCGGTTCCGGCGGCTGGGGGGATTTCAAAGGCGGCACCGGCGGCACCGGGGAGCGCAACCTGCTCCAGGTCAGCTACGGCGGCAGCGGGGGCGGCGGTGCCAGCGAGCTGAGCTACATGGGCCCGATCGCCGTCGCCGGGGGCGGCGGAGGCGCCGGCGGCAACGGCCTGTTCGGCGGTGGAGGCGACGGCGGCAGCGCCGGCAGCACGGTCACCTCTGGCACGGGCGGCGGCGGCATCAACGGTGGCGCCGGAGGCAGTGGAGGCGACGCCAACACCACCGACGGCGGGAACGGCGAGGCCTCGCACACCGCAGCAACCGGCGGAGGCGGCGGGGGCGGAGGCGCCGGCTATAACCGTGGCGGCCTCGGCGGGGGCGGCGGCAACGCCGGCGGAGGCGGCGGGGGCGGTGGCGGTGGCGGCCTGTCGTACCTGGGCCCGAATCGCGGCGCCAGCGAACAGCACTACCTCAACCTGACCACGTACCGGCCGGTCGCGCTCAGCCACCTGCCACGATTCACCCGGCCCACCCTGGACGGTCTGATCGTCATCACACCGCTGTTCCCGGCGGTGGTGGCCACCACCACGACGGTCACCGTGCCCACCGGCGTGGTCTATGACCAGGGGACGCACGCCGCGAGCGCGCTGACCACCGGTCCGAACGGAGTGGTGGTCGCCCGGCCGACGGTGACCTATGCGCCGGGCGGCAACGACGTCCCCGAGCTGCCCGGTACGTATACCGCGACCGCGAGCTACGCCGGTGATGCCACCCACCTGCCCAGTTCGGACAGCAAGACGTTCACCATCGCGAAGGCCCCCTCGACCACCACCGTCACCGCGACGGACGCCAGCTACGACGGGAAACCGCATGGCGGCACGGCCGTGGCGACTGGGGTCGGCCTGCAGCGGAACCTGCCGATCAGCTACACCGGTCGGGCCGGGACCAGCTACGGCCCGACGACCACCGCGCCCACGGGTGCCGGCTCCTACACCGCGACGGCGACATTCGCCGAGACCGGGACCCATCTGGGCAGCACCGGCAGCGCACAGTTCGCGATCACCGGGTTGGGCCAGTTGACGGCCCGAGCCGATGACCAAACCCGCACCTACGGCGACGCCAACCCGACATTGACGGGCACGCTGACCGGCGGGCGCCCCGTCGACCAGCTGAGCGCGACCTACTCGACCACTGCGACGGCGTCCAGCCCGGTCGGCGACTACCCGATCGTGCCCGCCATCCATGACCCCAACGGCGTCCTCGGCGGCTATACCGTCACGCTCACCAACGGGACCCTGCGGGTGACCAAGCGAGCGCTGAGCGTCACCGCCCGGAACGCAACACGGCCCGCCGGCACCGCCAACCCGACCTTCACCGCCACTGCGACCGGGCTGGTCAATGGCGACACCCTGGCCGGGATCGGCATCACCTGCAGCTCGACCGCGACGGCCAGCAGCCCTGCCGGGACGTATCCGATCACCTGCGGCGGCTCCCCGGCCAACTACCAGGCCAGCTTCACCGCCGGAACGCTCACCGTCGAGGCGGCCGTCCTGCGGTCGCTGACCGTGCAGCCCGACCCCGCCACTGTGGCGGCTGGGCACACCGTCACGTTCACCGCGACCGGTCACTATTCCGACGGGTCGTCAGCGGTGCTGCCCACCGGGGTGACCTGGTCGTCCGACGACGCGACGATCGCCTCCATCGATGCCGTCTCGGGCATCGCCACCGGCCTGAAGCCGGGAAGCGTGACCGTCACCGCCAAGGTCGGCGACCTCAGCTCCAGCGCGCAACTGCGGGTCACCGCTCCGGTGCTGACCGGCGTCCGAGTCACACCGACGACGCTGGAGCTCACCAAGGGCGCGACCGGCGACCTCGCGGCGACCGCCGAGTTCAGCGACGGCTCCACCCGGGATGTCACGGCGGAGGCCTCGTGGTCCTCGAAGTCGACCTCGATCGCCACGGTCAGCCACGGCACCGTCACCGGTGTCGGCAAGGGCTCGACCACGATCACCGCGACCTTCGAGTCGATGTCGGGCACGGCCCAGGCCACGGTGCTCGATCCGGCCCTGGTGAGCCTGGCGATCAAACCCGCACGGGTGAAGATCGCCGTCGGGACCGATGCACCGCTCACCCTGATCGGCACCTATGCCGACGGCAGCACCGCCGACCTGACCGCGGCCGCCGGCTGGACGACGACCGATCCGACGATCGCAACAGTGTGCGGCGAGGGTGCCTGCGTGCGGGGCACGGTGACCGGCGTCCGTCGCGGGACCACCACGGTGACGGCGCGGGTGGGAACCACCACCGCCACCGCTCGGGTGAGCGTGCAACGGGTCAAGCTGAAGAAGATCACCGTCAGCCCGGCCAAGCCCACGATCGCCAAGGGCACCAGCGTGAGCTTCGTCGCCACCGGTACGTTCTCGGACGGCAGCCACCAGGTGCTGACCAGCCAGGTCCGCTGGCACTCGTCGGCAGCCAAGGTGGCACGGGTCGACGCATCCGGCGTAGCCACCGGCAGGTCAGTGGGAGTCAGCACGATTCGCGCCAGTCTGGGGAAGGTCTCCGGCAGCACCAAGCTGCGGGTCACCAAGGCCAAGCAGACCTCACTCAGCGTGGTGCCCGGGAGCCTCCGCCTCGGGATCGGCTCGTCGGCAGACGTCGCCGTGGTCGCCGGTTACAGCGATGGAACGACCAGGAACGTCACCCACAAGGCCACCCTCACCATGGCCGATCCGGCGATCGCGACGGTCCGCGCTCACCAGGTCACCGGTCGGGCGTCCGGGACGACGACGCTCACCGCGCGGGTCGGCAAGTCCACGGCCACCGCCACGGTGACGGTCAACGCGCCCAAGCTGATCGGGCTGCAGATCAGGCCGGGGTGCGTCACCCTCAAGGGCCATGCCAGCGCCACCCTGCATGCCATCGGAGTGTTCAGCGACGGTACCGAACTGGACGTGACCACGAGCGTCACCTGGTCGAGTACCGATGACAGGGTCGTCAGGGTGAAGGACGGCGTGGTCACCGGCGTGTATCCCGGGAAGGCAACCGTCCGAGCACAGGGGAAGGGCCTGACCGCCACCGCCGTGGTGCACGTTCAATAGGCGCTGACTCGCTGGTCGAGCTTTGTCGAGACCCCTCCCGGAGTGGTTTCGGCAAAGCCCGACCGACGACCAGAACCGGACGGTGAGGCGACGATGGGGGACGAGTCGGCCTGTAAGCCGGATTCTGTGGCCCGGAGGCCGGTGATCATCCATCTGCGACCGCCGTTGCCGGCGGCCTTCGCCCCCGCTGGGGCGTGCAACCTACCCGGACGCCTCGCGCGGGCAGCGCTCGGACGGCGTCCGCGAGCCCGTCCGAAGACGGGCCCTTCTTGGTCTTGCTCCGGGTGGGGTTTGCCGAGCCACCCCAGTCACCTGGGGTGCTGGTGGTCTCTTACACCGCCGTTTCACCCTTACCGCCGTCGCCGGCGGCGGTCTGTTCTCTGTGGCACT
>NZ_JAPUED010000135.1 GCF_027492755.1 Micropruina sp. | reverse complement strand
CGCCGACGATAGTGATCGTCTTGCCCTCGAAGTCGCTGTCACCAGACTCCAGGGCACTGCTCTGCCCACTCTCCGCGCGAGCGCGGCTCTGCCCATTCTCCGCGGAGCGGAAGTGCCTCCGCATGGTGAACGCGTCCAGCAGCGCCTGGGTGGGGTGCTCGTGGGTGCCGTCGCCGGCGTTCACCACATGCGCCTTCACCCAGCCGGCCGCCTGGGCGACGGCGCCGGAGGAGCCGTGCCGGATCACGAAGCAGTCGGTGCCCATCGCGTCCAGGGTGAGCATGGTGTCCCGCAGCGACTCGCCCTTCGAGGTCGACGACCCCTTGCCGGTGACGTTGATGGTGTCGGCGGACATCCACTTTCCGGCCATCTCGAAGCTGGTCCGGGTGCGGGTGGAGTCCTCGAAGAACATGTTGATCACGGTGCGACCGCGCAGCGTCGGCAGCTTCTTGATCGGCCGGGACTGGATGGTGTGCATCTCTTCGGCGGTGTTCAGGATCGAGGTGATCTCGGCCAGGCTCAGGTCGCCGGCGCTCAGCAGATGTCGCATCAGACCTCCGTCAGGCTGATCGTGACCGCGTCGGCCTCGTCGATCTCGGCGAACCGGACGTTGACCCGGGCGTCGGGCGGGACCTGGACCTGTTTGCCGACGTGGTCGGCCTGGATCGGCAACTGCCGGTAGCCGCGGTCGATCAGCACCGCCAACTGGACGATGCGAGGGCGTCCGACGTCTTTCAGGGCGTCCAGCGAGGCGGCGATGGTGCGTCCGGTGAACAGCACATCGTCGACCAGCACCACGGTCAGGTCGTCGATCGAACGCGGAATCGTGGTGCGGCCGACCGCGCGGGTCGGCTGGCGGCGCAGGTCGTCGCGGTACATGGTGACGTCGAGTTCGCCGACACCCACCTCGACACCCTCGATGCTGCGGATCGCGTCGGCCAGTCGGCGGGCCAGCAGCACGCCGCGAGTCGGGATGCCCAGCAACACCAAGTCCTCACTGCCGGCGTTGGCTTCGACGATCTGGTGGGCCATCCGGGCCACGGCGCGCGCGATGTGATGGCCGTCCCACGTGAAGTGGGCGGGTTTCTTGGTCACGCGGATGCTCCTGTAGAGGTTGGTTGCGGCCGGCTCGGACGCCGAAACGGCCCGCCGACACTCTATCGAGAGTGGTCCCGCTGGTGCCTGCCGCGGTCCGTCGTCCGGTGTGCGCCCGCCACCCGAAGGGGTGATTTGTGGCCGAAGGTGAGTGGTGTGGGCGTGGGAAGGGGGTTGCCGACGGCTGCCGAGGATGGCTGGATGAACAGGTCGGCTTCGGCCGACGACACCGTGCAGCACCCCGCGCGCGGCGTCCGTTCTTCCACTGAGGAGGCCCCATGCCTTTCCTTCGCACCTCCCTGGCGACGCTCGCCGCCGGGCTCACCATCACCGGACTGCTCGCAACTCCGGCGTCGGCCACGGGGGCCGGCGACCGTGGCAGACACCACGCGGACGCGGTGGTGATCGCCCATCGCGGGGCGTCCGGGTATCGCCCCGAGCACACCCTCGCGGCCTACAAGCTGGCGGTGAAACAGTGCGCCGACTACATCGAGCCCGACGTGGTGACCACCAAGGACGGCGTCCTGGTCGATCGGCACGAACCGGAGATCGGCGGCACCACCGATGTTGCTGACCACCCCGAGTTCGCCAGCCGCAAGACCACCAAGCTGCTCGACGGCAACCCGGTGACCGGATGGTTCACCGAGGACTTCACGTTGGCCGAACTGCGTAGCCTGCGTGCGGTCGAGCGGCTGCCTGACCTGCGCCCGCAGAACACCAAGTACGACGGCCTGTACCAGGTGCCGACCCTGAAAGAGGTGCTCGCCTACGCCGCGAAGACGCGGACCTGCTCGGGCAAGCGGGTCGGTGTCATTCCCGAGATCAAGCACTCGACGTTCTTCCGGCAGCAGGGTTTCGACCTGGAGCCGAAGGTGGTGCGGTTGCTGCACCGCTACGGCTTCGACAGCCGACGCGATCCCGTCGTCATCCAGAGCTTCGAGATCAGCAATCTGCAACGGCTGAACCGGATGACCCGGGTGCGGCTGGTGCAGTTGATCGACTGCGCGGGTGGTCCGTACGACCAGATCGCCGCCGGACGGCAGGTGAGCTACGCCGACATGGTGACGCCGCGCGGACTGCGGGCGATCAGCCGGTACGCCGATCAGGTGGGTCTGTGCAAGGACGTGATGATCCCGCGCAAGGCCGACGGCACGCTGGACGCCCCCACACCGGTGATCCGGGACGCCCATCGAGCCGGCCTGACGGTGGTCGGTTGGACTTTCCGCCGGGAGAACAGCTTCCTGCCCGCGGAGTTCCGCAGCAGCAGCGACCCGGCTGCGGTTGGTGACCTGGTGGGTGAGATCCGGACCTTCCTGCGGGCCGGGATGGATCAGTTCTTCACCGACAACCCCGATCTCGGTGTTCGGGCGGTCCGTGGCCGACGCTGACGTTCGCCGACGGACGGCCGAGGTGCGCCTCCGTCCGGGCCGAGGGTCCGGACGGAGGTGCGCTGCTCGGCCGGCTCGGGTCGTGACGTGGCTGGCTTCGTGCAATACCCTGTGTCCATGTTCGGACTGATCCCGCTCAAGACCCTGCCGGGCTGGCCCGAGGCCCCCGATCCCACCGCGATCCAGTCGCTGACCGTGCTGCTGGGCGTGCCGGCCGCGATCGCGCTCGTTCTGCTGCTGCTGGTGATGGCGCCGAGCTGGTTCCGGCCCGACCGCTCCGGTAGCCAGGTCGCCCGCAAGGACTCCTGAGCCTCTGTCCGTCAGCCGGCGGCCTCCTGGCAGCGCAGGGCGCGCTCGACGTCGTCGCGCCGTTCGCTGACCATCCGGCGGACCGAGTCGGTGAGCTCGGTCGTCGCCATCCACTCGTCGATCCGGGCCAGGAGCGCCCGGTCGCCCAACGGGCGCGGGAACAGCAGTTCGCCGACGTTCTTCCGGATCGCCAGCGACCGTTGCCCCCAGCCATTGCGCTGGGCAGCGATGTCGGCCATCACCTCGAACCAGGGGTCCACATAGGGCCGCAGCACCTCGTCCTGATCGAGCGCCCAGAAGTGGGCGCAGATCTGGGTGTGGGTGGCGTTCGGCACCGAGGCGTCCTCGATCGCCAACCGCCAGGCTTCGGCTTTCGCGGCGGCGTCCGGACGCGCAGCGCGAGCGCCCGCGGCCTTCTCGGCTCCGGTGGCGGTGTTGTCCCGCGCCAGTTCGGCGTCGATGCCGGCATCGTCCAGGCCGCCGAGCTGGGCCAGCTGGGTGACGAATCGCCAGCGCAGGTCGGTGTCGACGACCAGGCCGGCCGGCACCTCGTCACCGGCCAGCCAGGCACGCAGCAGGTCGGCACCCGCCGACGTGGTGAGCGAACCAGCCAGCGCGCGCACGATCGCCAACTGGTGATCGGAGCCGGGTTCGGCGTCCTTCACCAGGCGCACGAGACCGGCCGTCCAGCGAGTCGCCAACGCGGCCCGGGCGGCCGGCGGCGTGTAGTACCGGACGGCCG
Source organism: Micropruina sp. (assembly GCF_027492755.1). Lineage (GTDB taxonomy): Bacteria > Actinomycetota > Actinomycetes > Propionibacteriales > Propionibacteriaceae > Micropruina. Next base: position 6,740 of record NZ_JAPUED010000135.1, on the reverse strand, counting down.
CCTCGGCCTGAGCCAGCACGGCGGTCACCGCGGTCAGGTCGGTCTCGACCGCGACCCCGCGGGTCACCAGGTCGACGTAGTCGGACGCCGGCAACTGGGCGTCGCGGCACATGTCCCAGGTCGCGCCCCACAGCAGCGCCCGGGCCACCGGATCACGGAACTCGTGGATCCGCTCGACCACCACGTCCAGCCCGCGATCGACCCGGATCTTCGCGTACGACAGGTCGCCGTCGTTGAGCAGCACCACCGCCGGCGCCGGGACGCCGACCAGCGCCGGCACGTCGGTGCGCTCGCCGTCGATGTCGAGTTCGACCCGGTGCACACGCTCGATGCCGTCGTCGGTTGGGTCGTAGCAGCCGATCCCGATCCGGTGCCGGCGCAGGGTCGGCCACTGCCCGGTGGCGTGCTGGACGACGGTGAACCGGGAGAACCGTCCCCGTTCGTCGATCTCGTACTCGCAGGTCAGGGTGTTCACCCCGGCGGTCTGCAGCCACTGGCCGGTGAAGAAGGACAGGTCGCGTCCGGATGCCTCCTCCAGTGCCCGCAGCAGGTCGGTCAGCTGGGTGTTGCCCCAGGCGTGCCGTGCGAAATAGGTGCGGACGCCGGCCAGGAACGGTTCCAGCCCGACGAAGGCGACCAGCTGGCGCAGCGCCGAGGCGCCCTTGGCGTAGGTGATGCCGTCGAAGTTGAGTTCGACCGCTTCCAGGTCGACCATGTCGGCGGCGATCGGGTGGGTGGAGGGCAGCTGGTCCTGCCGGTAGGCCCAGGTCTTGCGCTGGTTGCAGAAGGTGGCCCACGGATCATCGCCGCCGTGCACCTTGCGGATCTCGTCCTGGGCGAAGTGGGAGGCCCATTCGGCGAACGACTCGTTGAGCCACAGGTCGTCCCACCAGGTCATCGTGACCAGGTCGCCGAACCACATGTGGGCCAGCTCATGAAGGATCGTGTTGTCCCGGGCCTCGTAAGCCGCAGAGGTGACCCGCGAGCGGTACAGGTACTCGTCGCGGATGGTGACACAGCCGGCGTTCTCCATGGCGCCGGCGTTGAACTCGGGGACGAACACCTGGGCGTAGTCGCTGAACGGGTACGGCTCGCCGAAATGCTCCTCGAAGACCTCGAAGCCCCGTGAAGTGGTGGCGAACAGCCGGTCCACGTCGAGGTAGGGCGCCATCGACGCCCGGCAGGAGAGTGAGAACGGAATCTCGGCCTCCCGGCCGCGGTAGCTGGTGCGCACCGTGTGGTACTCGCCGGCGATCAGGGCGGTGATGTAGGTCGAGATCGGCGGGGTCGGAGCGAACTCCCAGCGGCCCAGGTCGCCGGCTACCACGGGCTCCACCTCGGGCGAGTTGGACAGCACTGTCCAATGCGCCGGCGCGATCACCGCGAACTCGAAGGACGCCTTCAGGTTGGGCTGGTCGAAGCAGGCGTAGACGCGACGGGCGTCCGCGACCTCCAGCTGCGTGTAGCAGTACACCCGTGAGTCGACGGGGTCGACGAAGCGATGCAGTCCCTCGCCGGTGTTGCTGTATCGGCAGACGGCGGTGATGGCCAGCACATGGTCGCCCTCGGTGAGGGTGAACTCGAGCCGTTCGCCGTTGAATCCCGCGGTGTCGAGGGCGGTGCCGTCGAGGGTCGCCTCGACGATCGAGTCGGCGATCAGGTCGACGAACGTGGTGCCCGCGGTCGAGCTGAAGTTGATCGTCGAGGTGGAGGTGAAGGTGCTTGGCGAGCCGGTCAGATCGACGGTGACGCGGTAGCGGCTGGTGCTGAGCAGTTGGGAACGGGCGTGGGCTTCATCGCGGGTGATGTTGGCCGGGTACATGGTCCTCCAGGTGTGGGAGTCGCGCCAGGCGGTCACAGTACTCCTACTGCGCCGACGCGATGAAGGCGGCGAGCCGATCCCGATAGCGGTCGCGAAGCTCGTCGTCGAAGGCGTCGATGTCGCGGGTCGCCAGCGGCGGTTCGTCACCGAGTCCGGCGCGGTGCAGCGCCAGCAGTGCGGCGCCGGTGGCCACCGGTTCGGTCGCGGTGGTCAGAGTCGTCGGGACGCCGGCCAGCGTGGCCTTGATCCTTGCCCAGAGCGGGGTGCGATGCAGCGGATTCCCGGCGAGGGTGAGCTGGCTGGGACGGCGTCCGGACAAGGCCGTTTGGGTGTCGAGCACCCATTGCGCCTGGTAGCCGAGCGACTCCACGGCGGCGATGCCTAGGTGGGCCGGTGAACCGATCAGCCGGACGCGGGACGCCGGGTCAGGATCGGGGCACTGGCGTCCGGACGGGTACGGCAGCAGCCAGGCGTCGCCGGCCAGCGCTTTGTTGGTTTCGGTCGCTTCGGTGAGCAGTCCGGAGACATCACCACCGGTGTGCCGATCGGCCAGCCATTGCAGGAATCCGCCGGCCGATCCGGTGCCGGCGAGCAGGCCTTCCGTGATGCCGTCGACCGCGCGCACCACGCTCATGCCCTGGGCACGCACCGCCGGCCGTTCGGGGACCTGACCGACCAGGTTGAGGACGGCCTCGGCGGTACCCACCGAATCGGCCACCTGGCCGATGGTGCGAACGCCGGACGCCCAGGCAGCCACCTGATGATCGTGTCCGGCGACCACCACCGGAGTGCCGGGCCGGAGACCGGTTTGAGCGTTGGGGAGCGCTTGCGCCGGTTGATCGCCGGGCAAAGCGACCCGCGGAAGTTGGTCGGGGGTGAGCCCCACCGCGCCAAGCAGTGTCGGATCGAAGCTGCTGCTGAGCGGTTCGCCCGAGGCTGGAAGGCGGTAGGCCAGGGTGCGTCCGGCGAGCGTGTGATCGGTACGTGGCTCCCCGGTCAGAGCCAGGTGCACCGCGTCCGCCACCCCGACCCAGCGACGCATGGCGGCGAAGACGTCGGGCCGCTGGGCACGCAGCCACAGCCAGACGGCCAGCGAGGGCTTCGGCCCCGGCCGCACGCCCGTCGCCTGGAACAGCGCGTCGGCGCCCAGCCTGTCGGCCAGGGCACGGATCTCTGCGTCGTCGCGGGCGTCCTGCCAGGAGAGCAGCGGCGTGAGTGCCCGTCCGTCCGCATCGAGCGGGAACCCGGACTCAGCCATCGAAGCGATGCCGACCGCGTCGACCGGGCCAGCCCGGGTTGCTGTGGCGAGGCCCCTGATGACCACGGCCAGCAGATCGTCGAGTCGCGCCGGCGTGGGGTTGTTCAGCAATGTCGTACTGAGGCCGCGCTCCACTCGAACGACCTTGGTGTTGGTCGTTCCGATGTCGATGCCGACCGCTGCCGTCATGGTCACCATGGTGGCGGCTTGCCGCGATCCGGCACCACTACTCGAGGTTTGTCTGAAATCGACCCCAGAGTCGATGATCGCCCCGGCCGGAACGAGCCGGATCTCGCCTCCAGTTGCCGAGCCGATGGGGAGCGTGCCACGCACTCTGGGGTCGATTTCAGACAACTCCGTGAGTACGGTCTGCCAACGCGTCGTTGACTAGAGCGATGAACGCCTCTGGCTCGTCCTCAATGGCTGTCGCGGCGAGCGGGAGGACCCGCCAGCCGGCAGCCGCGAGCCGGGAGTACCGCCAACGGTCGCTGACGAACGCTGGTCGACCGTGGTGGAACTCCCATCCGTCGATCTCGATGACCAGGCGTGCGGCGAGGAAGACGATGTCCACGGTATAGGTGAGCTTTCCGGCGGTGACGACGTGGTTCGTGCACCAGCCGGTGAGTCCGGCGGCGCGGAGTAGTCGGTGGGTCCGCCGCTCGGCCTCGGACCACGGCTCATCCCGAGAATCCTCGATGAGTTCGCGGCGCAGACCGTTCTGCGGCCGGTGCGGCATCAGAGCCAGTGCCCGTCGCAGGTCGTCAAGGTTCACCGCCCTGCGGCGTAGCCCCTCGTCGATGGCTCTGCCGCCCAGCGGTGGGAGGAGGTCCAGCACCGACACCGCGGGTGCGGCGATGCGCAGCCTGCCCCGGTCGACGACAAGTTCATCGGGAATCGTGCGGAGCTCCCACCGGTATCCGGGCGTCGATGCCTTCACCTTCGCACTGACGGCGGCGGTCACTGAATCAAGGGGACACTCGGGCCACCAGAGCAGGCGGGCCGCGGCCGCACCCGTGAGCACGCAGTCTGGGCGAAACTCGGCAGCGGCGAGGATGCGCGCCTCCCAGGAAGGATCAGGTGGCGCGTAGACGCCGGGCAGCAATGCGTGCAGCCGGCCGGTGCGAACCTGATAGTCGAGGTGGTGCTGGATGGAGCGGTGAGCCCGTCGGGACAGGATGCCACCTTCGGCCTGCAGCAGTTCAGAAATGACCTTCACACCCTAGAAGGCAGTTTTCGAGACCCGTTTTGTGACAGCCCCCACGGTCTTTTCGTGTAGATGGTCTGAAATCGACCCCAGAGTGGGGTGCTCCCGGAAGCTGAGGTCGGCTTCCCACGCCTGAGATCGCCTGCCACGCAGGCGACTCTGGTGTCGATTTCAGACGATCTGCGAGTAGCCGCATGCGTTGCTGAAGCCAGCCTGTGAACCGGAGGCGGGCGGACCGATGCACCGCACTACCGTGAGCGCATGACGCAACGTGTGGACATGTGGTTCGACTCGGCCTGCCCTTGGGCGTGGATGACCTCCCGCTGGCTGCTTGAGGTCGAGAAGGTGCGTGACGTGGAGGTGTACTTCCACGTGATGAGTCTGTCGGTCCTGAACGAGGGCCGTGACCTGCCCGAGGACTACCGGGCGATGATGGATCAGGCCCTGCCGCTGGCGCGGGTGGCACTGGCCGTGCAGCGTGACCATCCCGAGAAGCTGCGGGACTACTACACCGCCATCGGCACCCTGCTGCATCCCGGCGGTCGGGACCTCTCTGATGAGACCGTCGCCGAGGCGCTGGCCGAGGCCGGCCTGCCGGCGTCGCTGCTGGAGGCCGGTCACACCGACGCGGCCGACGACGAACTGAAGCGCTCCCACCACGAGGGCATGGACCCGGTCGGTGACGAGGTCGGCACCCCGGTCATCCACATGAACGGCATGGCGCTGTTCGGTCCGGTGATCTCGCCGGCACCCAAGGGCGAACAGGCCGGCGACCTGTTCGACGGCTTCGCCAAGCTGACCGCCTACCCGGGCTTCTTCGAGGCCAAGCGCACCCGGACCGTCGGCCCGATCTTCGACTGAGGCTTCAGGTCGCCCGTTGGCCGAGCTTGTCGGAACCGGGTCTCGACAAGCTCGACCAACACCCGGCTAGCTAGGCAGTTCGGCTATGTTGACGACATGCGCGTTCATATCGCGGCCGACCACGCGGCCTACGACCTGAAGGAGTTCCTGGCCAAGGAACTGACCGGCGCCGGCTACGAGGTGGTCGACCATGGTGCGCATTCCTACGACGCCACCGATGACTATCCGTCGTACATCCTGCCGTGCGCCGAAGCGGTCGCGGCGGAGCCGGACAGCCGGGGCATCGTGCTGGGCGGCTCCGGCAACGGGGAACAGATCGCGGCCAACAAGGTCAAGGGTGTGCGCGCCGGGTTGGCCTACAACACCACGACCGCGCGGCTGGCCCGGGAACACAACGACGCCCGGATCGTCGCCCTCGGTGGACGGATGCAGTCGCTGAGCGACGCCTTGGAGATGGTGACCGTGTTCCTCGAGACACCCTTCTCGGGCGATCCGCGGCACGCCAGGCGGCTCGCCATGCTCGACGAATACGAACAGCGGCACGCCCGCTGACCGGCGTCCGAGCGGGGGAGTAGCCATGCCCGAGGGGCACGTGATCCATCGGCTTGCCGACGGCTTGACCGAACGCTTCGGCGGCCGGACGGTGCGGGTGAGCAGCCCGCAGGGCCGGTTCGCCGACGAGGCCGCACTGCTCGACGGCGATGTGCTGAACGGCGCCGAGGCGTACGGCAAACACCTGTTCATCGACTTCGGACCCGACCGAGTGGTGCACATTCATCTGGGCCTGATCGGAAAGCTATGGCTGCTGGACGGCCCGCCCACCTCACCCGCCGGCCTGGATACCTTGCGGTTGCTGATCGCCAGGGACATCCATCGCGCCGAGCTGCGCGGCCCGCAGTGGTGCCGGTTGATCACCGACGAGGCCCGCGACGAAGTGATGGCCAAAGCCGGCGACGATCCGATCCGTCCGGAATGCACCGGTGAGAAGGCGTGGGCGAAGATCTCCCGGTCCGGGCGCAGCATCGCCTCCCTCCTGATGGACCAGGCGGTGACCGCCGGCGTCGGCAACATCTACCGCGCCGAGGTGCTGTTCCGGCACCGGATCAACCCGTTCAAAGAGGGCAGGACGATCTCGCGGCGCACCTGGAACGCGGTCTGGGCCGACCTGGTGGTGCTGCTGCGACTCGGCGTCCGGGACGGCCGGATCGACACGGTGCGCGACGAACACATGCCCGAGGCGATGGGCCGCGACCCCCGCGTCGACCGGCACGGCGGCGAGGTGTACGTATACCGCCGCGCCGGCCTGCCCTGCCTGGTCTGCGGCACCCCGGTGCGCACCCAGGTGCTCGAAGGCCGCAACCTGTACTGGTGCCCACGCTGCCAGCGGCGGCGCTGACCGGACCGGCTGATGCGCTGGGGTGCGTTCGCGATCCGGGTCCGGGACGACGGTACCGGGTTCGCGCTGCTGCACGACGCGGACGTCTGGGCCGACTTCGAAATCGGCGGTCTGCAGCCCACCGGCCGGTTCACCGACGACGCCGACGAGGTCGAGCACGGTTTCACCCTCGGCGACGCAACCTGTGCGGTGAGGCATG
>NZ_JAPUED010000134.1 GCF_027492755.1 Micropruina sp. | reverse complement strand
CATCGCTATCGCGGTGGGTCGCCTGCGATCGATGACGAGGTCGCCGGTCTTGATCGACAACGCGAACAGTGGGGGTTGGAGCGCATCGTGCTGATCGCGCACGGTGCCGACGGTGGCGCGCTGGCACTGGCCTACGCCGCCGTCCATCCCGAGCGAGTGAGTGTGATCGGTGAGCTGAGCGGTGCCGGGATCGGCGAGAACGCTTCGGCGGACGGCACGCGGAACTACGCGGACGCCGACCTGATCGGCTGGGCGGCCGGCACCCAGTGCCCGGTCTACCTGGTCCACGGCACGGCCGACCCGCGTCCGGTGGACGGGGTGCTGCGGTTGGCCGACCGGATCCCCATCGCTCGCAAACGGATAGTGATGGACGCCGGCGACCGGCCCTGGCTCGACCAGCCGGACGCGGTGCGCGAGTTGCTGGCCGAGATCATCGGCAGATGACGGGCTACGGCAGCGCCACCTGGACGATGTGCGGGCGTTCGCCGCGGCGGACGAAGCGGCCGCGTCCGGGCGGGAAGCGCTCGGGGTAGACCCGGGGCAGGATCTGGCCCTCGCTGCGCTCACCGGACATCAGCAGCAGCGAGCCGCCGGTGTCCCGGGTGACCTGCAGCACCCGGTCGTACATCGCCCGGGACGCCCCGGCCACCGGACGGGTGATGATCAGGTGCAGCTTCAGGTCGCGGGCGCTGGGCAGGTGGGCCAGCAGCGGTCCGAGCGGGTCGGTGCCGCCGGCGCTGACGATGTCGTAGTCGTCGACCAGCACCACGATCCGCGGCGACCGATCCAGTTCCTCAGCCGAGCGGCCGGGGCGCTGCTCCAGTTCACCGGCGATGGACGCCGCCAGCGCGCGGGCCTGCTGGGCCGTCCGGGCGTGCGCGGCCAGGTACTCGTCGGCGATGATCGAGGGCACGTGGCCGCGGATGTCGATCACCGCGATGGCGAGCTCGTCGGCGGTGAACCGCTCCATCAGCCCGGCCGCCACGGTGCGCAGCAGTGAACTCTTGCCGCATTTGGCGTCGCCCAGCACCAAAAGGTGCTGATCGGCGCCGGTGAAGTCCCACAGCGCGGCCTCCATGGTGTCCTGGCGCAGGCCGAGCGGGACGGCGTCCGGCTCGTCGAAGCGGTCCGGCAGTTCGCTGGGGGAGAGCTCCAGCGGCAGCAGCCGGATGGGCGCAGCGGCCGGACCGTTCCACGACCGGGCGGCCTGCGCGGCCAGCTGCTGCAGCTCGTCGGCGATCTCTGTGTCCGGCACCTCGTCCAGCACCGGCAGCGCGATCTGGGCCAGGTTCTTGTCGGTGAGCAGCGCCCGTCCGGGGGTGTCGGCGGGCAGCACCGCCGACAGCTTGCGGTCGATGCCCGAGTCGGCGGGGTCGTTCAGCCGCAGTTCGATCCGGTTGCCGAACAGCGCCTGGTGGGCCAGCCGCAGCTCGCTGAACCGGGTCAGCGTCAGCACCAGGTGAATGCCGTAGCTGGACGCCCGTTGCATGATGTCGACGAACAGCTCCTCGAGTTCTTCGAAGTCGCTGCGCAGCGCGCCGAAGCCGTCCACCAGCAGCACGATGTCGGCCGCCGGGAGCTCCGGAACCCGGCCCTGGGCGTGCAGCGTCCGCAGCTCGACCAGCGAGTCGATGCCGCGGTCGGCGAACACCGCCTCACGTTGGGCCAGCATCACCGACAGTTCCTCCAGCAGCCGGCGCAGCTTGTCCCGGTTGCCGCGGGTGACCACGCCGCCGACGTGCGGGAAGTCCTCCAACCGCTGTAAGCCGCCGCCGGTCAGGTCCATGCCGTAGATCGCGACCTGGCGCGGTGTGTGGGTCAGACAGGTCGACACCGCGAGGGTGCGCAGCAGGGTGGACCGCCCCGACTGCGGTGCGCCGACGATCACCAGATGCCCACCGGCCCGGGTCAGGTCGAGCCTCAGCGGCGCCTGCGCCTGCTTGGTGGGGTCGTCGGTCAGCCCGACCACCACCTGCAGCGGCGGCGGTGTGGCACCACCGATCAGCGACCCCAGCGCGAGCCGTTCCGGCAGCGGCGGCAGCCACACCGGCCGGGTCAGCCGGTCGTCATCGCGCAACTCGGCGACCGAGGCCTCGACGAACGTCACCCCGGTGTCCGGACGGCGCAGTTCCAGCGGCCGGTCCGGCTCGTCGGCGTCCGCCTTCACCCCGTTGTAGACGGGAACCAGCAACGGCCGCGGCCGGACGTCGGCGACCGGCGCCCGCACCACCTGCGCGGACGGCCCGGAGACGTAGCCGGAGCGGAACCGGGTGTAGACGGTGGTGTCCACCTTCAGGTAGCCGTAGCCGGGCAGCGCGGGCAGGTGGAAGGCGTCCGGGGTGTTCAGCACCACCTGCGACTCGGCGTCGCTGAAGGTCCGCAGCCCCAGCCGGTAGGACAGGTAGGTGTCCAGGCCGCGCAGCTTGCCGCCCTCGATCCGCTGGCTGGACAGCAGCAGGTGGACGCCGATGGAACGGCCGATCCGGCCGATCTGCAGGAACAGGTCGATGAACTCCGGCTCGGCGGTGAGCAGTTCGCCGAACTCGTCGATCACCACGAACAGGTGCGGCATCGGCGGCAGCTCGGGGCGTTCGTCGGCGCGCAGCTGCCGGTAGTGGGTGATGGACGGCGACGAGCCGGCGTCCTTGAGCAGCTGCTGGCGGCGGACCACCTCGCCGGCGATGGACGCCCGGGCCCGGGTGGTCAGCTGCGGGTCGTCGGCCAGGTTGTCGATCAGCCCGGCCAGGTGCGGCAGGCCGGCGAACGGGGCGAACGCGGCGCCACCCTTGTAGTCGACCAGGATCATGCTGAGGTCCTCGGGCGGATGCGCCATCGCCAGCGACAGGATCAGCGTTCGCAGCATCTCGGACTTGCCCGACCCGGTGGCGCCGATGCAGATGCCGTGCGGGCCCATGCCGAACTGGGCGCTCTCCTTCAGGTCGAGCTGGACGGGGTTGCCGTGGTCGTCCAGGCCGAACGGCACCCGCAGGAAGTCGGCCGGGACGCGCGGCCGCCACAGCCGCTCGACGTCGATCTGGCTGGGGCTCTCGACACCGAGCAGGGCCTCGAGCTCCATCACCGCTTCGCCGGAGTCGTCCTGGCGTCCGGCGATCCGGGACAGCCGCAACGCGGCCAGGCCGCGGGCCAGACCGCTGAAACCTGGCTCGCTGAGCGCGTCCGGGGTGAAGGTGAGGGTGGTCGCGGCCGGCGTCCCCGGGGCGACCTCGAGCGTCGCGGAGTTCTCGCCGAGGGTGATCCGGGCATCGACGTCGTCGGGTTCGTCGAGCCGGTCGGCCAGCAGATGCAGCAGGGTGACGCCGAGTTCGGCCGCGCTCTGTCCGCCGGGCACCCCGGACGCCTGCGCGCCGTGCTCGTCGGCGACCACCAACAGTCGTGGCGGGGCCGATCCGGTGGTGCCGGTGCGCCGCGAGGTGTGGGCCTGCTGCAGCCGGTCGGTCAAGGTCTGGCCGAGCACCTGGCCCAGGGCGGCCATCGATTCGGCGACCCGGCGGGCGGGCACCGGGCCGTCGAACAGCTCGGCGTCCTGGGTGTGCGGCAGCAGGTCGAAGCCGCGCCAGTCCGGCATCCGCTCCGGCGCGGCGGCCAGGGCCAGCTGCAGGTCGTCGGGGGAATGGACGGCGGCCAACTGGCCGACCAGGGCACGGGCCAGCGCCACCGCCGGCATCCGGTCGCCGATGATCGCGATCCGATGCGCGTTACGCAGCGCCGTGGTGACCGGCATGCCCGGCACGGTGCCGAACCGGTCGGTCACCGTGGTCGCCTCGGCCAGCAGATAGGGATCCTGCGGCTGCACCGGCGACTCCGCGGGCGGCACGGTGAGCCGGAACCAGGGCAGATCGCCGACCCCGATCCGGGCGGTCAGGAAGTCGTCGTCGCGGCGCCGCCGCTCCCACAGCCGTTCCGGGTCGCGCACCAGGGAGAGCAGCGCGTCCGGATCGGGGTGCAGCAGGCTGGCGGCGTCCCGTACCTCGTCGCTGCGACCCTGCAGGTCACGCCGCAGCCGCTCCAGGTAGTCGAGGTAGCGGGTGCGTTGCGCCGCCTGCTCGGCCGCCTTTCGCCCGCGGGAGCTGAGCGCGAAGCCGAGACCCGCGACCAGCGCCAGCACGAAGATGACGCCGGCGATCAGCAGGAACAGCGGCTGGCCGTTCCGCATCACCACCATCATGATCACCGACGACATGGCGCCGACCATCGGCAGCAGGAACTGCAGCGGGAAGCCGCCCGCCTCGCTGACCACCGGCGGGGGCGCGGCGAGCGTCTCCGGCTCGGGTTCGGCGACCGGCAGCGTGGAGCGGGTCGGGCGATGCACCAGGACCGTCATCGGGAGGCCTCCGTTCGGGTCGGTGTCGCTGGGACGGGTGCCGCGGCGGCCACCACCCGAGCAGCCAGTTCGAGCACCGCGGTGGTGGTGGCGTAGCCAAGCCGCCGCTTCCGTTGGTCGAGCTTGTCGAGGCCCTGCTCCCGCCCCCGTTGGTCGAGCTTGTCGAGACCCTGGCCCCGTTGGTCGAGCTTGTCGAGACCTCTACCGCCCGGCAGCCAACTCGCCCCGTTCACCCGCGCCACCTCAGCCAGCCCGCGCGGTGCATCCCCGCGGTCGAGCACCGCCAGCAGCACTGGGGCGTCCGCTCCGTCCAGCCGGGCTTTCAGCTCCACTCCAGCACGCAGCGACTCGAGGGTGCCCTCGGCCACCACCAGCAGAACCCCACCGGCGGCCCGGACGTCGTTCAGGCCCATGGGGGAGCCCCAATCGGTGACCACGAAGTCGAAGAACCGGCTGATCGGGGCGACGGCGTCCCACCACCGGTCGGCCCGGCCGGCCAGGTCGATCGCCCAGCCGCCGCCGGTGGCCTGCGCCAGTCCGTCGGTGGCCTCGGCCCCCGTCCGGGCGGTGGCCCGGCGGGCGATCGCGGTCTCATCGGACGTCGCCGGCCCGGTGATGCCGGCGAACCAGCCGATGCCCGGTTCCGCGTCGTGGGCGGACGCCGCCAGCACCCGGTGCGGACGGCGGGCCGCCAGCACCGCGGTGAGCAGTCCGCCCACCATGGCGGTCTGGGCGCCCGGGGTGGCGCCCAGGACGCCGACCCGGGTGCTGAGTGCGAGCGGGGCACGGATGGCGGCGTCCAAGGCGATCAGGCGATCGCCCCGGCCCGGGAGGCAGCTGCGCAGGACGGCGTCGAAGCTGGTGAGTAGGCCGCGGGAGGAGATCCCGGCGTGCGCCGGGATGACGGAACGCGGGGTCGCGGGGTGGGTGGAGGGCGCCGGGGCGACGGGCGGCGCCGGATGGGCCGGCGAAGCGAGTGAGCTGCTGGTGCGGGACATCAGAACGCCGCCAACAGGTCGGCGTAGACGCCGAGCAGTCCGAGCAGCAGCGGGACGCCGGCCAGCACCGCGAGGAACTCGCAGGTGTTGCCGAGACGGGAGAGCCGGGCCCGCAACTGGTCGCTCAGCCGCAGGCCGATCGCGCCCACCAGCGCGACAGCGAGCATGCCGAGCCCGGCCAGCGTCCAGCTGGGGGCGAGCAGGAAACCGCTGACCGCCAGCCCGGCGGCGATCGCCGTCGCCGCCGCGAAACAGGCCAGCCGTTGCGGCGCCAGCGGCAACACCCGGGCCCGCAACACCACCACGACGGCCACCGCCGCGGCCAGGCCCATCGCCCAGCCGTCGGGGGTCGCGCCGAGCCGATACCCGGCTGCCCCGATCACCGCGCCGAGCGCGAGACACGCCCCGTTCAGGCCACGGTGGGTGGCGGCGACGGCCGCGGCGGCGTCCGGACGGCGCACCGTGCCGCCCTCGATCACCCGGTCGTCCAGCCCGGTCAGGCCACCGACGGTCATCGCCACACCGGGCAGCAGCCCGAGGCCGAGAGTGGCGACCAGGGCGATCGTGCCGGCGGCTCCGGGCACGGTCATCCCGGCCAGCCCCAGCGCTGCCCAGCCGGCCACCAGGACGGCGCCGCACACCCCGCCGAGCGCGATGCCGCGGTCGGCGTAGCCGAACTGGGCGACGGTGGCGAGCAGCGCTGCGACGGCACCCAGCCAGGCGCCGGTCGCGGCGGCGTCCGACAGCCCGGTCAGGACGCCGACCGGGGCGGCCAGCAGGCCGGCGGCCAACGCGGTGACCACCCAGCCGGCACCATGCCCACCCCGCCGGGCCAGGGCAATCGCCGCCCCGGCGAGCACGACAGCGACGCCGATCAGCCACCACGCAGGCATGCCGGACGCCGCCAGCTCGGTGCCGCCGAGGCGTCCGATCACCAGGCAGGCGAGCGCGGCGGCCAGCACCGCCCATTCCCGCCGCCAGCGGTCGGCCCGGTCGGCGACCGAGTCGCCGGCCAGCTGGGTGATGTCGGCCACCTCGGGCGGTGCGGGGGCCTCGTCCAGCCGGACCAGCGAGACGATCGCGCCCTGGTGCACGCTCTGTTCGGCGAGGCTGAGCGAGGTGTTCAGCTGCTCGCCCAGCACGGTCACCAGGGTGAGCGGACGGGCGGGTGCCGCGGGTTCGTCGAGCAGCCGCAGGATGTCCGGCAGCATCGCCGCCAGCGGTTCGTCGGAGGGCAGCACCAGGTCGGCCGCGGTGCTGCTGCCGCGGAGGGTCAGCCGGGTGTAGTCGCTCATCGGGTACGCACGATCTGTTGGGTCTTCGGGTCGATGGTCAGCCCGGTCGCCGGGTCGGTGTAGTAGCCGGTCTTCGGGTCGATGTACCAGTCGATCCGGGGGTCGATCAGCCGGCCCTGCGGATCGCGGGCCAGCCCGCTGCGGGCGTCCACCACGTAGCCGGTCTGCGGATCGACGATCACTCCGGTGCGCCGGTTCCGCAGGAAGCCGGTGCGGTCGTCCTGCACCCAGTCGCCGCCGGGCTTGAGCGGATTGGAGGCCAGCGCCGCCCGGAACGACGCGACGGCCTGCTCCTCGCGCTGCCGGCCCAGCAGGTCGACCACGAAGCTGGTGCCGACCATCGCCGCGCAGGCCACCGCGGCCGTCACGATCGACCCCAGTGCCCGCTTGCCGTTGGTGTTGGCCGCGCGTCGCTCGTCCAGGGTGCCGAAGGCCAGCGCCGCACCCAGCCGGCGACGGTGCGTCCGGCTGGTTTCGATCAGGATCTGCTCCGATTGCATGCGTCTCCTAGCCGGAACGGGCGACCCGCAGCGTGCGGTCGCCCAGGTGGATGGTGCCCCCGACCCGGATCGCGGCCCGCTCGCCGGGGCGCAGCCAGCGTTCGATCACGGTGCCCCCGGACGCCGACGGCGAGGCCGCCCGGGTGCCGTTGGTGGTGCCCGCGTCGGTCAGCCACAGGCAGTCGTCGCCGGGTTCCACCAGGGCATGCACCCGGGAGATGCTGCGGCTCAGGTCGGGAATGGTCAGCAGGGCGTGGTCGGCATCCATCGAACTGCCCGGGTCGCGGCCCAGCAGGGTGGCGCCGGTGATCGGGAACTCGCCCCCGTCGTCCAGTTCCAGCCGCCAGGCGCCGGTGGCCGGCGCCGCCGGTGGACGCCAGGCCGGGCGTTCCGTCGCGGGCTCGATGGCGGGCTCCGGTACCGGCGGCACGATCAGCAGCGGATCGCGTCCGGCCCGCAGGTCGGCGGTGGAGGTGCGCCGTCCGAACAGCGCGGACGCGGACGGCGGCAGCGGCTCGTCGACCGACGTGGTGCGCAACCCGAGCCGGCGGCGGACCGGTGTCTGCCCGGTGCGGACGGCGTCCAGCACGAACCCGGTCGCGACCGCGAGAACCCCCAGTCCGCCGACGATCCAGCCGACAGCGGACGGCGTCCCGGTCAGTCCCAGCAGCGGCACCACCAGCAGCGATGCCAGCGCCAGCCCGGCTTCGGCACCCAGCGCGGCCCAGCGGCGTCCGGGGCCGGCCACCACGACCTCCGCAGCCGCCAGGGCGCGCGCCAGGTCGCGCCGGGAGCGGGTGAGCATGGTCATCGGAGGCCTTCGATCGGGAGCGTCCCGACGATAACCGCCCGCCCGGTCAGACCCGATGGAGAGTTCTCCCCGGCGGGGAGCACTCCCCGTCCAGCCCCTGTGCGAGGGCCCGGTGAGTGACCCGATCCCTGCCTAGCGTGAGGGCCGCCGCCGGGGAGTGCTCCCCATGGTGCGGACGCCGCGAGCTACCTACCGTGGCGGCAGAAACCACTACCTGATGGGGTTGCGATGAAGTTCGACATGGGCACCGAGACCCTCACCACACTCAGCCAGAAGACATCGACCGAGTCCGATGACCTGCGCAGCCTGGTGAACACATTCATCCGTGCCGCCGACCCGCTGCAGCACAAGCTGGCCGGCCCGGCCAAGGACGCCTTCGACAAATTCAAGGCCAAGAGCGACGAGGTGGCCGACACGCTGAACAGCGCACTGGTCGGCATCTGCGGCTCGATCGACGGCCAGAGCCAGTCGTTCATCCAGGGTGCCCAGGAGGGTGCCGACACCCATCGGGCCAACGAGGGCTCGGCGAACTTCGCCGGCGTCGAGGCCATCGGCCGCTTCGGCCCCCGCTGAAAGGACTTCAGACCATGGCTTACGCTTCCGACCGGAATGCCCACGACGTCGGCGCCTCGCAGCAGGTGCAGGACGATTTCGACACCGCCGCTGGCAACCTCGAGGCGGCGCTCGGCCGGCGCCAGCAGGACGTCGACACCGCGATGGCCGACTACCAGGCCGACGGCGTCAGCGACGAGTACGCCGCGATGGAGAAGCAGTGGCGCGATGCCGGCGACGAGGTGAAGGCGATCATCAAGCTGCTGCGCGAATCACTCGCCCAGAACGACGACATCGCCGTCGCCACCCTCACCCGGGCGAAGTCGTACCTGCCCTGACGATGAAGATCATCCATCCCCTCGCCGACGAATGGACCGACGAGTACGCGGTCTACGTCGCACAGACCTCGCATGTCCTGCTCAGCGACCCGCTGGATTCCTTCCTGCAGTGGTCGGTGAGCGAAGGACTGCGCCCCGTGCTGGTCACCGGCCCCGACGTCCGGATCAGCCCGCTGGCCACCCTGGCGCTGAACCGATCGGGCGCCTTCTGGGCGGTCCGGACGGCGGACTGCGTCTTCGACGGCCTCAGCGGCTACCGGATCGGCGGCTTCACCGAGCTGTGGTCGGGTGAACTCCATGCCGGCGAGCGGCAGCCCGGCTTCACCGCCGCCCAGGCGCACCCGCAGGCAGTACTCGGCTACGACGTGTTCGGCCACCAGCGGGCGGCCGAACAGACCCGGGTCGGCGAGCTGGCCGGCACCGTCCAGAGCGCCCTGGGTGGGCCCGGCTTCGATCTGTGGGGGCTCACCGAGCCGCTGCTGGAGCCGTTCGACGTGCAGCGGGTGACCGAGACCGCCCGGCGCGGCATGCCCGACTCCGACGTGCTGCACGCCCGTGCCGGCGACGGCTCCTACGCCGCCATCACCGCCAGCCGGACCCGGCGCGGAATCCTCGAACACGTCACCGGCGGGACGCCGATCGGCGACTACCCGAACCAGCTGGCGCCACTGGTCGAGGCCGCCACCCGCGCCCTGATGGCGGTGCAGGCGGCCCATCAGCCGACCATCGGGTTCGTCTCGCTGGCCGAGGTGGCGCCCGGGGTGGTGCAGACCGTGGGCATCCGGCGTCCCGAGGTGCCGCTGGCGGTGCTGCTGGGGCCGCGTGCGGTGCACGACCTGGCCGCCGAGATCGACGGGCTGCGGCAGCGCCACGACGTGCTGGTGCTGGGACGGCCGCGGCTGCCCAGCCTGCTGGTCCGGTTCTCGCGCACCGACCAGGGCTCCTGGTCGCAGCTGATCGCCTTCGCCCACGACCTGGGCGTCGAGCGGGTGCAACAGGTCGCCGGACTGGCATGGAGGCCCTGAGATGCCACACGAGTACACCCTGCTGAGCGACGTGGAGCCGACCACCGAACGGATCACCACGCTGGCCGCCACCGTGCATCCCGAGGGTGCCTACATCGAGTTCCGCGGCGGCGACATCCGGCAGTTCGTGGATGCCGGCGGCGACCCGCTGCTGTGCGTGTTCCGGACCAGGCCGGTAATGCGGGCCGCCGAGGCCGCCGCCGCGCTGATTGCGCCGCCCACGGCGTTCGCGCTGTGGACCGACCTGACCATCCCGCTCGGCGACGACGGACGCGGCGTCCGGCTCGCCGAGGCGATCGCGCAGGGCCTCGGCGGGCAACTGGCGAGACGAGCATGAGGGGAGCTGATCATGTCCGCATGGGATATCCAGCCCGGTGAGGTGCAGAAGATCCTGACCGACGTCCAGACCAAGTCAGAGA
>NZ_JAPUED010000133.1 GCF_027492755.1 Micropruina sp. | reverse complement strand
GAGATCCCGGATCAAGTCCGGGATGACGAAGGGACCAGTGCAGCGCCGCGAGGGGTCGACAAGGTCGACCGACGGTGGCGGGGCAGAAGCTCGACCAACGGGGTTGTACGGAGTCTCAGCAGCTCGGCCAGGGGTGGCGGCAGGGTGTTGCTCAGGCTCTGCGGATGCCGGTGCGTAACTGGAGCGGCTCGCGCTGGCCGCCGGAGTGGATGGCGTCGCGGCCGTCCACGGTGAACTGGGACGCGTGGGCGTGTAGGGCCGGCAACAGCTGTGGCAAATAGTCCGAACGGTCGAACCAGGTGACGTCGGTGGAATCGGGCGGGGTGCCGTCCCGGGGGATCGAGATCACCTCGGCGAAACCGATGCCGGCAAGGTCAGCCGCAGCCTTCGCGACGTGATGCATGTGGACGTGGTCGGGGTGGCCGTAGCCTCCGTCGGCTTCATAGCTGACTACCAAGTCGGTACGCCCCGACGTCAAGAACGCCGCCAGGTCAGCTGCTGCTTCGGCCACGCTTGCCGAGGTGAAGGCGTCCGGACCGGCGTCCTCGCCCGGGCCGGCGACGGTCGGAGTCACCCAGCGCATGCCCGAATCGACGTAGCGTCGCGGCGACAAGCCGGACGCCCGGGCCGGCGGCTCGCCCAAGAAGAACGGTCCCTCGGCACCCAGTGCCGCCAAAGCTGCCGTCAGCTCAGCCTCACGGTGGGCGTCCAGCTCGGGGCTTCCGGCCGGGGGTGCGCCCGAACCGGCGACCACCTCGCCGCGCTCACCGCGGGTCGCCGTCACCACCGACACCTCGAGACCAGCCTCGGTCAGGTGCTGAATCAGCGCACCGGTCGCCAACGTCTCGTCATCGGGATGCGCATGGGCGAAGACCACTCGGCTGACACCTTCGAACGGGCCGCTCATCGCAGCGCCCGGTAGTGCAGCTCGAGCAGTCGCGCCGTCCAACCCCAGTCGAACCGACGAGCATGGATCTGCGCCACCACGCCCATCCTGGCCAGCCGCTGCGGCTTGGCCAGCAGTCGGGTGATGGCGGTGCCCCAGTCCTCGGGTTGCCGCGAGTCCATCAGCTGTCCGGTCTCGCCGTGCACCACGGCCTCACGCAATCCGCCGGCCGCGGACGCGATCACCGGCGTCCCGCACGACTCGGCCTCCAGCGCGATCAGGCCGAAGGTCTCCGAGTGCGACGGCACCAGCACGATCCGGGCGCCGCGCATCAGTTCGGCGAGCTTCTCCCGCGGCTGCGGACCGATGAAGTGGACGGCGCCGCTCAGCCCGTGCGCCTCGACCAGGGCATACAGGTCGGCCTGGTAGGCGGCGAAGTCAGCCGAGACATCACCGGCGATCAGCAGATCGGGCCGCAACTCGGCCGGCACCTCGGCGAGTGCGCCGATCGCCAGGTCAGGCCCCTTCAGCGGCTGCAGGCGAGCGGCGTAGAGCAGGTAGCCGTGAGGGTTGGTGGAGGGGGCCGACGGAGGGGTCTCGACAAGCTCGACCAGCGGCGGTCCGGCGGGCTGGGCGGGCGCGGCAGAGGTCTCGACAAGCTCGACCAGCGGCGGCCCGGCGGGCTGGGCGGGCGCGGCAGGGGACTCGACAAGCTCGACCAGCGGCGGCCCGGCGGGCTGGGCGGGCGCGGCTGGGGTCTCGACAAGCTCGACCAGCGGGGCTGGGGTCTCGACAGGCTCGACCAGCGGTGGTCCGGCAGGCTGCGTGGGTGAGGGATGGGTCTCGACAAGCTCGACCAACGGAGGCGAACCCGGGTGGAAGATGCTCCGATCAACTCCGGGTGGCACGATCACCACCCGATCCGGGTCGGCGCCGCAGCGCTCCACCACGGTGCGGGCCTCGGCGGCGCTGATCGCGATCACGGCGTCCGATTCGGTGGCGACCAGCCGTTCGCCCGGCACCCGGGCCGGCGACTCGGGCGGCTCGCCCTCCGACAGCGCCGAGCCGGGCAGCGCGGCCACCGAATGGAAGCTCTGCACATGCGGGACGCCCCACGCGCGGGCCACCGGCAGCGCGGCCACGCCCGACATCCAGTGGTGCGAGTGCAGCACGTCGTAGCCCCCGCCCAACGCTGCCAGCCCGGCCGAGAATTCCTCGATGTGGGCGTCGATCAGGCTCTTCGCGAGTCGTTCGGGCGGCCCGGCCGGCAAGTGCAGCAACCGGACGCCGTCCGACAGTTCGACCAGGTCAGGTTGGCCGGGGTCGCTGCGGCGGGTGATCAGGTCCACCCGGTGCCCGAGTTGGGCCAGTCCGAGCGCCTGGTGGTGCTCGACGACGTTCATTCCGCCGGCATCACCGGAACCCGGTAGGTCGGCGGGCGAGGTGTGCATCGACACGAAGGCGATGCGGAGCGGATCCGGCATCTGCTCAGAGTATCGATCAGTGCGCGACCTATCGATCGGGCACCACTAGGGCCGTCGATCGGGCACCACTAGGGCCGCACCAATGGCAGGAACACCTCGTCGACGATGGCGGTGATCTCGTCCTCGGGTAGCGGCTTGAGGGTCATCAGGAACTCCTGGCGGACCAGGTCGACCGCGACCGTGCGCACCCGGGGGGTGAGCCGCGCGGGATCGATCTCACCGCGTCCGACGGCGCGATCGATGACCTCGGCGAGCGCGTCGTGGTGCCGCTCGCCCAGGACGATCCGCCGGACGTCGGCGAGCGTGCGGCCCGACTCCTGGAAGTGCGCGGCGATCAGCACGCTCATCATCGGCACGAGCGGACTGCGTGCGGCGTTGAAGCGGCGCAGCAGTTCGATCATGTCGCCGCGCAAACTCCCGGTGTCGGGTGCGGCCACCGGATCCTGTTGCAGGGCGAAGCCGAGGACCGCCTCTGCCAACGCCTCACGGTCGGGCCAGCGCCGGTAGATCACCGAGCGACTGGTGCCGGCGCGCTCAGCGACGGCGTCGATGGTGAAGGCCCCGTAGCCACGCTCGGCGAGTTGTTCCCAACCGGCCGCCAGGATGGCTTGCTCCAGGGCTCTCCCGCGACGTCGGCAGACACCGTCCTCAAGATCCATTTGTGTATCTTACCGCCGCGACGTACTCTCCATATTAGATACGACAATGTCTCTTAAGGAGTCGGCATGGCTCAGTCATCGACCGCTATCACCGCCCCGGCGGTCCCGCGCAACGCCATCGTCACCGCGATCGTGCTGTTGGTCGGTGGGCTGGCGGTCATCTTCGACAGCACGATCATGAGCATCGCCCTGAAAACGCTCGCCGTCGATCTGGCGGTCCCGGTCAGCACCATCCAGTGGGTCACCACCGGTTACCTGCTGGCGCTCGGCGTCGCCATTCCGGTGGTCGGCTGGGCGCAGGCGCGGTTGGGCGGCAAGCGGCTCTGGATGATCGCGCTGACCATCTTCGGCATCGCCTCGATCGCCTGCAGCCTGGCCTGGGACGCGCCGAGCCTGATCGCCTTCCGCGTGGTTCAGGGCATCGGGGGCGGGCTGATGATGCCGCTGATGGCGACCCTGGCGATCCAGCAGGTGCCCGGTGGCGTCGCCCTCGGACGGTTGATGGCGATGATCAGCCTGCCCGCCGCGCTCGGACCGATCCTGGGACCGACCATCGGCGGGCTGATCCTGAACTATCTCGACTGGCGCTGGATCTTCTGGGTCAACGTGCCGTTCTGCCTGGTCGGCCTGGCGCTGGCCTGGCGGCTGATTCCCTCCGACCCGCCGCGCGGCAAACCGATGCTGGACTGGGTCGGCGTGCTGCTGGTGTCACCGGCCCTCGTCGGCATGCTCTACGGCCTGTCCAATGTCAGCCAGGACGGCGGCTTCACCCGGCTGGACGTCTGGGCCCCGGTGGTAGGTGGGGCCATGCTGCTGGTGGCGTTCCTGATCACCCAGCTGCGGCGGCCCGAGGCTGCCCTGGTCGACGTGAGTCTGCTGCGTCGGCGCTCGGTCGCCTCATCCACGGCGGTGCTGTTCCTGTCCGGTGCGTCGCTGTACGGCGCGATGCTGCTGCTGCCGCTGTTCTTCCAGGTCGTCCGCGGCGCGGACGCCCTGACCGCGGCGTTGCTGCTTATTCCGCAGGGTGTCGGGGCCCTGTTGAGCCGTTCCCTGGCCGGCAAGCTCACCGACGCGGTCGGGGCGCGGGTGGTGGCGATCGGCGGATTCGTCGTGATGGGGCTCGGCACCATCCCGTTCGCCATGGCCGGCGCCGACACCGGCCAGTGGTGGCTGATGGCCGTGCTGCTGGTGCGGGGTTTCGGCATGGGTGCGGTGATGATCCCGGTGATGTCGGTGGGCTTCGTCGGCCTGGAACGCGACGAGGTGCCGCATGCCAGCATCATCACCCGGCTCGCTCAGCAGTTGGGCGGCGCCTTCGGAACCGCCGTCCTCGCGGTCATCCTGGAGGGCGCGGTGAACGGCGCGGACGGCGTCGCCGCCATCGCCCAGGGATTCGGCACCGCCTTCTGGTGGGCCGTCGGGTTCACGGTGGTGGCGATCGGGGTGTGTTTCGCACTGCCGGCGAAACCGGTCACCTCGCCGGTGGATTGACCCGTACCGAGACCGCGTCGGCGAGCAACTGCCGATGGAAGACCGGCTCGCCGGTCAGCTCCGGATGGAACGAGACTCCGGTCATCGCCCCCTGCCGGACGGCGACCACCTGGCTGTCGCGCCTGGCCAGCACCTCGACGCCCGGACCCACCCGGGTGACGATCGGGGCTCGGATGAACGCCACCCGAACCGGGCCGAGGGTGCTGTCCAGTTCGGTCTCGGCGGAATCGACCTGCGAACCGAGCGCGTTGCGGCGCACCGTGACGTCCAGGACGCCCAGCGACTGTTGCCCGGGCGCCCGGTCGTCCACCTCGCGGGCCAACAGCACCAGCCCCGCGCAGGTCCCCAGCGCCGGCAGTCCCGCTGCGATCGCCGTCCGCAGCGGTTCGAACAGGCCGAACATCCGCAGCAGCTTGTCGATCGTGGACGACTCGCCGCCCGGCAACAGCACCGCGTCCACCCGGACGCCGTCCGACCCGACCAGGTCGTCGCCGCTGCGCAGCGGCACCACCCGTGCGCCGAGCGACTCCAGCATCAGTCGATGCTCCCGGACGCCGCCCTGCAGGGCGACCAGTCCGACCGTCGGCCCACCCGATCCGGGCGAGCCAGAGCCGGAAGGGAGAGTCACCAGCCCCGCTCGGCCAGCCGGTGCGGCGCCGGGACGTCGGCCACCGAGATGCCGACCATCGCCTCGCCCAGCCCACGGGACGCCTCAGTGATCACCGCGGCGTCGTCGAACCGGGCAGTCGCCTTGACGATCGCGGCCGCACGGGCGGCCGGGTTGCCTGACTTGAAGATGCCCGAGCCGACGAACACGCCGTCCGCGCCGAGTTGCATCATCAGCGCAGCGTCGGCCGGTGTCGCCACGCCACCGGCGGTGAACAGCACCACCGGGAGGGCACCGGTCTCGGCCACCTCGCGGACCAGGTCGAGCGGCGCCTGCAGTTCCTTGGCCGCCACGTACAGCTCGTCGGGCGACGACTTCGCCAGCGCGCTCAGCTCGGCGATCTGCCGCCGGATGGTGCGGATGTGCTTGGTCGCCTCGGACACGTCACCGGTGCCGGCCTCACCCTTGGACCGGATCATCGCCGCACCCTCGGCGATCCGCCGCAGCGCTTCGCCGAGATTGGTGGCGCCGCAGACGAACGGCACCGTGAAGGCGTGCTTGTCGATGTGGTGGCTGTAGTCGGCGGGGGAGAGCACCTCGGACTCGTCGATGTAGTCGACCTTCAGGTACTCCAGCACCTGGGCCTCGACGAAATGCCCGATCCGGGCCTTCGCCATCACCGGAATCGAGACCGCGTCGATGATGCCCGCGATCAGGTCGGGGTCGCTCATCCGCGCCACACCGCCCTGCGCCCGAATGTCGGCCGGCACCCGCTCCAGCGCCATCACCGCGACCGCCCCGGCATCCTCGGCGATCCGCGCCTGTTCGGGAGTGACGACGTCCATGATGACGCCGCCTTTGAGCATGTCAGCCAGGCCCCGCTTGACCAGGGGTGAACCGATCACTGTCGTCATGGGGGCAATGGTGACGATCGAGTTACGCGGTGCTCTCGCCGTCTGAGGGGCGAGACCGTCGACCGGGCCAGGTCAGATGTGCCGCTGGACGGCGTCCCGAACGCTCACTGGGTCCCGAGCGCCTAGCGGGTCCCGTCCGGCAACTCCGTCAGATCGCCGTCCGCCTCCCAGGCCACCGCCCGTCCCACCTCGAGGCCGAGTTCCGGTTCGTCGCCGATCAGGGTCAGCCGGGTCTGCCAGCGGGGCAGAGTCTCGTCCGACAACCGGGTCGAGGCGGCCAGCCGCAGCAGCGGCCGCCCGCGGTAGGTGAGCGTGAGGTGATCGCCGTCGTCGGTCACCGTCCAAGGTTGCCCTTGGCGTACGGCCGCCACCGAAGCGCCCAGGTCTGTGGCCGTGAGCGCGCGCGTACTAACGATCAGCAGATCGCGCGTCATGCAATTCTCCCGTTTTGCCTTCGGATGACCCGAAGTAGTTCCCCTTCGGGCATTCTGCCAAGTCATCGGGTCTTCTGGGAAGCGCGGCTCACCCACAGCAGCGGGCACAATGACCCGATGAGCGACCGTGACATCGCCTGCGCGATCATCGAGGGACGGCTGGACGCCGAAGTGGTGCTGCGCACCGACGAGGTGATCGCCTTCCTCGACCACCGCCCGGTGTTCAAGGGGCACGTGCTGGTCTGCCCCATCCGGCATGTCGACACGCTGCTCGACCTGCCCGACGAGTTGGTGCTGCCGCTGATCACCGCCTGCCGCAGGATCGCCGCCGCCATGGGGCCGGCGTTGGGCGCGCAGGGCAGCTTCGTGGCGATCAACAACGTGGTCAGCCAATCGGTGCCGCACCTGCACGTCCACGTCGTGCCCCGGTCCAAGGGCGACGGCCTGCGCGGCTTCTTCTGGCCCCGGACGAAGTACGCCGCGGACGAACAGGCCGCCTACGCGACGCTGCTGCGCGAGGCGCTCCAGGTCAGCTGACGGCGTCCACGACCTCCGGTGCCGCCGATCGTGCCTGGGCCGCCGACGCGTCGTCGGGCTGGTTGGCTGCATCCCGCTCCGCCTCGACGCGCGCCGTGTAGGCGGCGATCTCGGCGTCGCGCCGGGCGTCGTCCCAGCCGAGCTTCTCGGCGGCCAGCGCCGCGATCTCCGGCAGCGCCGCCAGCCCGGAGTCGGCGATCTCGTAGGTCAACCGGGTGCGGTTGACCAGCAGATCCTCCAGGTGCAGCGCGCCCTCGTGGGTGCAGCCGTAGGCGAACTCTGCCCGCAGGTAGTCCGGGGCGTGCTCGACCGGCTTCGCCAGATCCTCCTGTTCGCGGCACTGCGCGATCAGGGTGTTGATCTCGCTGCCGTAGCGGTTCAGCAGGTGGGTCACCCGGGTGGCGTCCCAGCCGAACTCGCGGCCCAGCGTGTCGGCCTGCGCCGACAACGCCGAGTAGCCGGCGGCGCCCATCAGCGGCGTCTTCTTGGTCTGCGACGGGCGGGCCTTCGCCTGCGCCTCGCCCAGCGCGAAGTCGACCGCGTCCTCGGCCATCACCCGGTAGGTGGTCAGCTTGCCGCCGGCGATGGTGACCAGGCCGGGGGCCGCCTCGGTGACGGTGTGCTCGCGCGACACCTTGGTGGACGCCGTCCCGTCACCCTTGGTGGCCGGCTGCAGCAGCGGCCGCAGCCCGGCCCAGGTGCCGATCACGTCGTCGCGGGTGATCGGCTTCTGCAGCACCACATTGGCGTGGTCGATCACGTAGTCGATATCGGCCTGCGAGGCGACGGGGTGGACGTAGTCCTGCTCGTAGGGGGTGTCGGTGGTGCCGATCACCCAGTAGCGCTCCCAAGGAATGATGAACAGCACCGACTTCTCGGTCTGCAGAATGAAGCCCACCTCACCGTTCAGGCGCTCCTTCGGCACCACGATGTGAATGCCCTTCGAGGCCAGCACCTTCAACCCGCCCTGCGCCTCGGCCAGGTCCTGAGTGGCCTCGGTCCACACGCCCGCGGCGGCGATCACGTGCTTGGCCTTGATGGTGAAGTCCTCGCCGCTCTCCAGGTCGGTGACCTCGGCGCCACTGACCCGTCCGTCGGTCTTGACGAAATCGGTGACCCGGACGCGGTTCGCGGCCAGCGCGCCGTACTCGACGGCGGTGCGCACCAGGGTGAGGGTGAGCCGGGCGTCGTCGACGCGGCCGTCCCAGTACTGGATCGCGCCGACCATCACGTCGGGCCGGACGTCGGGGAACAGCTTCTGCACGCCGGCGAGGGTGTGGTGCCGGTGGAAGGGGGAGGTGGCCTTGGCGCCCAACCGAGCCATCACGTCGTACAACGTGATGCCAGCCGCGACGTAGGGCCGCTCGATGTACTTCTTGGTCAGCGGATACAGGAACGACACCGGCTTGCCCAGGTGCGGCGCAAGGGTCGCGAGCAGCAGTTCACGTTCGTGCAGCGCCTCGTTGACCAGCTTGAAATCGAGGGCCTGCAGGTAGCGCAGGCCGCCGTGCAGCAGCTTGCTGGAGCGCGACGACGTGCCGCTGGCCCAGTCCTGGCCCTCGACGATGCCCACCCGCAAACCGCGGGTGACCGCGTCCAGGGCGATGCCGGCACCGGTGACGCCGCCGCCGACCACCAAGACATCCAACTCCTCGGTCGCCATCCGGCTCAGCGCGGCGGCGCGGGAGGCTGGGTTCATAGCGGTGGCAGACATGGACGACTCCTCGGGATCGGCACTGCGGACAGTCGCGATCCAACCGGACCCCTGCCAATTTCGCAAGCTCTCCGTTCAGATAATCACTCGCCGTCGCGACTCGCCGGTTTGGCTGTCGCGGGCGTCCGTTGACCCGTAGACTCCCCGGAACTTCCCGCGCAGGGAAGCCGATGGACGACACCCCGTCTCCGGCCGTCGGTCGAGGAGGAATTGCATGCTCGAGTTGGGCGCCACGAGCCTGGCCATTGTCTGGACAATCGCCGGGATCGCGGCAATCAGCCTGCTCTACGCCGTCTGGCTGCGCCGCAAGGTGCTCGCAGAGGACGAAGGCACCACCCGGATGCAAGAGATCGCGCGCGCCGTCCAAGAGGGTGCCGCGGCCTACCTGAGCCGGCAGTTCCGCACCCTCGGCATTTTCGCGATCATCGCATTCGGGCTGCTCTTCCTGCTGCCCGGCGACACGCCGGTACGGATCGGTCGCTCGGTGTTCTTCCTGGTCGGAGCCGGTTTCTCGGCGGCCATCGGGTATCTCGGCATGTGGCTGGCGGTGCGCGCCAACGTCCGGGTCGCCGCCGCGGCGATGCGCGACAACGGCCGCATCGAGGGCGCCAAGATCGCCTTCCGCACCGGCGGCGTGGTCGGCATGAGCGTGGTCGGCCTCGGCCTGCTCGGCGCCGCCGCCGTAGTGCTGCTGTATCGCGAGCAGGCGCCGTCGGTGCTCGAGGGCTTCGGCTTCGGTGCCGCGCTGCTGGCGATGTTCATGCGGGTCGGCGGAGGCATCTTCACCAAGGCCGCGGACGTCGGCGCCGACCTGGTCGGCAAGGTCGAGCAGTCCATTCCCGAGGACGACCCGCGCAACGCCGCCACCATCGCCGACAACGTCGGTGACAACGTGGGCGACTGCGCCGGCATGGCCGCCGACCTGTTCGAGTCGTACGCGGTGACCCTGGTCGCCGCGCTGATCCTGGGCAAGGCCGCCTTCGGTGAGCAGGGCCTGGTGTTCCCCCTGCTGGTGCCGGCGATCGGTGCGCTGACCGCGGTGCTGGGCATCGCGATCACCCGCATCCGCGGTGACGAGTCGGGCCTCACCGCGATCAACCGCGGCTTCTACACCTCGGCCGCCGCCGGCGCGGTGCTGGCCGCGGTGGCCGCCTTCGTCTACCTGCCGGGCAGCTTCGCCGACCTGCCGGCCGTGCCCGAAGCCGTCCGCTCGCTGTCGGGCGACCCGCGGGTGATGGCGGCGGCCTCGGTGGCGATCGGCATCGTGCTGGCCGGCGTCATCCTGTGGCTCACCGGCTACTTCACCGGCACCGACTCCAGCCCCACCATCCACGTCGCCCGCACCTCGCTGACCGGCCCGGCGACCGTGGTGCTGGCCGGCATCGGCGTCGGTTTCGAGTCGGCCGTCTACACCGCCGGCATCATCGCCGCCGCGATCTGCGGCGTCTTCCTGATCTCGGGCGGCTCGATCATCCTGTCGCTGTTCATGATCGCGCTGGCCGGCTGTGGCCTGCTCACCACCGTCGGCGTGATCGTCGCCATGGACACCTTCGGCCCGGTCTCCGACAACGCCCAGGGCATCGCCGTGATGAGCAAGGACGTCGACGAGAACGGCGAGGCGATCCTCACCGCGCTGGACGCCGACGGCAACACCACCAAGGCGATCACCAAGGGCATCGCGA
>NZ_JAPUED010000132.1 GCF_027492755.1 Micropruina sp. | reverse complement strand
TGTCGGCCAGCACCTGCAGCAGCCCCGGCACCTCGGCGGTCACGCTGCCGGTGGCGAGCACCCGCTGGGCACCGCCGGCGGCCTGGGTGAGCTGGGCCAGCATCCGCTGATAGGACAGTGCGACGCCCTCGATCGTCGCCCGGTACAGGTCGACCGGGGTGGTGCCGGCCGAGACCCGGTGGAACTCGGCCCGTGCCTGGCCGACCCAGCCGGTGGACCGCTCGCCGGTGAACCAGGGCAGCACCAGCGGGGTGAGCGGCGACGGATCGGCCCGCAGTGCGGCGTCCAGCACCTCGGGCTCCTCGGGCAGCCGCAAGGTGGCCTGCAACCAGCTGACCGCGCGGCCGACGTCGTTGAGCGCACCGCCCAGCAAAGAGCGGTTCTCGTCCACCCGGTAACACCACAGGCCGCGGGGCAGGTCGTCGACCAGGCCGTCGACCAGCACCCGCATCGCCCCGGACGTCGCCGCCGCGGCCACGATCGAACTCGAGTCGGTGCCGCCGGCACCCAGCGAGGACGAGAAGCCGTCGGCGACCGGCGGGAACCAGACAGCATCGGCCAGGTTCGGGTGCAGCGGGGCGAGCTTCGGGGTCAGTGGCTGGCTGGGGTGGGCGATCGGTGAGAACTGCTCAACCTCCACCCCGACCAGGGCGCACAGCTCGGCGTCCCAGGTGCCCTCGCGACGGTTCAGCATGCCCGTCCAGGCCGCGGTCGAGGTGCCGGCCGCGGTGGTGCCGATCAGCTTCAGGTAGGCGTACTCGCCCAGCGACATCCAGCTCCGCACGCGTCCGAAGGTGTCCGGGTCGGTCTCGCGCAGCCACAGGAACCGCGGCGGCAGATAGCCGGTGTGCTGTCGGGTGCCGGTGCGCTGTTGGGTGGCGTCCTCGTCGAGGGTCTGGCGCAGCTGGTCGACCTCGGCCGAGCAACGCGAGTCGGCGTAGGTGAAGCACGGCGTGATCGCGTTGCCGTCGGCGTCCACCCCGACCAGCGACGCGGCGAAGGTGTCCAGGGCCACACCGGCGATCGGGTGCTGACTGGAGCCGGCCACGAACTCCACGATCTGCCGCAACTCGTCGGCCACCTGGTCGCCGTCGATGACGGTGGTGCCGTCCGAGCCGGTGGTGAACGCGTGCGGAATCTTGAGCCGGCAACCCCTCACGGGCAGCCCGGTCGCGTCGAAGAGGCCGCCGCGGGTGCCGGTGCTGCCGACATCGAGGGCGAGGACGAAGGGGGACTGGGCCTGCTCGGGCTCAACGCTGAAGCTCATGGCTCAGACAATCATGCGGCGCGATCCGGCGGCTAGACCGGGTTCACGGCCGCCCCCGGCGCGGTAGCCGCGCGAGTAGGGTGACCGCCATGGTTTCCAGTCGCCAGGAGGACGCCCGCCGGCGTCAGGAGCTGGCCGATGCGGCCCTGCGCAACGAGTCGGTTGCCGCGCAGGTGCTGATCGATGAGTTCGTGGCGACCGCGGCGGCTCGCGGGCTGCGTCCGGAACCGTTGCGCGCGCTGCTGATGGACGGCACCCGGGTGAAGAGCGACCAGGTCGGCTGGTACATCAACAAGGGCCAGACCCTGGCGATCGCTCCCGACGGCCGGTTCTTCAAGCTGCTGACCACCGGCGGCCGATTCGCCCGGTTCACCGGGGTGAAACTCAGCCCCAGCCTGCCGCCGATGGTGGTCGGACGCGGTGGTCGCGACGGCGAGACCGGCGACCTGAAGGACTTCCTCGACCGCACCCTGGACGACTACGCGACTGCCTGATCCCGGCCCGGAACGAAGCGATCCGGAGCCGCGGCCGTGCGACTCCGGATCGTTGTCCCGTTAAGGGCTCCAGGAGGCTGCTGGACCGTCCATGCAGCCCCCTGGGCGATGTAGATGGTTGAGAGGGCAACCAACTCCCCAAGGTGATACGTCAAGTGTACGACCCAGGGCGCTCGGCCACCATCGCGGACGCCGTGTCGGACGGACGTTACTGAACGGTTACTGAATGTCGCTCGGTTTTGGCTGGCAACACTTGGGTTTCGTTGGACAACACCTGTGACAACACCTGCTGATCAGGGTGAGCGGCATGAGACATCGTGCCGAACCGGTCGTCCGTTCGCTCAACGCCGAGTGGGAATCGCTCGCCGCAGTGCCGACGCCCGCCACCTGGTCGCTGCCCGGGCGAGATCTGGGCGAGGTGCTTCACGGTATCGCCGACGACCCGGACGCCGGGCTGGGTGAGTTGCTGCGGCGGCATGCCGCCGGCGATGAACTGGCGGGGCGGGTGGTGATGCAGGCGATGCTCGGCAAGCTGATCCGGCTGGCCGCTCAGGATTCCCGGCATTGCGTCGGTGACTACGTGGCGGAGTGCTGGCTGCGGTTGGCGGAGTATCCGCTGGCGCGCCGTCCGTGCCGGATCGCCGCCAACCTCGCCCTCGACACCCGGCTGAGGGTGCGCGCCGGTGACGATCGGCGTCCGGTCGCGGATGTGGCGCTCGACGAACTCGGCGTCCCACCGCGGTTGGACGTCTCTCGGCTGGTCCGTGCGGCCACCCGGCTGGGGTTGATCGATCGCGAGGCAGGGGCCTGTCTGTACGCGGTCTACGGCTTGGGGCTGCGCAGCCATGAGGCCGCCCAGCCATTGCGGATCAGCGCCGCCCTGGTTCGCTCACGTAACGCCCGCGCGATTCGACAGCTCGCCCCGCACGCGGCGACCCTGGTGGCGGTGGCCTGACGATTGCTCTCTCTGCCCGACGCTAAAGATAGCTAGCAATCACAGTAGAGTTAGCTAGAGAAGCTCATACACCCCCAGAGGTGTGATCGGGTGGGCGGGTGCACGAGGCCGCTTCCGGCTGGGATAGGTTGGCGCCCACACGACGAAGGGAGCCGGTGTGTCGCAGCCCCGATCCGTGCGCGCGTTGCGCCTCGGTTGCGAGTTCAACCACGTTGCCCAGTCGCCGACCCCGGCCACCTTCCTGGTGCGGCCCGCGGGCGAGGCGACTGTCGTCCGCGAGCTCTGGACCTGTGACCCGGCCACCCCGGCGACACAGTTCCGCGACCTGTACGGCAATGAGTTGCGCCGGCTGGTGCTGCCCGTCGGCGAATCGCTGGTCGGCTACTACGCCGTCGTCGAGGTGCCCGACGAGCTGGACGCCGCCGATCCGTCCGCGGTGCTCGGCCCGCCGGAGGAACTGCCCGACGAGACCCTGCTGTTCACCCTGCCCAGCCGCTACTGCCAGTCGGACATGCTCAGTGCCGCCGCCTGGGAGCGTTTCGGCAACCGCGAGCGCACCTTCGCCCTGGTCACCGAGGTTCAGGATTGGGTCTGGAACCACCTGGAATACCGCACCGGCAGCACCGGCTCGTGGTGGACGGCGAAGGACTCCTACGAGTCCGGCTACGGGGTTTGCCGAGATTTCGCGCACCTGATGATCACGCTGTGCCGGGCACTGAACATTCCGGCGCGCTACATCAGCGGCTATCTGCCCGACATGGACGTGCCGGTGCTGCCGACGCCGATGGACTTCCACGCCTGGGTCGAGGTGTATGTCGGTGACCGCTGGTGGACCTTCGATCCGCGGCACAACGCCCGGCGCAAAGGCCACGTCCCGATCGCCCGCGGCCGCGACGCCGCCGATGTCGCGATGGTGACCAGCTACGGCGCTCCCTGGCTGCGCCGGCTCACCGTCTGGGCGGACGAGGACTTCTCCGAATCCTGGCCGCCGGCGGACACGTCGCTGGCCGCTCGGGATCCGTTCCGCAACTGAGGGTCTCGACAAGCTCGACCAACGGTGCCCCGTCATCCCGGCGGAGCGGACGGCTGAGTTGATCGGCAAGACCGCCCTGCTCTGTCTCTGGGGACAATTTCGGGATAAGAAGGCAGAGAAAGAGCCTGCGGTTTCCCACAGGCTCTCTCGATGAAATCAGCTATCGCACGACGACAGTAAAGCTTCCTGTCGCCATGTCGATGAGCACGAAGATGGGTAGCAGCACCAGCAACGCGCCGACGACGATCTGGACGGGACGCGGCCAGCCGGTGGAGCGAATCCCACTGACGATCAGGACGAGCCCGGAGCTGAACGACAAAACCATGAGCGCCAACGCGCCGAGCAGCCAAGTGGCCACGATGACGACTCCAGCGAACACCGCCCAACTGGCCGGCTTGCGCCACGTCGACCGTGATGCGCGCGTCGTTGCTCCGTTACTCATTAGCCGTCATGCTACGTGTTGACCTTGCAATCCAGTAGGCCAGCGTAGTGAATCATGTCGGCGTTCAGACGTACCTGCGAGCACAAGGTGCCGTGAGCTCCGCAGCAGGCGGACCACGACGGTCAGCCGGCTTTTGGAGACGAACATTGGGGGCTCCCTTCCCGCCTGCCCGAAGGGGTGAGTTTGGCGTGTGTTGAGGGCGAGGCGAAGCACTGAGTATGGAGAGTATGGGCCCTATGATGCGCACAATTCAGGGGGAATGATGCAACCAATTCCGGTTTTTTGGCAGTTCACTCGACCATTGCCAAGGCATCATTCAGCGCCTTATTGCGACTGGCCTCCAGTACTCTCTCTGTCACTTTGAACACAGACTTAATCGAGCCATCGGAGGGTCTTACACCACGAAGCCAACTCTGAAATATATGCCCGGATTTCAGATCCATGTCAGTACTCCTCTTGAACGCCGAGATCAGTGGAGTGCCAGATATGCGGTTTGCTTCAGCCTCGAACTCAACAGCCCGCAGTGCGCCTCGTCATCCCGGCGTCCGCCGGGATCTCCGCGCGCGACTGGCCGCCGCACCGAGATCCCGGGGCAAGCCCGGGATGACGAATCGCGGGGGTTCCGGCAATGGCTGCGCCGAGATCCCGGGGCGAGCCCGGGACGACGTGGGTCAGGCCGACTCCCGCTGGACCAAGCGGCTGGGCAGGATGACCGGGGACTCCGGCTCGGTGCCGTTGAGCTTCTCCAGCAGCATCTGGCCGGCGGTGCGGGCCAGGACGTCGGGACGGTTCTCCATCGTGGTCAGCGTCGGGATGCTCTGGGTGGCCACCACCGAATCGTCGAAGCCGACGATCAGCAGGTCGTCGGGGACGCGGCGTCCGAGCCGTTCCGCGGCCCGGATCGCACCCGAGGCCATCAGGTCGGAGGCCACGAACAGGGCGTCGATGCCGGGGTGGTGGCTGAGCAGGTCGTAGGCCGCCGCTTCGCCGCCGGCGAAGGTGAAATCGCCTTCGGCGATCAGGTGACCACTGCGTCCGGCCTCGGCCAGTTCCTGCTGGAAGCCGCGCAGCCGTTCCACACCGGCCGCCATGTCCATCGGGCCGGTGACCGAGCCGATGGTGCCCGCCCCCCGCTCGATCAGGTGCCGGGTCGCGGTGGCGGACGCCTTCAGCTGGTCCACGTCCACGTAGGCCAGTCCGGGCACCCCGGGATTGCCGACGAACACCACCGGACGCGACGAGGCGGCGACCGCGCGGGCGAAGTCGTGGCCGTGGTGGGAGATCACGATCGCGCCGTCGGCATGGTCGGAGAGGAAGAAGGCGAGCATCGGATCGACGCCGTCATGGGGGTGCGCCATCGACAGCAGCACGTGGATGCCGGTGTGCCGGAACGCCTCCAGCGCTCCGTGGTAGGCCCGCGGGAAGAACGGATCGGAGAACACCCGCTCCTCGGTTTCGGGCACCAGCACCACCACCGCACCGACGCGCCGGGTGACCAGGGCACGGGCAGCGGTGTTGGGGCGATAGCCGAGCATCTCGACGGCCCGCCGGACGGCTTCCGCGGCCGGTTGCGACACCGGCACCACACCGTTGACCACGCGTGAGGCGGTGGCCCGGGAGACGCCGGCCGCGCGGGCCACGTCGTCCAAGGTCGGGGCCGTCCGCTGACTCATCGCCGCCTCTGCCTCCCGTTCGTGCCGGGTCGCTCAGGCCCGCTCCGGCAGCGTCAGCGTACCGGTGCGGACCAGCTCGGAATACCAACCGGCGCTCGCCTTCGGCACCCGGTTCAGTGCCTCGTCGACCGCCACCAGGCCGAACCGCTTGGTGTAGCCGAAGGCCCATTCGAAGTTGTCGATCAGCGACCAGACCAGATAGGTGTCGATCTGCGCACCGGCCTCGATCGCCTCATGCACCGCGCTCAGATGCCCGACCAGATAGTCGATCCGCTCGGTGTCCTCGATCGGTCCGGACGCCGGGTCGGGGTCGTCGATCGCCGCGCCGTTCTCGGTGATCGCCAACGGGATGCCGGCCGGACCGGTGTAGTCGCGGTGCAGCCCGACCAGCAGGTCGCGGAAGGCGTCCGGGGTGACCTCCCAACCCATGTCGGTACGGGGAAGTTCGGGACGGTCGACGGCGACGGCGTCCGGGGCGGCCGGATGCGGGGTCGGCTGGCTCGAGTGCTGACCGGCGCGGAACAGCTGTGAGGTGTAGTAGTTCACCCCCAGCACGTCGATGGGCGCTCCGATCAGCTCCAGGTCGCCGTCGTGGACCAGTCCGGACGGCCAGGCGGCGCCGGCGTCTGCGATCACGTCGGCCGGGTACTCGCCCCGGAAGACCGGATCGGTGAAGATCCGGTGCGCGGTGCCGTCGACCCGGCGCACCACGTCGACATCGGCGGCGCTGTCCGGGTCGGCCGGATAGGCCGGGGTGAAGTTCAGCGTCAGCCCCAGCGTCGCCCCGGGATCGGCGGCCCGCAGCGCCTTCACGGCCAGGCCGTGCCCGAGCAGCAGGTGATGGGCGGCGGCGTAGGCCTCGGCAGGGTCGGTGTGGCCGGGCGCGTGATGGCCGCCGGCATAGGACAGGAAGGAGGCGCACCAGGGCTCGTTCAGCGTCGTCCAGACTCGCACCCGGTCGCCGAGCGCGTCGTGCACCCGCAGTGCGTAGTCGGCGAAGGCGTCCGCGGTGGCCCGGTTGGTCCAGCCGCCGGGCAGCCAGGCGGGAAGATCCCAGTGGTAGAGGGTGAGCCAGGGCCGGATGCCGGCCGCACACAGGGCGTCCACCAGGGCGTCGTAGAAGCCCATGCCAGCCCGGTTCACCGAGCCGTCCGGGTTCAGCACCCGCGGCCAGGACACCGAGAACCGGTAGGTGTCCAGACCCATCGAGGCCATCAACTCCACGTCTTGGGGGTACCGGTGGTAGTGGTCGACCGCGACCCGGCCGTCCGAGCCGTCCACGATGGCGCCCGGAACCCGGCAGAACTCGTCCCAGATCGAGTCGCCGCGCTCGTCGGCGCCGCCTTCGATCTGGAAGGACGAGGTGGCGGTGCCCCAGCGGAAGCCCTGGGGGAAACGGAGGGTGCTCATCCTTTGACTGCTCCTTGCATGATGCCGGAGACCAGTTGGCGGCCGGCGACGACGAACAACAGCAACAGCGGAACCGTGGCCAGCACCACGCCGGCCATGATCAACGACAGGTCCTTGAAGTAGGACGCCTGCAACAACTGCAGGGCGACCGGCAGCGTCGGATTGGTCGATCCGAGCACGATGAACGGCCAGAAGAAGCTGGTCCACGACCCGACGAAGCTGAACAGCCCCAGCATCGCCGCAGCGGGCCGAGCCGCCGGAAGCGCGACGTGCCAGAAAGTGCGGATCATCGAGCAGCCGTCCACCCGGGCCGCTTCGATCAGCTCGTACGGCAACGCCTCGGAGAGGTACTGGGTCATCCAGAACACCCCGAACGCGGTGACCAGGCCGGGCACGATGACCGCCTGCAGCTTGCCGACCCAGCCCAGGTTCGACATCACGATGAACAGCGGGATCACGCCCAGCTGGGTGGGCACCGCCATGGTGCCGATGACGAAGGCGAGCAGGCCGTTGCGGCCGCGGAAACGCAGCTTGGCGAACGAGTAGCCGGCCAGGGTGGAGAAGAAGATCACCGCGACCGAGGTGACCACCGCCACGATGACGCTGTTCAACAGGGCTTGCCAGAAGCCGATTCCGGCGTCCAGCACGCGTCCGACGTTCTCGGCGAAGTGACCTTGCGGGATCAGCGACGGGATCGGGTTCTGGGCGATGTCGGTGGCCGTCGAGGTGGACAGCAGGAAGGCGTAGTACAGCGGCGCCACCGAGATCACGATGAACAGGCTGAGCAGCAGATAGGTGAGCCAGCCGGGGCGGCGGAAGCCGCCCTCCATCCGGTGCCGGCGGCGCCGGGCGGCGCGGGCCGCACCCTTGCCGGCCAGCTGCTCGGCCATTGCGACGGAGCTCATCGGGCCACCGCCTTCCCTTGTCCGCGAACCCGATGGTGCGGTGCGTCACTGCTGGCGATCCGTTTGGTGATGGCGTAGTTGATCATCGCGAACAGCACGATGATCAGGAACAACAGCCAGGCCACCGCCGCCGAGCGGCCCAGGTTGCGCTGGGTGGCCCAGCCCAGTTCGTAGAGGTACATGGTGACCGTCATCCATTCCCGGTCTGGCCCGCCCAGGCCGAAGGTGTCGAACAGCCGCGGTTCGTCGAAGATCTGCAGGCCGCCGATGGTCGAGGTGATGACGACGAAGATGATCGTCGGACGCAGCATCGGCACGGTCACGTTGAGGAAGGTGCGCCACCGGTTGGCGCCGTCCACGACGGCCGCCTCGATGACGTCGCGCGGAATGGCCTGCATCGCGGCCAGGAAGATCAGCGCGTTGTAGCCGGTCCAGCGGAAGTTGACCATGGTGGCGATCGCGACGTGCGAGGCCCACCGGTCGGCGTGCCAGCCGATCGGGTCGAGGCCGAGGCCGGCCAGCATGGTGTTGATCACTCCGGACTCGTCGGCGAACAGTTGACCGAAGACCAGCGAGACCGCCACCGGCGCGACCACGTAGGGCACCAGGACGCCCATCCGCCAGAAGGTCTTGGCGCGCAGGTTGGCGTCCAGCACCGAGGCGATGAAGATCGCCAGCAGGATCTGCGGCACTGAAGAGAGCAGGAAGATGCTGAAGGTGTTGACCACGGCGTCCCAGAACCGCGGCTGGGCGAGCACGTAGCCGAAGTTGCCCAGTCCGATGAAGCCCTGATTGCCGACCACCAGGCTCCACCGATGCAGCGCCACCCAGCCGGTGTAGAGCAGCGGGAACAGCCCGACCACTGCGAAGAGCAGGAAGAACGGGGCGATGTAGAGATAGGGGGCGCTGCGGACGTCCCATCGGCTGAGGCGCTGTCGCCAGGTCATCGTGGTCTCCGTTCGCGTCGGGGACGGTTCGGGCGGTGGGCGGGGTGGTGTGGCCACCCCGCCCCCGCTTTCGCGGAACCTTCGGTTCAGCGCCCTCAGCCGAGGGCGTTGAACTCCTTGACCGCCTGCGTCCACGACTCCTCGGCGGACTGCTTCTTGGTCACGTCGACCCGGTTGATCGCGTCGGCGAGCACCTGCCGGACGGCGAAGTACTGCGGGCCCTTGAACGGATTGACGGTGACCGCCTTCGCCCGGTCGGCCATGATCTGGCCGGTCGGCGCGTTGTTGAAGAACTTGTTGGTGACGCCCAGCAGTTCGGGGCTGCTCAGTGCCTCGACCTGGCTCGGGAAGGTGCCCTTGGACTTGAACGCCTTGATCTGCTGCTCGGGAGCGGTCAGCCAGGCTGCCAGCTCGCGGGCCGCCGCGGTGTTCTTACCCTGAGCCGGGATGGTCAGGTACGAGCCGCCCCAGTTGCCGCCGCCACCGGGGAAGACGTTGGCGATGTCCCAGCCCTTGACG
Source organism: Micropruina sp. (assembly GCF_027492755.1). Classification (GTDB taxonomy): domain Bacteria; phylum Actinomycetota; class Actinomycetes; order Propionibacteriales; family Propionibacteriaceae; genus Micropruina. The sequence continues at coordinate 805 of NZ_JAPUED010000132.1, read as the reverse complement.
CCCTTGGCGTTGCCCTCGACCACGCCGAGCATCCAGCCCGGGCACAGCATGGTGGCGAACTTGTTCTTCTGGAAGGCGTTGGTCCAGTCGGTGCTCCACTGGGCGAGGCCGGCGGACAGCTTGTCGTCCTTGGCGGCCTTCAGCACCGAGTTGTACATGTCCTTGACCGGCTGGTTCTGGTCGAGCGGAATCAGCACCTCTTCGGTGTCGGAGGACGAGAAGGCGTTCGGTACCTGGTTGATCTGGCCCTGCAGGATCGCGTCGGCGGAATCGAACCAGGCCACGCCGTTGGACTTGGCCACGAACTGCTTGCCGACCTCGAAGTACTTGTTCCAGTCGCCGTTCAGCAGTTGAGCGACCTCGTTGCGATCGGTGGGCAGGCCGGCCTTGGCGAACAGGTCGGAGCGGTAGCAGACCGCCTCCGGACCGATGTCGGTGCCGAAGCCGACCAGTTTGCCGTCCGGTGTGGTCGCCGCGGCCGACTTCCAGTCGAGCCAGCGACCCTTGACGTCGTCGCCGCTCAGGTCGGTCAGCTTGTCGGAGGTCTGCATGACGTCGGGCATCCAGTCGACCTCGATCGCCTCGATGTCGCTCAGGCCCGAACCGGCGGCCAGCTTGCTGAAGTAGTTCTCGCGGGCCTCGTTCGAGGTGGCCGCCTTCTTCGGCGTGATGGTGACGTTCGGGTGCAGCTTCATGTACTCCTTGAAGAGTCCCTCGTAGCCGAACTCGTTGAAGGTGGCGACCGTCAGTGTGACCGGCTCGGTGGACGCCGATGACGGCGCCGAGGCGGGTGACGACGGTGCGG
>NZ_JAPUED010000131.1 GCF_027492755.1 Micropruina sp. | reverse complement strand
CGGTAGTTGGCGAACTGAACCGGGAAGTCGTAATCGGCTTCCTTGATCAGCCGCTGGCAGGCCTGCAGATCGTCCCGCTTCTTGCTGGAGACCCGCAGCTCGTCGCCCTGCACCTGGGTCTTGACGCCCTTGGGTCCGGAATCGCGGATCAGCTTGGCGATCTTCTTGGCGTCCTCGGTGGCGATGCCCTGCTGCATGGTGGCGGTCAGCTTCCAGATCTTGCCGCTGATCCGCGGCTCACCCGGCTTCAACGCCTTCAGGTCGATCTTGCGGCGGACCAGCATGGTCTGCAGCACGTCGAGGACGGCCTTCACCCGCTCTTCGCCGGAAGCCTCCATGTCGACCACGTCGCCGGTCACCTTGATGGCGGCGTCGGTGCCCTTGAAGTCGTAGCGGTTCCGGATCTCCTTGGCGGTCATGTTGACCGCGTTCTCCAGCTCCTGCTGATCGAATTTGCTCACCACGTCGAAGGAGCTATCGCCTGCCATCGTCCGTCCTCATCTCTGGTTTGTCTCGATTGGTCCGCTCGCCTGCAGTGTTGCTATGTTTGTCCTCGCCCACCAGCACGGCAGGTTGCCCGAGCGGCCAAAGGGAGCGGTCTGTAAAACCGTCGGCATCGCCTACGTAGGTTCGAATCCTACACCTGCCACCGTGTGCCAGGCCTAGTCAAAGCAATATTGGCTAGGCCTGTTGCGTTGTTCGTGCCCTCTGAGTGAGGTCTGTCCTACCCTTATTGCTATGAGTGCGGAACGGAACGAGTTGCACGAGCTCGTCGACGCGTTGCCGGACGACCAGGTTGTTCGGGTGCTCGCCGACGTCCGTCGGCGACTGCCCCGTGTCGCGAGCGACCCCGCGTGGCCACCTGCGTTCTTTGGCATGGGAGTCGACAAGGAAGGACGCACCGACCTCTCGATGAGTGTGGACGAGATCCTCGCCAGCGGTTTTGGCTCACCTCGTTCATGATTCTCTGCGACTCCGGCCCGCTGATCGCCGTTGCTGTCCGCGATGACGCTCACTACAACGAGTGCACGACCCTCTTTACGGGCCTGCGGTTGGCGGGACACAGGCTCCTCGTTCCCGCGACAGTCGTGGCTGAGGTGGGCTACATGCTCGAGCAGCGGGTCGGCCCAACTGTGGAAGCCGCTTTCCTTCAAGCGGTAGCTGAGGGAGCGTTCGAGTTGGTCAACCTCGATCCAGAGGATCTGGCTCGGATGGCCTGGTTGGTTGGTAGGTACGACGATCTTCCGTTGGGCACGACCGATGCTTCCGTGATCGCATTAGCGGAGCGTCTCGGTGTGAGCGAGGTGGCGACGCTGGACCAACGTCACTTCCGAGTCGTGCGGCCAAGTCATGTGGACGCGCTGACGCTGCTGCCAGAGGTCCGCTGATTGATCTCCGCCCTAGATGCGCCCGCGCCATGTCGCTGGACTGCGACCGCATTGCGACACCGCGGCCACCTGTGGGACACGTCGGCCCAATAGCGTGGACCCGTCAGTTCACGAGAGGGATCCACCATGACGAACCAGCACCCCCGGCTCGCCCGCCTCATCGCCGTCGGCACCGCCCTGCTGCTCACCGCCGGGTGCAGCGTCGCAGTGACCACCGGCTCGCCGACCAACCCTCCCGGCAGCGCCCAGCCGGCCGACCCGACCGCAGCAGCCCCCTCCACGGCCGCTCCGACCACTGAGGAGTCGGTGCCGTCCGACGCGAAGCCCGTCGACACCCTGGTCGCCCGCGCCACCCGGGACGCCGAGCGCACCACCGCGACCATCAAGGGCGACGCCAGCGGCACCCGCTACGACTCGGCACTGTCGCTGTGGGCCGGTTGCGACGGCACCGAGGACGAGGTGCTGTTCGGCGTGGCCGGCAACAAGATCTTCCAGGGCAAGCTCGGTCTGCGCGCCTCCGTGCCCGACGACATCGTGGTGCACGTGCTGATCCTGGCCGACGGCGACCCCGTCCAGAATCTCCAGCTGGACGGCACCAACCCGACCCCGGCGCTGCTGCCGGTCCGGTTCCTGATCGAGGGCAAGAAGACCGTCACCCTGCAAACGAAGGTGGTTCGCGGCACCTGCTCCAGTGCGACGGAGTCCTACGCGGTGCTGGTGGACGGCTATGTCTACTGAGCGTCCCGCGCTGCTGCTGGTCGACGACGACCCCGGCATCACCTCCGGCCTCAGCCCGATCCTGGAACGCGACGGCTTCGCGGTCACCATCGCCGAGGACGGCGCAGCCGCGCTCGAAACGGTGGCCGCAGGCGGCATCGACATCGTGGTGCTCGACGTGATGATGCCCGGCCTCGACGGACGCGAAACCCTGCGCCGGTTGCGCCGCGACGGCCACACCGTCCCGGTGGTGCTGCTCACCTCGGTGGGGGAGGCCGCGGAGCGGGCCAGGGCCCTGGACGAGGGCGCCGACGACTACCTCAACAAGCCGTTCGACGCCGGCGAACTGATCTCCCGGGTCCGTGCGGTGCTGCGCCGCACCAGCTCCGGCGGACCGACCCTGGCCAGCGCCCCCGTCCTCATCGCGGGGGAACTCAAGGTGGACCGGTCGGCGCGCCGGATCTGGCTGTCCGGACGCGAGGTGGCCCTCACGCCGAAGGCGTTCGCACTGCTCGACCATCTGATCACCCACCCGGACGAGGTGGTCTCCAAGCCGCGGCTGCTCGAGGTGGTCTGGGGTTATGACGACCCGGTCGGCACTCGGGCCATCGACCACCGGATCTCCGAGCTGCGCCGGGTGCTGGCCGACGATCCGGCCCATCCCCGCTGGATTCGCACCGTGCCCGGCGTCGGCTACGCCTTCGTCGCCCCGGTCAGTCAGGCCGGCGTCAGTCCGACCCCCGTCAGTCAGCACCCGCTCAGCCAGGGCCTCCGATGACAACGGCGAACCGGGTGGCGGCGGCCGTCGCCGCGGTCGGGCTGGTCAGCGCACTGGTGGTGTGGCTGGTCGTCCCGCAGACCCGGGTGGTCTTCGCGGTCTCACCCGCCCTGCTGCTGGCGCTGGCCACCGTGCTGGTCGCCGGTGCCGCGCTCGCTGCCGGACGCCTCGCCCGTGGCCGGGAACGCCTGCTCGCCCTCGGCGACCAGCGGGTCGCCGAGGCTGCCCACGAGGTCGAGGCCCGGCTGGGTGCCGAACGTGGCCGGCTGCTGGGCCGCATCGACCATGAGCTGAAGAACCCGGTGATGGCCACCAACCTGGCCCTGGACGCGCTCCGCGCCGCCCCGCCGGGAAGCCCGCAGGCCACGGACGCCGTCGAGGTCATCGCCACCCAGTCCGCCCGGCTCGGTGCCCTGCTCACCTCATTGCGCAAGATCGCCGACGTCGAGCACCGCGATCTCGACATCGAACAGGTCGACCTCGGCGAGTTGCTCACCGCCGTCCGGGACGCCTGCTCGACCACGCCGTCCGGCGTCCAGCGGCACTGGTCGCTCAACCTGCCGCGGGCGCCCTGGCCGCTGCCGGCCATCGCCGGTGACCCCGACCTGCTCTACCTGGCGCTGTACAACCTGACCGACAACGCCGTGAAGTACTCCCGCCCCGGTGACCGGATCGAGATCCGGGCGTCCGAGTCCGACGGCGGCATCGGCGTCGTGGTCGCCGACACCGGCGCCGGCATCCCCGCCGACGAGGTGCCGGGCGTCTTCGACGAGCTCTCCCGCGCGTCCACCGCCCGCGGCATCCCCGGCCAGGGCCTCGGCCTGGCGCTGGTCCGTTCGGTTGTCGGACGCCACGGCGGCCGCGTCCACCTCGACTCCCGGATCGGCGTCGGCACCTCGGTGTCGCTGTGGCTGCCGCTGCCGTCCACCCCTCCCGCCAGCCACCCCGAAAGGAAAGCCTGATGCTCCGATCCCGTCTCGCCGCCGGTCTGCTCACCGGAGCCCTGACACTCACCGGCTGCTCGGTCAGCGTCAGCGCCGAAACGTCCACCGAGCCCACCGCCGTCGGGACGCCCTCGGTCGAACCCAGCCCGGCGACGAGCGCGACCAGCAGCGCCGAGTCCGCCGCCGACAACGCCGTTCCCGGCTACGCGATCGGCCAGGCGCCGCCGGTGCCGCTGTTCAGCCTGCCCGACATCTCCCGGGTCTCGACGGCCGGCAAGAAGCTGCGCGACAAGCTCAAGGTTGAGATCAAGGACATTCCGGGCGTCAAGATCACCGCGGTGCGCTGCACCAAGGACGGCCAGTACAGCAACGCCGACTCCGGCCTGGTGCTGTACGGCGACGGCTCCGGCTCCTACGTCGGCCCGGACGGCAGCTACACCCGTGGCCGGGACGGCTCCGAGACCTCGGTCAGCGACCGCGAGTCGATCACCCGGGACGGCAAGGGCGGCGGTACCTACGTCAGCGACCAGGTGTCGATCACCAACGCCGGCGACGGCTCGGGCACCTACGTGGACTCCGACATCTCCGTCACCATCGACGGCAAGGGCGGCGGCACCTATGTCAGCGGCACCGAGTCGATCAGCAACGACGGCGACGGTTCCGGCACCTACGTGAGCGGCAAGGTCTCGATCAGCAACGACGGCGACGGTTCCGGCACCTACGTGGACGCCAACGTCTCCATCAGCAACGACGGACGGGGCACCGCCACGGTGGTCGGACCGAGCTTCTCCGGGACCGTGCCGGCCGATCCGCTGGCGCCGGTGCCGGCGCTGGGCAAGTTCCCGCCGGTGCAGCAGTTGCTGCCGAAGATCGACATCTGCGGCTTCGTGATCACCCTGGCCGACGGCGTGCTGTTCGACTTCGATAAGGACAACATCCGCCCGGACGCCGCCGCGACGCTCGACAAGGTCGCCACCGCGCTGAAGCAGGTCGGGAACAACCCGATCCAGATCAGCGGGCACACCGACGCCATCGGCACCGACAGCTACAACCAGGGGCTGTCCGAACGGCGCGCGGGTTCGGTGGAGCAGGCGCTGCGGCAGCGCGGCGTGGCGGCGCCGATGACGTCCAAGGGGTACGGCGAGAGCCGTCCGGTGGCCCCCAACGAGCTCAACGGCAAGGACAACCCGGCCGGCCGCCAGTTGAACCGCCGGGTGGAGATCTTCGTCCGCAGCTGACCTGACGGCTCTCCCCAGAGCTTCGCCCCTTGTCACCCGGCGCGCGCTTACACTGACCGCATGCTGATGCAGCGTGGCTTGCCCTTGCCCGCGCCGGAAACGCCGGCCGGGGTGACTCTTCGTCCCCAGATGCCCTCCGACGCCCAGGCGTTGGGTGCCTTGTACTGGGACTCCTACCCCAAGGGTGCCGCCGCGGTCGACCTGGAGGACGCCGTCGAAGAGATGGAAGGCGTCTTCGCCGGCGAGTACGGCGCCCCGGTCGAACAGGCCTCGCTGGTGGTCGAGGATTCCGACGGCACGGTGATCGGCTGCGTGCAGACCGTCACCAGCCCGCCGTGGGAGGGCATTCCCGCGGTGCCGTTCGTGATCGAGCTCTTCGTCCACCCTGAGCACCGCCGGCGCGGGCTCGGCACACTGCTGCTGCTGTCAGCGGCGAACGCCTGTCACGAGCTGGGCTGGGAGAGCATGGCGCTGAACGTCCAGGAGGAGACCGCGGGCGAGGCGCAGCACCTGTACAACCGGCTGGGTTTCGTCGAGATCACGCCGGTCGGGGCCGCCGAATCCTGACCTGTGGTCGTCCGCGACTCGCCGATTTGAGAGCTGCGCGAATCCTCGTGTAGTGTTTCACGCGGTCCAGGCCCCTATAGCTCAGTCGGCAGAGCGTCTCCATGGTAAGGAGAAGGTCTGCGGTTCGATTCCGCATGGGGGCTCTGTGTGTGGAGGGACGGAATAACCGCCCGTCGTCCCGGTGTTCCGGTCTTCAGACACGCCCGGCGGGATAGCTCAGGCGGTAGAGCAAGCGGCTCATAATCGCTGTGTCGCGGGTTCGAGTCCCGCTCCCGCTACCAGGATCGGCAACTGCAAGACGAGAGAGAGCAACGGCGATGGCCAAGAAGCAGTCGGAGATTCGTCCGAAGATCACCTTGGCGTGCACCGAGTGCAAGGAGCGCAACTACATCACCAAGAAGAACCGGCGTAACGACCCGGATCGTCTTGAGCTGAAGAAGTTCTGCCCCAAGTGCCACCTGCACACCGCGCACCGCGAGACTCGCTGAGCGTAGCCAAGAGGCCGCCCGCACTGCGCGGGCGGCCTTTTCGCTTGTCCCAGTCCTCAACGCTCGCCTAACTACTCGGGGCTCGCAGAGTTCAGCGAGCCCTGAATAGTTGGGCGAGCGCGAGGGTGGTGCGAGCCGGGAGTGCCGCCCCGGCACTAGCCTGTGGCCCATGATCAGCGAGACCCACGTCGGACGCAGCTATCCGCCGTCCGCGCCCTACCTGGTGAGCGCCGCCAAGGTGGCCGAGTTCGCCGCCGCCCTGGGGGACGCCGACAACCCGGCCTACGCCGGCCCGGACGCCGTCGCACCGCCCACCTTCGCGGTGCTGTTGTCGTCGGCGGCCTGGCAGGCCATGTTCGACGACCCGGAGCTGGAGCTGTCGCTGAGCAGCACCGTGCACACCGACCAGCGGTTCACCTGGCATCGTCCGCTGCGGGTCGGCGACGCCGTCACCGCGACGCTGACCATCGATCGCGTCCGGGCGCGCGGCAACAGCGCGTTCATCTCGCTCACCGTCGCCCTGGACGCCGACGGCGAACGGGTCTGTGAGGCGGCGTCCACGCTGCTGCACAGCTGGCCGGAAGGGAAGGCGGCATGACCGATATCGAGGTCGGCACCGTCTTGCCGAGCATCACCGCGACCTTCACCCGCCAGACGCTGGTCCGTTACGCGGGTGCCTCCACCGATTTCAACCCGATCCACTACTCGGACGCCGCGGCCGCCGCGCTCGGCCTGCCCGGCGTGATCGCCCACGGCATGCTGACCATGGGCACCGCGCTGCGGGTGGTCACCGACTGGTGCGGTGACCCGGCCCGAGTCCTCAGCTACTACGTGCGGTTCGTCAAGTCCGTGCCGGTGCCGGACGACGCCGACGGTGCCACGGTGACCTTCGGGGGTACCGTGACGAAGATGGAGGACGGCATCGCCACCGTCACCGTCGAGGCGACGCTCGACGGTGTGAAGGTGCTCGGCGGTGCGAAAGCGGAGGTGCGCTGTGACTGACCTGCTCGCCGGCAGGACGACTCGGCTGGCCGACCACACCACGTTGCGGGTCGGTGGCCCGGCCCGCGCCTGGGTCGAGGCGACCAGCGAAGCGGAACTGGTGGCGGCCGTGCAGGCCGCGGACGCCGCCGGTGAGCCGTTGCTGATCCTCGGCGGCGGCTCGAACGTGCTGGTCTCCGACGCGGGCTTCGACGGCACGGTCGTGCACGTCGCCACCCGGGGCATCAGGCTGGCCGGCGGCTCCTGCACCATCGACGAGCCCGGTGCGGCGATGTGTGGTGGCGCGGTCATCGAGGTGGCCGCCGGTGAGAACTGGGACGACTTCGTCGCCCACGCGATCGCCCAGGAGTGGCGTGGCATCGAGGCGCTCTCCGGCATCCCGGGCAGCGTCGGGGCCACCCCGATCCAGAACGTCGGCGCCTACGGCCAGGAGGTGTCCGACTGGCTGTGGTCGGTGCGCACCTGGGACCGCCGGGCCAACAGCTTCCGTACCTTCGCCGTCGGCGACTGCGGCCTGGGCTACCGGACCTCGCGGTTCAAGTCCGAACCCGGTCGGTACGTGGTGCTCAGCGTCACCTTCCAGTTCCGCCAGGGCACCATGTCGGCGCCGCTGCGGTTCGGCGAGCTGAGTCGACGGCTGGAGACCGACGGCCGCGGCCGGGCCCCGATGACGGAGGTCCGGAAAGCCGTCCTAGAGTTGCGGCGCGGCAAGGGCATGGTGCTCGACGCCGCCGATCACGACACCTGGAGCGCCGGTTCCTTCTTCACCAATCCGATCCTGGACGCCGAGCAGGCCGCGTCCCTGCCCGAGGCGGCGCCCCGGTTCCCGCAGGCCGACGGGCGGGTCAAGACCAGCGCCGCCTGGCTGATCGAGGCGGCCGGCTTCCACAAGGGCTTCGGCACCCCGCCGGCCACCTTGTCGACCAAGCACACCCTGGCGCTCACCAACCGCGGGGGAGCCGGCAGCGACGACCTGCTCGGGCTGGCCCGCGAGGTTCGCGACGGCGTCCGGAAGGCCTTCGGCATCACCCTGGTACCCGAACCAGTGCTGGTGGGCGTGACTCTAGACTGAGGGCCATGTCCCTCTTCAGCGCAGTTCCGCTTGCCCCGCGCGACCCGATCCTGGGTCTGACCGAGGCGTTCCAGGCCGACACCAACCCGGAAAAGGTCAATCTCGGGGTGGGCGTCTACCAGGACGGCACCGGCAAGCTCCCGCTGCTGGAATGTGTCCGGCAGGCGGAGCAGCGGCTGGCGGAGGATCCGAAGCCGCGCGGCTACCTGCCGATCGACGGGCTGCCGGGCTACACCAAGGCGGTCCGCGAACTGGTGTTCGGCGCCGACTCGGCGGCTGTCGCGGCCGGCCGGGTGGTCACCGTCCAGGCGCTGGGCGGCACCGGTGCGCTGAAGATCGGCGCCGACTTCCTGCGTCGCTTCGACCCGGACGCGAAGGTGCTGATCTCCGACCCGTCCTGGGAGAACCACGAGGCGCTGTTCACCCGGGCCGGCTTCACCGTCGAGACCTACCGTTACTACGACGCGGACGCCCGCGGCGTCGACTTCGAGGGCATGCTGGCCGACCTGGCCGCCGCGCCCGCCGGCACGATCGTGGTACTGCACGCCTGCTGCCACAACCCGACCGGCTACGACCTCACCGAACAGCAGTGGGGCAGCGTCATCGAAACCGTGACCGAGGCCGGTTTGGTGCCCTTCCTCGACATGGCCTACCAGGGCTTCTCCGAGTCGCTGGACGCCGACGGTGCCGTCGTCCGCCGATTCGCCGAGACCGGTCTGCCGCTGCTGGTGTCCACCTCGTTCTCCAAGAGCCTCGGCCTCTACGGCGAGCGGGTGGGCGCCCTGTCGGTGGTCTGCGCGGACGCCGAAGAAGCGGCCCGGCTGCTCTCCCAGGAGAAGATCGTGATCCGGACCAACTTCTCCAACCCGCCCACCCACGGCGGCCAGTTGGCCGCCACGGTGCTGGCCGATCCGGAGCTGCGCGGGTTGTGGATCGACGAGCTGGCCGCGATGCGGGATCGGATCAAGAGCATGCGGCTGCGCCTGGTCGCCGGCCTGGAGGCCGCCGGCATCACCGACATGGGCTTCATCGCCACCCAGGTCGGCATGTTCAGCTACTCCGGCCTGACCAAGGAGCAGATGGTCGCCCTGCGCGAACGGCACGGGGTCTACGGCACCGACAAGGGTCGGATCTGCGTCGCGGCGCTGAACGAGGCCAACATCGACCACGTCTGCGCGGCCATCGCCGACGTCCGCAAGGCCTGAAGCGCCTCGGTTCGACGGGAATCGGTAAGCCGGGTACACTTCTTGTCTTGGTGGCCTCACCTCAGTTGGCCCATGCCCCACAACGCTCACAAGGCGTAGGGTGCGGTGCCCACAAGGCGTTAGGTGGCTGGTGAGGCAGGGCCACCACGAAGGGCAATAGCTCAATTGGCAGAGCAGCGGTCTCCAAAACCGCAGGTTGGGGGTTCAAGTCCCTCTTGCCCTGCTGGGACGAGTCGAGTGCGAAGGATCATGTGTGGCGGACAAGGACAATGCCGAGAGCGACAACGGCGTTCCGGCTGCCCCCGATCCGGCGCGTGACGTAGCGCGTGCGGCGGCGAGCAGCCGCCCGGTTCGCAAATCGTCGTCAGCAGCAGATTCGGACGGCAAGAAGGATCACGCCACCCCGAAGCAGCATGCGACCGGCACGGCGCGGGCTCGCAAGCGGGCCACGCCGGCGGGTTTCGTTCGTGAGTCGGTCGGCGAGCTGCGCAAGGTGGTGTGGCCGACCGCCAACCAGTTGCGGCAGTACTTCATCGTCGTGCTGGTCTTCGTGCTGCTGGTGATCCTGTATGTCACCTCCCTCGACCTGCTGTTCGGCTGGGGCCTGCTGCAGCTCTTCGGCTGAGCCCCCGAGAAGTCAACGAGAGAAGCAAATCTGTGTCTGATACGCATGCCACCAACGAGCCCGATTTCGAGATCGACCTCGGGCCGTCCGATGCCACCGCGCCCTCGGACGACTTCGAGGTCGACCTGGGCATCGACAGCTCCGACGAGCCCGACGACGGCGTCTCGATCGACCTCAGCGAGCCCGAGCCGGCCGCCGAGGAAGACGAGGGGGAGGCCGGCGACGAAGCAGTCCTGGAGGCGCTGCGCGAGGAACTGCGCGGCCAGATCGGCGACTGGTACGTGATCCACACCTACTCCGGCATGGAGAACCGGGTGAAGCAGAACCTGGACTCCCGGGTGAAGACGCTCGGCATGGAGGAGTACATCTTCGAGACCGTGGTGCCCACCGAAGAGGTCGTCGAGACCCGCAGCGGCACCCGCAAGACGGTCACCCGCACCGTGCTGCCCGGCTACGTGCTGGTGCGCATGGAGCTGACCGACGCGTCCTGGGCCGCGGTGCGGCACACCCCGTCGGTGACCGGCTTCGTCGCGCACGCCAACGCCCCCGTCCCGC
>NZ_JAPUED010000130.1 GCF_027492755.1 Micropruina sp. | reverse complement strand
AACCGTCCCCGGACGTGCGAATTTGGAATCTGGAAGAACCGTCCCCCGACGTGCGGAAATCGCACGAGGGAGAACCGTCCCCACCCTCAGGCGGTGGCCTTCGGGGAGAAGATGTGCACCTTGGCGCCGATCGGGGTGTTCTTGAAGATCCAGATCGCGTCGCTGAGCTTGCGGATGTTCACGCAGCCGTGGCTGGACTGGGAGTAGCCCTGGCTGCTGAAGCCGGGCGAATAGTGCACGTACATGTCCGGGTAGAACATCGTGCTGTACGGCATGGCACCGGAGCCGTAGTTCTCCGAGTACGGGTTGACCTGCTTGTCGTAGACCTTCCAGGTGCCGTTCGCGGTCGGGAAGTTGCGCCAGATGTGGGTCTTCGCATGCTGGGCGTAGCCACCGAGCCGGACCTTGAACTTCTTCACCACCTTGCCGTCCTTCAGCCAGGTGAGGGTGCGGTGCGCCTGGTCGACGCAGAGCACGACGCCCTTGGTGTAGCAGGTCTTCGGCAGTTCCTTGGAGACCGTGGGAGCGTTGGTGGCCAGCGCCAGCCAGGTCGACTTGCCCACCCAGCCGTCGGCGTCCAAACCGCGGGAGCGCTGGTAGTTCAGGATCGCGTTCGCACCAGCCACGCCGACATAGCGGGTCTTCGACCACGGGTAGAAGCCGGCCTCTTTCAGCTCGCTCTGCAGCAGCGTCACACAGTCGCCGGACGACCCGGCGCGCACCGTCTTGGGCAGGCAGGCCTTGAACTGCTTGCGCTTCTTGGCGCTCAGATGCGCCAGCGGATCGGGCGGCGGCGGGGGAGTCGCGGGCGGAGTGGACGTCGAAACGCTCGGCTGCGGCGCGGGTGCCGATTCGCCCCCTGCGGGTGCGGGGCCGGCAGTGGGTGCTGCGGCGCAGCCGCCCAGCAGGAGCAGCGACACGACGACGGCGGCGCCACGTCGAGCGCCCTGATGGGGTGGAGCGGTAGTGCGAGCGGCGAGGTTGGGGTGGGCTGGTCTCACCACGGTCCTTCCAGAAAGTTGAAACTGGGAACATTCTACCGGTTTCGGCGGCATGCTCCGACCACCCTCCGCGCGCGTCCTGAGACATGCCCGGCTCAGCCGTCGGACAAGGACCGATACCGGTACTGATGATGCGTGCGGAACCCCAACCGCCGATACAGCCGCACCGCGGCGGCATTGTCGGCGAACACCTGCAACGCGGTCAGCCGCGCGCCGTCGTCCGCTGCCCGCGCGGTCAGCGCCTCCGTGATCAGTGTGCCGAGGCCGTGCCGACGCTCTCGAGCAGTCACCTCGATCGCGGTCAGCACCGCCAACTCCTCGACGAGGGCGACCCGGCCGATCCCGACGGCATCGCCGTCCAGCCGCACCGACAGGTACTGCGCCGGTGCCGCCGTGATCACTCGCCGAGCCACCGACGGCAGCTGCGCACCGGCCCGGTGGTAGAGGCTCAGCCAGGCGTCGTCCGGCTCGTCCGACCAGCGCAGTGCAGCCGTCTGGACGCCGGCCGTGGCCGACGGCGCCGCACTCCGCAGCATCACCAGGGTCCACGGCTCCGCCGCCCAACCCCGGGCGTCACACAGCGCGGCCACTCCGGACGCCGGATCACCGTCGGAGACACCGGGCCGCGCCGCCGGCACCTGCAGCCTGGGCGTGAGCCCGCGTGCCGTGTACCACTCCACGACGCGATCCAGGGCCTCCGGTACCGGCAGGCCCGCGTCGCCGAGCGGCAGCGCGGAGTTGGCCCGTCCGGTGAAGCCGTCGGCGGCGCGCAGCTCCCACTCCCCTAGCCAGTCCTGCTCGAGACCGGGCCAGCTGCGGGCGCAGAGCCGTTGCAGGGTGACGATGTCCATCGCCCCACTTTGTCCCAAGTCGGGCTTCGACTTGTCCAGGACGTCGCCGGCCGGGCGGATGGGCACTCGCCGAGTCTCCTTGAACTCCACATGCCGCCGGATGATCGGGTCGTATCTGCGCGGCGCCATCCGCTCCGGATCCCGAAGCCTGGACGGGCACCGGTGACCTGGCAGACGCGCGACATGGAGCACACCTGACTCGTATTGAGAATCGTTTTCATCTAAGCTGACGGCACCATGACCAAGCACCAGCATCCCGACTATCGTCCGGTCGTCTTTCGCGACAAGTCGGCCGGACTCGTTCTCCTGACCCGTCCGACGGCGCAGGCCACCCGGACCATCGACTACGAAGGCGCCCGCTATCCCTTGGTGGACGTCGAGATCTCCAGCGCCAGCCACCCGTTCTGGACCGGCCGTGACCGGCTCGTGGACACCGAGGGCCGGGTGGAGCGATTCAACCGCCGCTACGGACGCCGAGGAGCCGCCCAGTGAACCCGCACGACCGCGTCCCCGTCGTCTTGGTCAGCGGTATCGCCGACGCCCCGATGTTCACCGTCACCGCCGCCCTGCAGTGGGACCTGCCGACGGCGGTGGCCGTCCGGCATGAGATCGACCCTGCCCGCGAGGTGCTGATCCGCACCGTCTCGGACGCCGACGGCCTGATCGACCGGGTCGAGATCGACGTCGCCCACGCCTGCGTCAGCTGCGCGATCCGCGAGGACGTCGTCCCGACCCTGGAGCGGCTGGCCGCCGCCGGCAGCTGGGAGGCGATCATCGCGCACCTTCCGGTGAGCGCCGAGGCCACCCAGGTGTGCCGAGTGCTCGGCTATCAACCGGACGCCGCACCGCACCTGCGCATCGCGGCCGCCCTGGTCGCGCTGGAGGGATCCACGTTGCGCACCGATCTGCTCGGCGACGACCTGCTGGTCGAGCGGGGTCTGCCGGTCCGCGACGACGACCTTCGCGGGGTCGCCGAGACCGCGTCGGCGATGGTCGAGTACGCCGACCTGGTGATCGCCCACGATCTCGATGACGACGGACGCGACCTGCTCGCCGCGATCGCCCGTCCGGACGCCCGGGTCGCCGGCTCGGCGTCCGAGGTCGACGCCCGGGTGTTGCTGCCCGGCGTGCACCGGCACGACCACAGCGAGGACTGGGTGCAGGCCGTCCGGCGCGGTCCGCTGCCCACCCGCACCGACGGCAAGGCCTGGGTGCTGGACTTCAGTTCCGAGCGACCGTTCCACCCCGAACGGCTGCAGCAGCGGATCGAAGCCCTCGGACGTGGCCACCGACGCTCGCGCGGCTGCTTCTGGCTACCCAGCCGGCCCACCCAGGTGTGCCGCTGGGACGGCGCCGGCGGCATGGTGAGCATCGGCCCCGAGCATGTCTGGGACGAGGCCGGCCCGCTCACCCGGATCGTGATCGTGGGTGTCGATGACGACCGCGAGAAGCTCGCCGAGGCGTTCCACTCCTGCCTGCTCACCGACGCCGAACTCGCCGAACGCGGCCGCTACTGGGAGGTCGCCTCCGACGGCCTGGAGCCGTGGCTGGGACCGGTCCGCGGCGGGATCGGCATCCAGGAGTGGTCATAGCCCCGCCCGCGCAGCACAGTCCGACAACTCCCCGTACCGCCCGCTGACCCGAACGAAACGGAGAACACCCATGAACACCCAGGATCTCGCCGCCGCCCTGGCGGCCCGCACCGGCCTGACCCGCACGGTCGCCGAGGACACCGTCAGCACACTTCTCGACCTGATCGCGACCGAGGTGACCGACGGCGACAAGGTCACGCTGCCGCGCTTCGGCGTCTTCGAGGCCCGACACCGGGCCGCCCGAGCCGGACGCGATCCGCGCACCGGCGAACCGATCACCGTCGCCGCGCGGCGGGTGCCGGTCTTCCGTCCGTCCAGCGCCTTCCGGGAGCGAGTGGACGGGCGTCCCTGACCACACCACCGACAAACGCCGAACGGCCCAGCTGGATTCACATCCGGCTGGGCCGTTCGGTACTTTGCAGCCCCGACGGGATTCGAACCCGCGCTACCGCCTTGAGAGGGCGGCGTGCTAGGCCGCTACACAACGGGGCCCTAGCGGTCGCACGAAGCGACTGTCGAAGATTACCAAAGCCAGCACAGCTCAAGCGAATCCTCTGCGCTGGGGTACTAGGACTCGAACCTAGACTGACGGAACCAGAATCCGGCGGGCTGCCAATTACCCCATACCCCATCGCTGACCCTTGTCGGGCCAGCGAGGTGCAACGTTACCGAATGCCCACCGTCGCTTCCAAATCAGGGCCGCGCGGGCGTGGTGACGTCGAGCCGCAGCCGGCGTCCGAGCAGGATCGCGAGCACCGTGAACAGGCCGAAGCCGGCGAGATCCCAGACCAGGTCGATCCAGCCGATGGTCTGGGTGGCCTTCACCTCGGCGATCGTCGAGTACAGACCGGCGTAGCTGAACGCCATCAGGTTGTTGACCACATGTGCACCGATCGCTGCCTCGAGACCGCCGGTGCGCACCACCAGGGCACCGGCCAGCAGGCCGAAGGCGAACCGGTCCAGGAACAGCGGCAGGTTCTGGGTGCCGTGGAACAGCGCGAACAGCAGCGCCGAGCAGACCACCCCGAACCAGGGGGTCCGCGGCACCAGCGTCTGGAACGCCTGCAGCAGGTAGCCGCGGAAGAAGAACTCCTCGGCGGCGGCCTGCAGCGGCGAGGTGAGCAGGATCACCACCAGGAAGACCCAGTAGTCGGCCTGCGGTTGCAGGGTCGGGAACGAGGCGCCGAGGTGTTGCACGAACAGCACCAGGTTGAACAGCACGAGCGCCAGCAGCATGCTCAGCAGCAGATAGCGCCAGCGGAACCAGGGCCGCACCGACCCCAGCCAGCGCGGACGGCGGTGGTGCACGAACAGCACCACACCGAAGCTGATCGGGATCAGCGTCGCCAGCGCGAGGTGTCCCGACAGCATGCCCCACGGATTGTCGAACCGGCTCAGCGCACGCAGCCAGTCGGCGAAGTCGCCGCCCGGGCTGAGCAGCAGCCAGCCCAGCCCGCCGAGCAGCTGGGAGACCAGGCTGGCACCGAAGAAGAACAGCAGCACGCCGGTGAGGATGCCGACCACCGAGCGCAGCTTCTGCTGGTCGGCGGCACCGGTCAGGATCTGGTCGTACCGGACGCCGCCGGGCGTGGCCTCGTTGGCGAAGGCGTCCACCCAGGAGCGCCCGGACGCCGCCACCTCAGTCCTCCGCGACGACCGGATTGGTCAGCGTCCCGAGTCCCGCCACCCGCACCGACACCGAATCGCCCGGCAGCATCGGGCCGACACCCTTCGGCGTCCCGGTCAGCAGCACGTCACCGGGCAGCAGCGTGGTGAAGCTGGTGACGAACTCGATCAGCCGCGGGATCGAGTAGACCATCTGCGCGGTGTTCGACTCCTGCCGGGCCTCGCCGTTGAGCGTGGTGGCGATGTCGAGGCGTCCGGCCTCCTCGATGCTGAGGTGGGTGGAGATCCACGGGCCCAGCGGGCAGAACGAGTCGTAGCCCTTGGCCCGGCTCCACTGCTTGTCCTTGGCCTGCAGGTCGCGGCAGGTGACGTCGTTCGCGATCGTGTAACCGAAGATCACGTCGGCGGCCCGCTCGGCCGGCACCCGGCGGCAGATCCGGCTGATGACGACCGCCAACTCGCCCTCGAAATGCAGGTTCTCGGTCTCGGGCGGGTAGACGATCGGCTCCCCCGGCCCGATCACCGAGGTGTTCGGCTTGAGGAAGACCAGCGGCTCGTCCGGCACCGAGGAGTTGAACTCGGCGGCGTGCGCCGCATAGTTCTTGCCGATGGCGACGATCTTGCTGCGCGGGATGACCGGGCTGACCAGCCGGACGTCGTCCAGCAGGTGCCGCTCACCGGTGTACTTGACCGGGCCGGCCAGCGGATCGCCGCTGATCGCCGCGACGGTGTCGGGGTGCTGTCCGGCGTCCTCGGCCAGTTCGACGATGCCGTAGCTGGGGTCGCCGCCATCGGCGACGTAACGGGCGATGCGCATGGGTGGCAGCCTAGTGGCCCACTGTTACCGCTCCACCCCGGCCGTCATACTCGGCCCATGGGCAGCACCTTCGACATGGTCGACCTGATCCGGGCCAAGCGTGACGGACGCCGGCTCGGCGATGCCGAGATCGACTGGCTGATCCGCGCCTATACCGACGGCGCGGTCGGCGACGACCAGATGGCCGCACTGGCGATGGCGATCGTCTTCCGCGGCCTGGACGCCGGCGAGTTGAGCACCTGGACCGCGGCGATGATCGACACCGGCGAGCGGATGGACTTCTCGGCGTTACGGCGTCCGGTCGTCGACAAGCACTCCACCGGTGGTGTCGGCGACATGATCACCCTGCCGCTGGCGCCGATCGTCGCCGCCTGCGGGGCGGCCGTCCCGCAACTGTCCGGACGCGGCCTGGGCCACACCGGCGGCACCCTGGACAAGCTGGAGGCGATCCCCGGCTGGCGCGCCGACCTGGCGCCCGCGGAGATGCTGCACCTGCTGGACGAGGTGGGCGCGGTGATCTGCTCCCCCGGCCCGGGCCTGGCCCCGGCGGACCGGAAGCTCTACGCGCTGCGCGACGTCACCGGCACCGTGGAGTCGATCCCGCTGATCGCGTCCTCGATCATGAGCAAGAAGATCGCCGAGGGCACCCCCGCGCTGGTGCTCGACGTCAAGACCGGCTCGGGTGCCTTCATGCGGGAACGGGAGCGCGCGGTCGAACTGGCCCGCACCATGGTCGGGCTGGGCCGGTCCGCCGGGGTGGCGACCGTTGCCTACGTGAGCGCGATGGAGGCTCCGCTCGGACGGGCGGCCGGCAACGCGATCGAGGTGGAACAGGCCGTCGAGGTGCTGAACGGACGCGGCCCGGCCGATGTCGTCGAACTGACCCTCACCCTGGCCCGGGAGATGCTGCATCTGGCCGGCATCGAGGCCGACCCGGCGGAGGCGCTGCGCTCCGGTCGGGCGCTCGAGGTGTGGCGGGCAATGATCCGCGGCCAGGGTGGCGATCCGGACGCGCCGCTGCCGAGGGCCCGGCATCAGCAGGTGATCGCCGCACCGCGTTCCGGCGTGCTGACCAGGTTGGACGCCTACGCGGTCGGTGTGGCGGCCTGGCGGCTCGGCGCCGGACGGGCCCGCCAGGGCGACCCGGTGCAGGCGGCGGCCGGCGTCCGCTGGCACGCCGGCGCCGGCGAGGAGGTCGCCGCCGGACAGCCCTTGTTCACCCTGCTGACCGACACCCCGGAGCGGTTCGCGCGGGCCGAGCAGGCGTTGGCGGGCGGCTGGGAGATCGGCGAGGATGCCGGGCCGCCACAGCCGCTGGTGCTGGAGCGGATCGACTGAGGTTTGGCAACGCCGTCCATCGCTGGTTGAGCTTGCCGAAACCTCTTGCGGGCGCGCATGTCCAGGTCTCGACAAGCTCGACCAACGAAGCTCAGCGCTTCCCCAATCGAGCCACGGTACCGGGAGCACCGCCGGCTCCATGAGCGGACACGCCCGAAATAGTCACATCAACTAATAGCTGTCAGACTTGGCCGTGGGCAGCCTTCCCCCCTCTCGGTGCCCACTGAGAACTCCTTTGCACGAATCGAAAGGCTTGAAACCCCGATGCTGAAGCTGACCGGCTCCCGGAAGTCCGCCACCCGCAAGATCACCTTCGCGCTGCCGTCCGATCACCCGGCCGGCAAGGTGTCCGTGGTGGGCAATTTCAACGACTGGACCCCCGGCACCGACCTGCTGAAGAAGCGCTCCAACGGCACCATGAGCGCCACCGTCACCCTGCCGTCCGATTACATCGTCGCGTTCCGTTACCTCGGCGAGAACGGCCAGTGGTTCGACGACCAGGACGCCGACTTCGTCGACGCCGGCGCCAGCGTCATCCTCGCCCCCGCGAAGTGAACTGAGCGGGCCGGCGGCTCGCCTCCGGTCCGACTCACCCAGCGACCCCGCTTCGGCGTCCGATCGTCCGGGTGCACACTGGCGCTCATGGCGCAGCACGGCTGGACGATCGCACGCTGGAACCGGACGGCGGCCTGGCCACTCGCCATCGCCGCCGTCGTGTTCCTGATCGCGTACTCGTGGGAGATTCTGGACACCGGCCTGTCACGACCCTGGCAGGTCACCCTGCAGTTGGTCGACTACGTCACGTGGGCGGTGTTCGCGCTCGACTATGTGGCGCGGGTGTACCTGGCCAAGCAGCGCTGGCGTTACCTCGGACGGCACATCCCCGATCTTCTGATCGTGGTGCTGCCCCTGCTGCAACCCCTGCGACTGCTGCGACTCCTGGTGCTGTTGCGCTTCATCGAGCGACGGGCGGCGACCTCACTGCAGGGCCGTGTCGCCAGCTACGTGCTGGTGTCCACGGCGCTGCTGCTCTACACCGGCGCCCTGGCCGAATTCGCCGCCGAACGGGACGCACCGGGCGCGAACATCACCGACTTCGGCACGGCCCTGTGGTGGGCGCTGACCACGATCACCACCGTCGGCTACGGCGACCACTACCCGGTGACCATTGAGGGACGCCTGGTGGCGGCGGTGCTGATGATCGCCGGCATCGCGCTGATCGGTGTCGTCACCGCCACCGTCGCCGCATGGCTGGTGCAACGGGTATCGAGTCCCAGCAAGGACGAGAGCGAACGGTCCATCGAGGAACTGAAGACCGAAGTGGCTGCGTTGACCGCCACCCTTCAGCAGTTCATGGAGTCCGGGGTCAGCGATCCTGCCCAAGACGCCGTCGATCGAACCAATTCGCACCGCGCGCCTTGAAGGTGCCGAGGCCGACCGATCCTCGGGCCACGATCAGCGGATTGCCCCAGGCCGCCTGGCTGGGCACCTTGCTGGTGATCGTGCCCCAGGTCTTGCCGAGCCGATCGCACTGCACACCCCAACCTTCGGGGACGATCACCAGCACCGTGGCGGCGCCGGGCAGTACCTCGAGGTCGATCACCTCGCTGCCGGCCGTTGCCTGCAGGCAGTCCAGCCGGACGGTGTCGGCCAACGCCTGGACCCGCAGGAACGGCGGCACCTCCCAGGGCCCGGTGCGCTTGGCGCCGCTGAAGCCCGCATTGAGGATCAGCGGATCGGCGAGCGAGAAGCCCGGCCGCGCCGTGCCCGGCGGGGTGGGCGTGCGCTGATACATCGGCGCCGGCGGGTAGGCCTCCACCTGTTGCAGCCGGACGGGCGCGGCGTCCGCGGGCGGCCGCAGATCGGCCAGCAGGGCGTCCAGGTCGCCGTAGGTGCGCGCCGCCGCGGCCGCGGCGGCGCGATCGGCGAGTTCGTCCGGCGTCAGCTTGCCGTCCTGGGCGGCGCGCTGCAGTTCGGCGACGGCGGCGTCCCGCTCGGCGTTGCCGGCCCGCAGGTGCGCATTGCTCTCGCTCATGCAGCGATCCTACGGGGCCACGGCTGCGGCGTCCGGCAAGCCGTCCGTGGCTCAGTTGTGCTTGGTGAGCCCCCAGCGGTAGGCATCGTAGAGCGCCTCCCAGCTGGCTTCGATCACGTTCGTGCCGACGCCAACCGTGGTCCAGGTGCGCTGGCCGTCGGTGGTGTCGATCAGCGTCCGGACGATGGCGTCGGTGCCGTGCCCCTGGTCGAGGATGCGCACCCGGTAGTCGGTCAGCTCGAAGTCGTCGACGTGCGGGTAGGCCTGCTTCAGTGCCGTCCGCAGGGCGTGGTCGAGGGCGTTGAGCGGACCATGTCCCTCCCCGACGTAGGCGAGGTTCTCGCCGCGCGCCCGCAGCTTCACGGTCGCCTCCGAATCGCCCTCCGGCTTCACCTCGTGCTGGGTGAACACCCGCCAGGTCAGCACCTCGAAGAACTCGTCGGCCATGCCCAGCTCGCCACGCAACAGCAGCTCGAAGCTGGCGTCCGCGGACTCGTAGCTGTAGCCGTCCATCTCGCGCTGCTTCACGGTGTCGGTGATCCGGCCGGCAAGCTCACGATCCGAGAGGTCGTAGCCCAGTTCTTCGCCCTTGAGCTGGATGTTCGCCCGGCCGGCCATGTCCGAGACCAGCATGCGCATGTCGTTGCCGACCAGGGTCGGGTCGATGTGCTGGTAGAGGTTGGCGTCCACCTTGATCGCGGACGCGTGCAGCCCGGCCTTGTGGGCGAACGCCGAGATACCGACGTAGGGCTGCTTGGTGTTCGGGGGCACGTTGGTGACGCCGGCGATGGCGTGGCTGAGCCGGGTCGCGTCGCGCAGCGCCGACTCCGGCACCAGCGACCAGCCGTACTTGAGCTGCAGGTTGGCGATCAGGGTGATGATGTTGGCGTTCCCGGTGCGCTCACCGTGGCCGTTGACCGTGCCCTGGATATGCATGACGCCGGCATCCACCGCCGCCAGGGTGTTGGCGACCGCGCAGCCGGTGTCGTTGTGGCAGTGGACGCCGAGGTCGACCCCGATCGCACTGGCTGCAGTCACCACGTCACCCATCTGCGAGGGCAGCATGCCCCCGTTGGTATCGCACAGCACCACCACCTCGGCACCGGCCTCAGCCGCCGCCCGGACGCACTCCAGCGCGTAGCTCGGGTTCAGCTGGTAGCCGTCGAAGAAGTGCTCGCAGTCGACGAACACCCGGCGTCCGGCAGCAACCAGGTGGCTGACGGTGTCGCGGATCATCTCCAGGTTCTCTTCCAAAGTGGTGTGCAGTGCCCGGAAGACATGCTCGGAATGGCTCTTCGCCACGATGCAGACCACCGGCGTGCGGGCGTCGATCAGCGCCTGGACGAGCGGGTCGGCGGCCGCGGTCGTCCCCACCCGGCGGGTGAATCCGAAGGCGACCAGTTCAGCGTGCTGCAGCGTCAGCTCGCCATCGGCCGCGGCGGCGAAGAAGGCCGTGTCGTTCGGGTTGGCACCCGGCCAGCCGCCCTCGATGAAGTCGACGCCGAGTTCGTCGAGAAAGCCCGCGATCTTGAGCTTGTCGGCGACCGACAGGCTCAGCCCCTCCTGCTGCGCACCGTCGCGCAGCGTGGTGTCGAAGACATGGAAGGTGTCCGGCGCGGCAGGAAAGCTCGACATTGTGCCCTCTAACGGTGAGTGGGAGGTCGCGCGGCGATACGCGATAACCAAGTGAGTGTGCCGCTCGGGGAGTCGTCGCGGAGAGTTGATCTCAGGCACTGAGACCCTGGTGCCCGCTCTTGGGACGCGGCGGCGGCACGGAGTAAGACATGCCCATGGCCATCACAATTGTCCGGGGCAACCCTGTCGCAACCGCCGGCGATCCTCCCGCCGTCGGCTCGCCGCTGCCGCCGCTCACCTTGACCCTGCCCGATCTGTCGGACGTGACGCTTGACGACTACGCCGGGCGGAACCTGGTCTTCAACATCTTTCCCAGCATCGACACCCGGGTGTGCGCGCTGACCGTGCGACGGTTCAACGAACTCGCCGCCGGACTGCCGGACACCACCGTGTTGTGCGTCTCGCACGACCTCCCGTTCGCGCTCGGACGCTTCTGCGGCGCCGAGGGCATCGAGAACGTCGTGGTGGCGTCGGCGTTCCGGTCCAGCTTCGGCCAGGACTACGGCCTCACCCTGACCGACAGCGTGATGCGCGGCCTGCTCGCCCGGACGGTGATCGTCGCCGGCGCCGACGGCGTCGTCCGGCACGTGCAGATCACCGAGAGCACCAGCGACGAGCCGGACTACGACGCCGCGGTTGCCGCCCTGTCCTGACCCTTTCCTCCCCGCGTGCCGGATCCCGGTACGCGGGGACGGTTCTTTTGGTCACCGGGGACGGGTCTCCTGGTCACCGGGGACGTGCGGACGCCTCGGAATCCGAAGGCCGTGCCTGACTGAGGGTTCGGCGGGCCGGCGCTACCCTGTCGGCCGTGCCCACTCCGCAGCATTCGCCGAGCACGCCGCTGGCCTCGGTGTTGATGCTGGGTGCCGGCGTTCTGTTCGGCACCACGGGGACCGCGCAGGCACTGGGTCCGGACGGGATGGATCCACTCAGCGTCGGTGCCGTCCGGCAGGTCAGCGGCGGGCTGATCCTGGCCCTGGTCGGCGTCATCGCCTGGATGCGCCGCGAGGGTGCCCGCCGACCCCGTCCGAGCGTCAAAATCGGCTGGGTGCTGCTCGGCGGCGCCTCGATCATGGCTTTCCAGGCCACCTTCTTCGCCGGCACGCAGGCCAACGGGGTCGCTGTCGGAACGGTCGTCGCGCTCGGTTCCAGCCCGCTGTTCGCCGGCCTGTTCGAGTGGCTGGCCGGACGTCCACCCAGCCGGCGCTGGCTGGTCGCCACCCTGGTCGCGGTCGCCGGCCTGGTGTTGCTGTCGGGTGCGCTCGGGTCGACATCGGCCCCCGATCCGCTGGGCCTGTTGCTCTCGATCGTGGCCGGAGCGTCCTACGCCGGCTACGCCGTGGCGGCAGCAACCCTGCTGCGACAAGGCACTCATGCGCTGATCGCGACCACCGCCATTCTCGGCACGAGCGGGGTGATCGCCGCCGCCATCCTGCCGTTCGTGGACACGAGTTGGCTGGCCGAGCCGTCCGGGCTGGCGATGGCGTTCTGGCTGGGACCAGTGACCGTGGTGGCGGCCTACCTGTTGATGGGGACGGCGCTGCGCACCCTGACTGCCTCGACCGCGGTCACCCTCGGCCTGGCCGAGCCGATCACCGCGGCCACCCTGGGCGTCGTCGTGCTGAGTGAGGCCCTCACCACGATGCAGTGGACGGGCCTGGCTGCGGTACTGGCCGGCGTCCTGATCGCCGGAACCCGAGGGCGAATCCGTCGGTCGAGCTTGTCGAGACCTCAAACCAAGTACTGACAAAAGAGGGTTTCGACAAGCTCAACCAGCGGTGGTCGGGTCGATGAGTTCAACCAGCGTTGAGGCGGGACGGCAGGCTTAACCAGCGCGGACGCCGCTTCAGACCCGGCGCAGCCAGCCGTGGGTGTCCTCGGCGCGGCCGTACTGAAGGTCGAGGATGGCCGCCCGGATCTGCAGTGTCCGCTCCCCCGGCTCCGACCCCACCACGTGGTTGCCCTCCCGGGAGCGGAACTCTGCCACCGGGGTCAGCACCGCGGCCGTGCCGCAGGCGAAGGCCTCGACGATGTCGCCGGAGTCCACCCGATCGAAGATCTCGGCGAGGGTGATCGTCCGGGCCACCGGACGAAGCCCGAGATCGGACGCCACGGTCAGGATCGAGTCCCGGGTGACGCCCTCCAGGATGGTCCCGGTGAGCGCCGGCGTGATCAGCTCGCCGTCGGCGGTGATCACCATGATGTTCATGCCGCCGAGCTCTTCGGTGTTCACCCCGGTGCCGGCGTCGGCGAAGAGCACCTGCGAACAGCCGTGCTCGGCGCCCTCATACTGGGCGATCAGCGACGAGGCGTAGTTGCCGCCGCACTTGGCCGCCCCGGTGCCGCCCTTGCCGGCCCGGCTGTACTCGTCGGTGACCCAGATGTTCACCGGCTTCACCCCGCCGGGGAAGTACGGTCCGACCGGGCTGGCGATCACCGAATAGGTGACCCGCTGCGCGGCCCGCACGCCCAGGAACGGTTCGTTGGCGAACATGAACGGCCGGATGTACAGGCTGGCCTCGCCGCCCGCGGCGTCCGGCGTCCAGGCGGCGTCGACGCGCACCAGCTGCTCGATCGAGGTGAGGAAGTCCTCCACCGGCAACTCGGGCAGCATCAGCCGCCGAGCCGAGGCCTGGAGCCGCTGGGCGTTGCGTTCGGGACGGAACAGCCAGATCGAGCCGTCGGCGTGCCGGTACGCCTTGAGTCCTTCGAACACCTCCTGCGCGTAGTGCAGCACCGCGCAGGACGGGTCGAGTTGGAACGGTGCGTAGGGCACCACGCCGTCCTCGCCCCAGCCGCCGTCCTGCCGCCAGGTCGCGACCGCCATGTGGTCGGTGAAGTACACCCCGAAGCCGGGGTCGGCGTGGATCTCGGCGATCCGCTCCGTGCTGGCGGGTGCGGCGTTGCGGGTCAGCGGAAAGGTCAACGGCATGGGCAGGACAATACTCGCGCAGCGCCGCCGCCCGACGCCCCATGAAGCAACCTGGGTTGACAATCGGGCGATGTCAACCTAAGTTGCTCACATGATTGCCGTTGAGGTGGCGCGTACCGCGTCCGACACCAGTGACCCGATGTCCGGGCTGCGCGCGGTGGCGTCGCTGCGCCGGGTCACCGACATGCTCGAGCTGACCCAGGTCGAGGAGGCACTGCGGGCGGGCCACGGCTGGCCCGAGATCGCGGCCGCACTCGGGGTCACCCGGCAGGCGGTGCACAAGAAGTACGCGCGCAGAGTCGCGGCCGAACTACGGGGAAGGACGAACCGATGACCATGCTGCTGACCAGTCGATGGGCCGGCGCCGCGCAACTCGAGGCGGCCCGGACCCGGGTGTCCGAGATCGACATCGACCATCTCTACCTGGGCCTGCTCGCTGTCGGCGGTCAGGCGGCCCGCATCCTCGGACGGCACGGCGTCTCACTCAGCACCGCCCGGCGACGCGTCCGCGAATCACTGGCCAGCGACCTGGACGCGCTCGGCCTCGCCGCCGCCGAGTCCGTTCTGCCTCCGCCCCGGGCCGCGCGCGACATCGACATCGCCGACTGGCGGGCCACCGACCGCGCCCACGAACTGGTCAACCACGCACCGCTTCGCGACGGCACCGCCGCCGCCTTGGGCGCGTTGATCGAGGAGCCTTCGGGAGTCGTCCGGCGACTGCTCGCCGCCGACGGCGTCGATCCCGACGAGTTGCGCACCGAACTGGCGACGTCCGCACCCGAGACAGCCGCGGTCGAGCGAGTCGACGCCGACCCCGCCCTGCTGCCGCCGCCGTCGAGTGCGAACCGGATCCGGCACTACCTGTCGGCCCCGCCGCGGGTGGTCGCGGATGCGCTCGCCGATCCGGCGCTGCTCGCGGTCTGGGCCTATGACCCGCACCGATCCGAGGTGAGCGCGGACGGCGAGACCGTCCGCCACCGCCGCGGCCGCAAGGAACTCACCCTGCGGATGCACCACGTCCGCCGGACTGAGGACGCATCGGAGGTTGTCACCTGGATCCACGAAATGGTGGACGGCCGGCACGCCGGGCAGCCCCTGCGCTACGACCGTTTCGAGATCGTGCCCGCGACCGGCGGCGCCGAGTTGGTGCACACCGCCGGCCAACGCAGCTTCGGCTTCCTGGGCCGGATCGTCGGCCCGGCGTCGGCCAGGTTCGCCGGGTTGGGCATGCTCTACGCCGCGCACCGGATCGGAATGGAGATCGCCGACCGGCAACCGGAGTGACCGCTGATCGAGCTTGTCGAGATTCCTCCGACCCCGTCGATCGAGCTTGTCGAGATCTCACCTCTGAGCCGAAACGGGTCTCGACAAGCTCGACCAACGGTGGGTTCCCTGAGACGCGCGTCTCAACCAGTGGGCGGACTTCTACAGTGACGCCATGCCGCAGAACATCGCTGTGATCCCCGGTGACGGGATCGGTCCCGAGGTCGTCACCGAAGGCCTGAAGGTCCTCAAGGCCGTCGTCGGGGACGATGCCTTCGACTTCACCCACTACGACCTGGGCGCCGAGCGCTGGCAGCGCACCGGCGAGGTGCTGCCCGAGTCGGTGCTGGCCGAGCTGGCCCAGGCCGACGCCCTGATCCTCGGCGCGGTGGGTGCCGCCCCCGGTTCGAAGGCGATCCCGTCCGGACTGCTGGAGCGCGGCCTGCTGCTGAAGCTCCGCTTCGCCTTCGACCACTACGTCAACCTGCGGCCGTCCAAGCTCTACCCGGGCATCACCACTCCCCTGTCGGACGCCGTGGTCGCCCGCGGCCCGATCGACTTCGTCGTGGTCCGTGAGGGCACCGAGGGCCTGTACTGCGGGGTCGGCGGTTCGATGCAGACCGGAACCGAGTTCGAGGTGGCCAACGAGGTTTCGGTGAACACCGCCCGCGGTGTCGAGCGGGTCGTCCGGGACGCCTTCGAGCGGGCCATGCGGCGCCGCAAGAAGGTCACCCTGGTGCACAAGCACAACGTGCTGGTGAACGCCGGCGGCCTGTGGAACCGGATCTTCACCGCGGTCGCCGCCGAGTACCCGGAGGTCACCACCGACTACCTGCACGTCGACGCCACGATGATCATGCTGGTGCAGGATCCGCAGCGCTTCGACGTGATCGTCACCGACAACCTGTTCGGCGACATCGTCACCGACCTGGCCGCCGCGGTCACCGGCGGCATCGGCCTGGCCGCTTCGGCCAACATCAACCCCTCAGGCGCGTTCCCGTCCATGTTCGAGCCGGTGCACGGCTCGGCCCCGGACATCGCCGGCCAGGGCATCGCCGACCCGACCGCGACCATCTCGTCGATGGCGCTGCTGCTCGATCACCTCGGACGCCGCGACGACGCCGCCCGGATCGACGCCGCCGTGGACGCCGACATCGCCTCGCGCGGTGCTGCCAAGCGCTCCACCTCCGAGGTCGGCGACGCCATCGCCGCCCGCGTGAGCTGAACGCCTACCCGGTATAGCCCTCCCTAACTACTTCAGCCCTCCCGCATGTGGGAGGGCTGAAGTAGTTAGGGAGGGTTTCATGGGCGGGGTCAGCCGCGGCCACCCTTGCGTTCAGGGGCGATCACCCGGATCACCGACGAGTCGTCCATCGCGGCCTGGCCGGCGGCTTGGGCGATCAGGAACAGTCCTTCGGCGGCGGCGGCGATCGGGGTGGCCAGGCCGGCCGAACGGGCGGCGCCGTTGACGATGCCCATGTCCTTGGTGAAGATGTCGATCCGGCTGCGCACCTCGGCACCACCCTCGTCGTAGGCCTGCAGCATCCGCGGGCCGCGATCCCCCAGCATGAAGGACGCGGCGGCACCTGCCCCGAGGGTCTCCAGGGCGACCTTGGTGTCGAGCCCGAGGGCGTCGGCCAGCGCCAGCGCCTCGGCGCCGGCGGCGATATGCACCCCGCAGAGCAGCTGGTTGACGGTCTTCATCGCCTGGCCATCGCCGGGCTTGGCACCGATCCGGACCAGGGTCGAGGACAGCTGCTCGAGCGCGCCGAGCGTCAGCGCGTAGGCCTCGTCGGTGGCGCCGACGGTGATCAGCAGGTCGCCGGTGCCGGCCCGGACGGGGCCGCCGGAGATCGGCGCGTCGACCAGGTGCAGTCCGTCGGCGGCCAGCCGGCCGGCGACCTCGCGGACGGCGTCGATGCCGACCGTCGAGGTGAGCAGGATCGTCGATCCGGGTGCCAGCACGGCGGCGACACCGTTCGGCCCGTACAGGGCGTCCTCGAGTTGTGCCTTGTTGCGCACCGCGAGCAGGACGATGTCGGCACCGGTCGCCGCCTGCTGAGCGGACGCGGTAGCGGCGACGCCGGCCGAGGCACCGAGGCTCAGCCGCTCAGGGTTGATGTCGAAGCCGCGCACGGTGAACTTCTCGGCGAGACGGGTGGCCATCGGCAGGCCCATCGCACCGAGGCCGAGGACGGCGATCACGGGGTTGTTCATGTTGATTCCTGTTCAGTCGGAGAGTTTGTCGGCCACGTCGGCGAGGGACTGGTCGCCGCCGACGTTGCCGGCGAAGACGATGTAGGGGACGCCGCGGGCCGGTCCGGTGATCGGTTCCCACAACGAAACGATGCCGGGCAGCATCGGGCCGCGGACGATCGCCCGGCCGATCTCCAGGCCGCGCGCCGCGACATCGGAGGAGGTGATCCCGCCCTTGGCGATGACGAAGCGTGGCGGCGTCCGGTCGAGGACCGTGCGCACCACCTGCACCACGGCGTCCGAAACGGCCCGGGCGATCCGCAGCGAATCGTCGCCGTCGGCGCCCTCGACCAGCATCCGGCTGGTCCTGACCACCGCGTTTCCCCTGGTCAGCGCATCGCTGACGGCATCGATCACGTCCGACAGGTGGGCGTCGCGAGCGTCGGTGAGCACGGTGGCCACATCGATCTCGAACTCGGCGGGGGCCCGGCGTTCGCGTAGGGCGTCCAGCTGGCGGGTGGTCAGTCCGACATGCGAGCCGACCACGATCAAGCCGCCGTTGGCCGACTCGGCGGGGCGGATCGACGCGACATCCTCGGCGGTGAGCGGTTCACGGACGGCTTGGCCGATCATGGCGCGGACGAACGGCGGCCCGACCCGGAACACGAACCGCTTGCCACGGGCCTGTGCCTCCAGCAGTGCCAGCGCCAATGCCCGCAGATCGGCCTCCTCCACGATGTCGACCACCACTGGACGCCCATCGCTCAGACCGTCGAGAGTGGCCGCCACGGACTCGGACGCCAACCGGAGCTCACTCAGCGTGATCGTGGCCACCTGATCGGCCGGAACACGTCCGCGGGTCTTCTCGGCCACCCAGTCGCGCAGGTCGGAACTGCGGTAGCCGAAGGTGGCGTCGCGGGCGAACTCGGTCTCCCCCACCGGCAGGTAGCCGGCGGCATCACTGCCGGCGTAATGCACCGAGTTCACCGTGATCCGCCCTGCATCGCCGAAGGCGGGCACCACGACGACGCCGTCGACGCCGATGCCGTGCTCGGCGAGCGTCATCCGGATGGTGTCGGGTTCGAGCGGAAAGTGGCCGCGCAGCGTGGAGTCGCCGCGGGAGACGATGTCGACCTCGATGCCGAGCCGCTCAGCCGCCTCGAGTGCTGCCGAGACGACCTCGACGTTGCAGCGGGCGGCCGCTCCGGGGTCCAGGGAGCGTGAGTTGGTCATCACATAGACGGCGGCCGCACCGGTGCCGAGGGCCCATTCCAGGTCGTCCGGCGCCCACGCGTTCAGCACCGGAAGGTCGGCAACCGACTGCGTACCGGTCGGGTCGTCGTCCAGAACGATGAGCGGACGCGCTCCCTGCGTCCGTGCCGTCCGGACATCCTCAGGGCTGATCGGACGTGCCGGCGGAAGGCCGGCGAGCAGTTCGTCCCTGGAAATCATCCACACCTCCGTTGGTGAGTATCAGACCTCTGAGGTCTGATAGCTGACTGTAACAACGCCTCCGCGCTGAGGACAAGGGTTTGGACCGTTGGGACGGAGCATCGGGGACGGTTCTCTCACGTTCGGAAATCGCACGCCGAAGAACCGTCCCCGATTGTTCGTGCCCGATTGTTCGTGCCCGTTCAGGCGATGGACGCCTTGTCGGCGGCCTGGCCGAAGTAGGTCCGGGTGTCGTCGGCGGTCTGCCGCATATGGGAACGCATCGCCTTGCGTGCCGCCCGCGGGTCACGTCGCTCCAACGCCTCGAGCACCATGCGATGCTCCTCGATCGCGTGGTCGCGCATCTGCGGGATCGCCGAAGTCTCGCGACGGGCGGCCACCAACGCCCGGCTCAGCGGCTGCATGGTGGCGGCGATGAACGGATTGTCACAGCCGTCCAGGATGAGCTGGTGGAAGGCGAGGTCGGCGGCGACCATCGCCGGCACATCGGTGGCGTCGTGGGCGGCGACCATCGCGTCGAGATGCGCGCGGAGCCGGGCCAGTTGTTCGTCGGTGGCCACCAGTGCGAAATGCTCGGCGGCGCCGATCTCGATGTAGCCGCGCACCTCGACGAGCTGCAGCAGGACGTCCACCGGACTCCCCTGGTTCACCCGCACCAGCGCCTCGATCGACAGCCACGCACCGATCGGGTTCACGAACGTGCCGCGGCCGTGCACCGGGTTCAAAACCCGCTGCGCGGCCAGGATCTTGACCGCCTCCCGCACCGTCAACCGACTGGCGCCGGCCTGCTGCGCCAACTCGTCCTCGGCGGGCAGCCGCCCGTCGATCGTGAACCGCCCGGACTCGATCGCGGCAAGGATGAACTCGATCACCTCGTCGACCCGGCTGCGCATCGCGTCCTCTCCTCAGACCTCTGAGCAACCGAACCTATCAGCCACCCGCACTCGCCCTTCTCGACCAGAAACCCCCTGCCTAACTACTTCAGCCCTGCCGTCGACGGGAGGGCAGAACTAGTTAGGGAGGGCCCTACGGGAGCGGCGCAGGCACTCAGGACGCCGGGGCGTCCGGTTCGCGTCGGTACCACAGCCGCAGCGGCTCACCGAAGAACCGGCCGCGCAGCCACCAGGTCAACTCGATCAACACCGCGCCGATCAGCCCGGCGACCAGACCCGTCCGAAGAGCGCCGGCGTTGCCGACATCGAGCAGGAACAGCGACTGGGTGAACGGCCAACTGAAGATCAGCAGATAGGCCAGCCCGGAGACCAGCACCAGCGCCACCTTCCACCATTGGTAGGGACGCGCCACCACCGCCAGCACCCAGGTGGCGGCGACGATCATGCAGGCCAGCGTCGCGGTCGTGGCCTGCCGCGACGCCACCTCACCCGCTCCGGGCGCCGGCAGCACCAGCAGGTAGGTGACGAAGGTCGCCACCGCGACGATCACCCCGGCCGGGATGCCGAGCCGCAGCACCCGCTCGACGAAGCCGGGACGGGCTCGCTCCGTGTTCGGCGCCAGGGACAGCAGGAAGGCCGGGATGCCGATGGTGAACCAGCCGGTGATCGTGATGTGGATCGGCAGGTACGGGAACGGCACCCGCCACAGCACCACGAACAACGCCAGCAGTGCCGAATAGATGGTCTTGGTGAGGAACAGGTTCGCCACCCGCTCGATGTTGCCGATCACCCGGCGGCCCTCGGCCACCACGTGCGGCAGGGTGGCGAACCGGTCATCGAGCAGGACGATCTTGGCGACCGCCCTGGTGGCCGGCGATCCCGAGCCCATCGCAACACCGAGGTCCGCGTCCTTCAATGCCAGCACGTCGTTGACGCCGTCACCGGTCATCGCCACCGTGTGCCCGCGCTCCTGCAACGCGCCCACCATGGCACGCTTCTGGTGCGGCGTGACGCGTCCGAAGACGTCGTTGTGCTCGACGGCCTCGGCGAACGCGCCGGGGTCGGCGGGCAGGGTACGGGCGTCGATTGCATACTCGGACACCACCCCGAGCGAACTGGTCACCGCGCCCACCGAGGCGGCATTGTCGCCGGAGATCACCTTCAGCGCCACGCCCTGGTCGGCGAAGTAGGCGAGCGTCTCGGCGGCGTCCGGGCGAACCCGCTGATTGAGCACCACCAGCGCCTGCCCGGTCACCGCTCCAGGCGCCGCCGGATCATCGACGGGATGCTCGGCCGTGCCCACCAGCAGCACCCGCAGCCCGCCGGCGGCGAGTTGCTCGGCCTCCGACGCCGCCGCCGAGTCGGGCGCGGCCAACACGTCCGGGGCGCCGATCACCCAGCTGACGGCCGCGCCGTCCGGACCGACGAAGGTGGCACCGGACCACTTCTTCGCCGATGTGAACGGCGCCTTGGCGAGCACCGGCCAGCTGTCCTGCGCCGGTGGGAACACGGCGGCGACGGCCTGCATCGACGCGTTCGGACGCGGATCGGACGCCGCCAACTGCCGCAGCCCCTCCTCGACCTCGGACGCCGCGGCACCGTCGATGAGCCGCAGCTCGCCGTAGCTCATGCCGTTCTCGGTCAGCGTGCCGGTCTTGTCGGCGCACACCACGTCCACCCGGGCCAGGCCCTCGATGGCCGGCAGTTCCTGCACCAGGCACTTGCGCTGCCCGAGCCGGACGACGCCCAGCGCGAAAGCGACGGCGGTCAGCAGCACCAGCCCTTCGGGGACCATCGGCACCAGCGCCCCGGCCATCGCCAGCATGGCGCGCCGCCAGTCGTGCCCGGCCTGGAACAGCTGCACCCACACGGTCGCCAGGCCCACCGGCACCAGCACCCAGGTGATCACCTTGAGGATCTGGTTGATGCCCTGGGTGAGCTCCGACTTCACCAGGGTGAATCGGGCGGCTTCGGCGGTCAGCTGTGCGGCGTACGAGGCGCTGCCGACCTTGGTCGCACGGTACGTGCCGCTGCCCGAGACCACGAAGCTGCCGGACAGGACCTCACTGCCCGGCGGCTTCGGCTCCGGGTCGGATTCCCCGGTCAGCAGCGACTCGTCGACCTCCAGGTAGTCCGACTCGGCCACCACACCGTCGACCACGATCTGGTCGCCGGGCCCTACCTCGATCAGGTCGTCGAGGACGATCTCCTCGCGGCCGTACTCGCGGGCACTGCCCTCCCGGCGGATGCGCGGACGGGCCTCTCCCACCACGGCGAGGCTGTCGAGGGTCTTCTTGGCGCGCAGCTCCTGGATGATGCCGATCGCGGAGTTGGCGATGATCAGCAGACCGAACGCGGCGTTGATCCAGGAGCCGGTGGCCAGCACGCAGATCAGCAGTGCGGCCAGGATGCCGTTGATCCGGGTGAACACGTTGGCCCTGACGATGTCGGCGGCGCTCCGCCCGGAACGAGGGGGAAGGTCGTTGCGCTGCCCCCGGGCGACCCGGTCGGCGACCTCGTCCGGGCTGAGTCCAGGGTTGGCCGCCCGCGTCTCCATGGTCACCTCAGACAGCCTGCCATACCCGCGGAGCGGCACCTTCACCGCCGACGGCGCAACGGGGACGGGTCAACTGACCCGTCCCCGCTGCGCTGCACAAGTGATGCTGTTGGCTACCCGTCGCCATTCGCCGATGGGCTCGAACGCACCCACTCCGGCGGCACGTAGCTCACATCGATGCCCAGGTCGGCCAGCTTCTCGCTGATCCGCTGCAGTTCCGTTTCACTGGGCAGCTCGTTGGTCACCCGCAGGAACTCGGCGCCGACGTCGATGCGTTCCGCCGGCACCAGGCCGTCGCGGACGATCCGATCGGCGAGTTCGTCGATCTCTTCCTGGCTGAGCCTGCGACGGAGCACGGCGAGCAGCGGGACGTAGTCCGCCTCGGGTATTCCCTGCGGATAGCCCCCTTTGAGCCAGTTCACGATTCGCTCGATTCGTGACATCTCGGTTTGGCCTCTACCCTCCTGGCTGGTTGGCGCCGCCACCGACGCCTCCAACGGCCAGCCTGCTTGGGCGAGTCTACCGGCGACTCGACGCACGTCCGACTCCGACGGCTCCTCCAATGCTGTTTCCCTGATCAGTTCCCTGATCTGCTCCTCGGTGTCGCCGGTCCCGGCCGAGGACTGCAACTGGCGGGCCAGTTGCTGGACCTCCGACTCGGTCAGCGACCGCCGCAGGATGCCCAGCAGGGCCACGTAGTCATGCTGCGGAACCCCGTCGGGGTAGCCCGCGCGCAGCCACTGCAGAATCCGCTCGAACAATCCGGTTCGGTCAGCCATGGGGTGTGCTGCTCCTACTTCTTGATGAACGTCGGGAAGATGTGCTCGAACGAGACCTTGTAGCCGAACCCGGACGAGATGATGATCGCCAGTCCGATGGCGATCACCGCCAGCACCACGGCGAAGGTGATCCAGGCGACGATCTTCATCATCGGCTTGCCCGCTTCGCCGCTGACCTCGGCCGAACCTCCGGCACCCTGGGCGAGCGCGCGCACGCCGAAGGCGAACAGTGCCGGCAGGCCGGCGCCGATGACGATCGAGACGGCCACGACCTGGCCGATTGCGCTACCGAACAGTTGAAACATGTCGTTGCCCCCTTCAGGCCTTGGCGCCGATGGTCTCGTCCGACGCGACGGACGCGCCCGGCGTGGCATCGGGCTGCCACTCATCGTTGACGTTGCCGGCATGCACCGCGGTCTTGCGCGAGTGCGCGATCATCCAGAAGGTCAGCGCGACCAGCGCACCGAAGACGATCAGGACGCCCGCGTAGCCGCCGATGCCGTTGCCGAGCCAGAAGCAGACCGCGCCGACCAGACCCGCCGCCGGCAGGGTGATGAACCAGGCCAGCACCATGCGCATCGCGACGCCCCAGCGGACGTCCGCGCCACGCTTGCCCAGCCCCGAGCCGAGGATCGAGCCGGTGGCGACGTGGGTGGTGGAGAGCGCGAAGCCCAGGTGGCTCGAGGTCAGGATGACCGCGGCCGAGGAGGCCTCGGCGGCCATGCCCTGCGGAGCCGAGATCTCGACCAAGCCCTTGCCCAGGGTGCGGATGATCCGCCAGCCGCCGGTGTAGGTGCCGGCCGCGATGGCGAAGGCGCAGGCGAACTTGACCCACAGCGGCACCGTGGTGGTGTCGGTCTGGACGCCGTAGGCGATCAGCGCCAGCGTGATCACACCCATCGTCTTCTGGGCGTCGTTCGTGCCGTGCGCGAGCGAGACCAGCGAGGCGGTGCCGATCTGGCCCCAGCGGAAACCGCCCTCGGCGTAGCGCTCGGCCACACCGGTGGTGATCTTGTAGACCAGCCAGGTGCCGATGGTGGCGACCAGTGCTGCGACGACCGGGGACGCGAAGGCCGGCAGGATGACCTTGCCGACCACGCCGTCCAGCTTGGTGCCGTCGCCCATCCAGTTGACGCCGCTGAAGCCCAGGGCAGCAGCGGTGGAGCCGATCAAACCGCCGAACAGGGCGTGCGACGAGCTGGACGGCAGGCCCAGCAGCCAGGTGAGCAGGTTCCACAGGATGCCGCCGATGAGTCCGCAGAAGACGATCATCAGCAGTTCATGGCCGTTGTTGGCGAGAAGCTCGGGATTCGGCGCGCCGCTCGAGCTCTGCAGCCTCACCACCGCGTTGGTGACCGTGAGTGCGACCTCGACGGAGAGGAACGCGCCGACCAGGTTCAGGACCGCCGACAGTCCGACGGCGGTTTTCGGCTTGAGTGCGCCGGTGGCGATCGAGGTCGCCATGGCGTTGCCGGTGTCGTGGAAGCCATTGGTGAAGTCGAACGCAATGGCGGTGCCGATAACCAGGATCAGCAGAAGTAACTCGAGTGTCACATCGGGAAGCCTCACGCCCCCGGGTGAACAAGTGGCCCGCCGAAGGTTAACGGAAGGTGTCATCAGCCGGTCGGCTCGGCCAAATCCGGTGCCGGCCCCCGAGCGTCCGCCCCCGACCGGACTCGCACCCCCGGGGACGGTTCTCCGGCGTTCGAAAAACGCACGCCCAAGAACCGTCCCCCGACGTGTGAAAAACGCACGCGAGAGAACCGTCCCCCGACGTTCGGCCCGGAATCCAGAACGGGCGCCGGCTCCCTTGTGGGGAGCGACGCCCGTTCCTCATGCGTCCCGCGGTTGGCCGGGAGGCAAGTCTTCGATCAGCGTGCGGCGGTGCCTTCGACGTAGTCGTCGTCGTGGCTCTTCACCCACGCCATCAGCTTGCGCAGCTCGCGGCCGGTGGCCTCGATCGGGTGCGCCTCGCCCTCGGCCCGCAGGCGCTTGAACTCGGGCGCGCCGGCGTCCTGGTCGTCGATGAAGCGCTTCGCGAACGCACCGGACTGGACGTCGCTGAGCACGGCCTTCATGTTCTCCTTGACCCGGGGGTCGATGACCCGCGGGCCGGACACGTAATCGCCGAACTCGGCGGTGTCGGAGACGCTCCAGCGCTGCTTGGCGATGCCGCCCTCGTACATCAGGTCGACGATCAGCTTCAGCTCGTGCAGGCACTCGAAGTAGGCCACCTCGGGCTGGTAGCCGGCCTCGGTGAGCACCTCGAAGCCGGTCTGCACCAGCTTGGAGACACCGCCACACAGCACAGCCTGCTCGCCGAACAGGTCGGTCTCGGTCTCTTCGGTGAAGGTGGTCTTGATGCCGCCGGCACGCAGGCCGCCGATCGCCTTGGCGTAGGACAGCGCCAACGGCCAGGCCTGGCCGGACGCGTCCACCTCGACGGCCACGATGACCGGGACGCCGCGGCCCTCGGAGTACTCGCGGCGGACCAGGTGACCCGGGCCCTTCGGAGCGACCATGCAGACGTCGACACCCGCCGGCGGGGTGATGTAACCGAACCGGATGTTGAAGCCGTGGGCGAAGAACAGCGCGTCACCCTCGTTGAGGTTCGGGGCGATCTGCTCGGCGTAGATGGTGCGCTGGAACTGGTCGGGGGCCAGGATCATGATCAGATCGGCCTCGGCGGCGGCCTGGTCGACCGTCACCACCCGCAGCCCCTCGGACTCGGCCTTGGCGGCCGACTTCGAGCCCGGACGCAGACCCACCCGGACGTCGACACCGGAGTCGCGCAGCGACAGCGCGTGCGCGTGCCCCTGCGAGCCGTAGCCGATCACGGCCACCTTGCGGCCCTGGATGATCGAAAGGTCGGCGTCGTCGTCGTAGAACATCTCTGCCATGTGTCTTCCTTACTGACTAGTTGTTGCGCACCGGGGTGCGGGTCTTGTCGGATTTGGACCGGTCGGTGAGTGACTTGCTGCCCCGCCCGAGGGCGACCAGGCCGGACTGGACGAGCTCCCGCACGCCGTAGGGCTTGAGCATTTCGAGCAATGCCTCCAGCTTGTCAGGCGAACCGGTGGCCTCGATGGTCAGCGACTCGTTCTGGACGTCGACCGTCTTGCCGCGGAACAGCTGGACGATCTCGATGATCTGGCTGCGGCTGACCGGATCGGCCTTCAGCTTGATCAGCACCAGCTCGCGGCGCACCGCGCTCTCTTCGAGTTCGACGATCTTCAGCACCTCGACCAGCTTGTTCAGCTGCTTGGTGATCTGCTCCAGGAACTGCTGGTTCTCGACACCGACCTGCAGGGTGATCCGGGACAGCTCGGGACGCTCGGTCTGCCCGACCGCCAGCGACTCGATGTTGTAGCCGCGACGAGCGAACAGGCCGGCGATCCGGGCCAGGACACCCGGCTTGTTCTCGACCAGCACGCTCAGCGTGTGCGTCCTCACAGTTCTTCTTCCTCCCAGTCGGGCGCCAGGTCCTTGGCGATCTTGATGTCGTCGTTGCTGGTGCCGGCGGCCACCATCGGCCAGACCATGGCGTCCTTGTGCACCACGAACTCGACCACGACGGGCCGGTCGGTGATCGACAGCGCCTTGTTGATCACGGCGTCCACCTCGCTGGGATGCTCAGCGCGCAGACCGACCGCGCCCATCGCCTCGGCAAGCTTCTGGAAGTCCGGGACGCGCAGCGTCTTCAGGTCGGTGTTGGAGTAGCGCTGCCCGTAGAACAGGGTCTGCCACTGCCGCACCATGCCCAGGCTCTGGTTGTTGATCACGGCGATCTTTATCGGGATGCCCTCCAGGGCACAGGTGACCAGCTCCTGGTTGGTCATCTGGAAGCAGCCGTCGCCGTCGATGCCCCACACCACCGCGTCCGGACGGCCCACCTGGGCGCCCATCGCGGCCGGGACGCAGTAGCCCATCGTTCCGGCACCGCCGGAGTTCAGCCAGCGGCCCGGCTTCTCGAACGGCAGCAGGTGCGCGGCCCACATCTGGTGCTGGCCGACGCCGGCGGCGTAGTAGGCGTCCGGTCCGGTCAGCTCACCGACCCGCTTGATCACGTACTCGGGCGAGAGCATGCCCTCGTGGGTCGGCTCGGTCGGCACCCGGTACTTCTCCTTGATGCCGATCAGGTAGCGCTGCCAGGCGCCGAAGTCGGGCAGGTCGGCGCCGCGCAGGACGCCGTTCAGCTCGGCGATCACCTGCTTCACGTCGCCCACGATCGGGACGTCGGCGATCCGGTTCTTGGAGATCTCGGCCGGGTCGATGTCGGCGTGGATGACCTTGGCGCCGGGCGCGAACGAGTCCAGCCGGCCGGTGACCCGGTCGTCGAAACGGGTGCCCAGAGCGACCAGCAGGTCGGCCTTCTGCAGCGCACCGACGGCCGAGACCGAACCGTGCATGCCGGGCATGCCCATGTGCAGCTCGTGGCTGTCCGGGAACACGCCGCGGGCCATCAGGGTGGTGACCACCGGGACGCCGGTGATCTCGACCAGCTTCGCCAGGTCCTCGGCGGCTTCGGCCTTGACCACGCCGCCGCCCACGTAGAGCACGGGCCGGCTGGACTCGGCGATCAGCCGGGCGGCTTCGCGGATCTGCTTGACGTGCGGCTGGGTGACCGGGTGGTAGCCGGGCAGGTCGATCACCTCGGGCCAGTTGAACGGCGCGGTGTTGGACAGAGCGTCCTTGGCGATGTCGACCAGGACGGGGCCGGGGCGTCCGGACTTGGCGATGTGGAAGGCGGCTGCGATCGCGCCGGGGATGTCCTCGGCGTGGGTGACCAGGAAGCTGTGCTTGGTGACCGGAAAGGTGATGCCGCGGATGTCGGCTTCCTGGAAGGCGTCGGTGCCGATCGCGGCGCTGGCCACCTGGCCGGTGATCGCGACGATCGGGACGGAGTCCATGTAGGCGTCGGCGATGGCGGTGACCAGGTTGGTCGCGCCCGGGCCGGACGTCGCCATGCAGACCCCGACCCTGCCGGTGGCCAGGGCGTAGCCCTCGGCGGCATGGCCCGCGCCCTGCTCGTGGCGGACCAGGATGTGCCGGATCAGCTTGGACTGACCGAGCGGATCGTAGGCGGGCAGGATCGCGCCGCCGGGGATGCCGAAGATGACCTCTACACCCACCCGCTCCAAGGACTCGACAAGGGATTCGGCCCCGGTCAGCAGTGGTGGTGCGATGGTGTCGGACATCTCAGTCCCCTTTCTGCGGGTGTTTGGTCGCGGTTCCTCTTGCATGAAAAAACCCTCGCTGCGTCGGCAGGCGAGGGTGCGTGTCGGTCGACTAGTCGGCTGACACGCTCACGAAAGTACGAGGAAGAAGATCCGCACGTGGACAGTTTTCGCCCGCGGGCCCGACTGTGTCAACTCTCGGACCAGCGTTTTCAGGATGTGGACCGGATTCGGCGTTCCGGCTGGTCACCGGGTCAGGAGCTGAGAGCCGCCTGCACCTCGTCGAGGTCGATCGTGGTGTCCCGGTCGAACAGGGCGCGCATGCCCGGGTCGTCGGCGTAGCGCGGCACCAGGTGCAGATGCAGGTGGAAGACCTCCTGGCCGGCGACCGCACCGGCGTTGGAGAGCAGGTTCATCCCGTCCGCACCGAGCCGCTCGGTGAGCAGCCGGGCGGTGGCGGTGACGGCCGGCGCGATCTCGGTGAGCGCCTCGTCGGCGCTCAGCAGGTCGTCGACGTGCCGACGTGGGATGACCAGGGTGTGCCCGCGCTTCCACGGGTTGATGTCGAGAAAGGCGATCGCCTTGTCGTCTTCGTAGATCCGGCGGGCCGGAATGTCGCCGGCGACGATGGAGCAGAACAGGCAGGCCATAGGGCGAATCTAGTGCCACCGTTGATCGAGCTTGTCGAGATCCTCAGGGTTTCGACATGCTCAGCCGACGAGCGAGCTCAGCCGGCGTTGATCGGCAGTCGCACCGGGAAGCCGGCTTCGGCGAGCGCCTGCTTCACCTCGGCGATGCTGAGCGTGCCGTAGTGGAACACGGACGCGGCGAGCACCGCGTCCGCGCCGGCCCGGGCGGCGTCCACGAAATGCTCGACGGTGCCGGCGCCGCCCGAGGCGATCACCGGGACGTCCACCACCTTGCGGACGGCCTCGATCATCTCCAGGTCGAAGCCGGCGGTGGTGCCGTCGGCGTCCATCGAGTTGAGCAGGATCTCCCCCGCACCGCGGTCGACGGCCTCCTTGACCCAGGCGATGGCGTCCAGGCCGGCGGATTTCCGTCCGCCGTGCGTGGTGACGCCGAAGCCGGACGGCTGCCCGGCCTCGCGGCGGGCGTCCAGGGAGAGCACCAGCACCTGGTTGCCGAACCGCTGGGTGATCTCGTCGATCGCCTGCGGACGGCTGATCGCGCCGGTGTTGATGCCGACCTTGTCCGCGCCGGTGCGCAGCAGCACGTCGACGTCGTCGACACCGCGCACTCCCCCACCCACGCACAGCGGAATGAACACCGTCTCGGCGGTGCGGCGCACCATGTCGTGGGTGGTTTCCCGGCCCTGCGCCGACGCGGAGATGTCCAGGAAGGTCAACTCGTCGGCACCCTGTTCGCCGTAGGCGGCGGCCAACTCGACCGGGTCGCCGGCGTCCCGCAGGTTGAGGAAGTTGACGCCCTTCACCACCCGGCCGTCGTGGACGTCGAGGCAGGGGATGACTCGGATGGCGACGCTCATGACAGGCAGCGTAGCGGGACCCGCGCAGCGTTCAGTCGGTGACGGTGATGACCACCCGGCGGTTGAGAGCCCGGCCCTTGCCGGTCTCGTTGGTCGCGACCGGTTTGCTCTCCCCGTAGCCCTTCGCCGTGACGGCCAGCTGCGGCAACCGCGCCAGCAGTGCTGTGCGGACGGCTTCGGCGCGGCGCTGGGACAGCCTTCGGTTGTAGCTCGCGCTGCCCTTGCTGTCGGTGTGCCCGGCAACCCTGACCTTGATCGCGCCGAGTTCGTCCAGCTTCGCCGCTGCCCGCCGCAGTGCCGAGCCGGCCTTGGCGTTCAGCGTCGCCTTGTTGTAGGCGAAGAAGACATCCGCCCGCAGCGTGATGGTGCGGCCGTTCTCGACCATCGAGCCGTCCAGGCTCGCCACCGGAAAGGTGATCTCGCGGGTGGGTAGCTCCATCGGCAGTGCCTGACCGGCCGTGCCGGGCTCGGGCGTGGGTGCCGTGGTCTCCGCCCGGGCCCCCGTCACCGGGAGCAGCAGCACCACGATCAGACCGACGACCGGGCGCCTCACCGTTGCACCGGAACCTTGCTGAAGGTGCCTGCGATCGGAATGCTCACACCGACGGTCTCGACCCCTTCGGGGATGGCTTTGAACGTGACGCTGAAGGTGTACGACTGGCCGGGCGCGAGAAACGTGGACGAGTCCGCCCTTGAACAGACACAGATGCCGGAAGAATCGCGGGCCGGCAGATAGCGCAGCTTGTTCACCCCGTCGATCAGGTAGACCCCATCGACGGTGTACCGGTCGTCCGTCATCGCCTCGCCGGTGGCCGGATCGGTGGCTGCCTGTCCGTCTCCGAACATGCCCGCCTTCAACTGGATCTTGTGACGGTCCGCGGTGCCTGTCGACGCATACGCGTTGGTCAGCGTGAAGGTGACATTCGTGACGCCATCGCGGACGGCGACCTCGTTGAGTGCGATCGTGGCCGGCTCCGAGTTTGCGGTTCCCTTCCGGACCTCGATCACCGGAAGCTCGCCCGCAGTCGAACTCGGCGGGGCGCTGGCCGTGGTCGCCGGGGTCGCGGTCTCTGGTGCTGTCGACTCGCTGGCGGCTGGCGACTGGCTCGGTGTGTTGCCGATCGTGCAGCCGGCCAGCGGGAGCAGGCAGGCAACCAGGGTGGACAGCAGAATGCGCATGACGAGCCTCCTCGTTCGGGGAGCCCTTACCGTAGATGTCGATGGCGTTGTCGACCGGTTCCAGCCCTGTCGGCTGTGGATAACTCCGCGGCGTGGAGAGGTCGAGCCGTTCAGTCCTCCAGCGGTGCGGCGTCCACCACCCCACGGCGGACCCGATCGATCACCTCGCGGCAGGTGGTGCGCAGCGGCCCGGGTCCGGCCGCTTGGGCGACCTGGCCGGCGAAGTCGACCACCTGGCGGGCCCAGCGGACGAAGTCGCCGGCGGTGAGCCCGGATTCGTCCAGCACGTCGCCGAGCGGGCGTCCGGACGCCCAGCCGTGGATCGGCTCGGCGAAGCCGATGTCGGGTTCGGGACCACGCTCCAGGCGGTGATCGCGTTCGGTCAGTCCCACGTCGCGCCAGACCCGGCGGAGTTCCTGTTGCGCCACCTCGGACGCCCGGTCGGGCATTCGGGGCGGACGGCGCCGGTCGCCGCCCCGGGCCTCGAAGACGACTGACGACAGCACGGCCGCCAGCTGTGGCGCCGAGAGCCCGTCGAAGACGCCGGCACGGATGCATTCGGCGCTGACCAGGTCGAGTTCGGCGT
This sequence comes from Micropruina sp., assembly GCF_027492755.1. GTDB lineage: Bacteria > Actinomycetota > Actinomycetes > Propionibacteriales > Propionibacteriaceae > Micropruina. The sequence continues at coordinate 28,227 of NZ_JAPUED010000130.1, read as the reverse complement.
AGATCCGGGCCAGTTTCCGTCCGGCGTCGGTGACCTCGGTGCCGCCTTCGGTCAGGTAGCCCAGCGACTCCAGCACCGAACAGATCCGGTCGAACCGCACCGCGATGGTGTTGGTGCGACGGTCGGCCTGGCGTTGCCGTCCGGCGTTCTCCCGCTCCAGCCGCAGCGCCTGCTCGGCCCAGCGGGCGTGGTTCTCGCGGTCCGGGCAGTCGTGGCAGGGGTGCGCCTTCAGCTGGGCGCGCAGATCGGCGATCCGGCCGGCCACCTCTTCGTCCATGGCGGACGGCGAGTAGCGGGGCTGGGTCAGGTCGATCTCGGCCAGCTTGGAGCGGAACGCCGCCGACAGGTTGCGCCGGGACGCCGGCTGGCGGGGGTCGAAGTGCTTCGGCACCCGCATCCGTCCGGCCACCACCGGCGGGGTCGGGAAGTCGACCAGCGACAGCCGCTTCAACTGGCGTTGCTCGGTCATCACCATCGGGCTCGGATCGCCCTTGGCCAGGCCAGGATCGACCACCACCGCCCAGCCGGTGTGCCGTCCGGACGGCACCCGCAGGATGTCGCCGGGTCGCAACTCGAGCAGCACACTGAGCGACTCGGCGCGGCGATCCGCCTTGCGGCTGCGGGCCGCCTCGGCCTCCAGTGCGGAGATCTCGGCACGCAGCCGGGCGTACTCCACGAAATCGCCCTTGTCACAGGCGGCTTGGGCCAGGTAGCCGGCGATCTGTTCGTTGGTCCGGGCGATGGAGCGGGCGAGTCCGACCACCCCGCGATCCGACTGGTACTGGGCGAACGACTGTTCCAGCAGCACTCGGGCGCGTTCGCGTCCGACCGATCCGACCAGGTTGACCGCCATGTTGTAGGTGGGCGCGAACGACGAGCGCAGCGGATAGGTGCGCCGGGAGGCCAGGCCGGCGACGGCACGCGGATCCATTCCGGTCTGCCACAGCACCACCGCGTGGCCCTCGACGTCGATGCCGCGGCGTCCGGCGCGTCCGGTCAGCTGGGTGTATTCGCCGGGCGTGATCGGGGCGTGGCTCTCGCCGTTGTACTTGACCAGCCGTTCCAGCACCACGCTGCGAGCCGGCATGTTGATGCCCAGCGCCAGGGTTTCGGTGGCGAACACCACCTTGACCAGGCCGCGGACGAACGCCTCCTCGACGCACTCCTTGAAGGCGGGCAGCAGCCCCGCATGGTGGGCTGCGATGCCGTTGCGGAACGCCGACAGGAAGCTCCCGTAGTCGAGGGCGTCCAGATCGGACGGCGACAAGCCCTCGATGTGGGTGGCGGCGATCGCCTCGAGTTCGCGACGTTCGGCGGAATTGGTCAGCCGGAGCCCGGAGTGCATCAACTGGCCGACGGCCGCGTCACAGCCGGCCCGGCTGAAGATGAAGAAGATCGCCGGCAGCAGGCCCTCGGCGTCCAGCCGCTCGACGGTGGCGTCCCGGCGGGGCACCAGCGACGAGCGCGGGCTCCGCTTCTCGATCGCGTTGCGGGTGCGCCGGTTGCGCATCTTCCGGGAGTCGTCGCGGACGTTGCGCGACTCCTCTTTCGCCAGCCGCAGCAACTCCGGGTTCACGTCGACCTGGCCGGCGGGCAGCGGTGTCGCGGTGGGTGCCTCGGCGTCGAACAGGTCGTAGAGCCGGCGTCCGGCCATCACGTGCTGGAACAGCGGCACCGGACGCCGCTCGGACACCACGATCTTCACATCGCCCCGGACCTCGTCGAGCCAAGCCCCGAACTCCTCGGCGTTGCTCACGGTGGCACTCAGCGAGACCACCTGGACCGATTCGGCCAGCCCGATGATCACCTCTTCCCAGACCGCGCCGCGGAACCGGTCGGCCAGGTAGTGCACCTCGTCCATCACCACGAAACCCAGTCGGCGCAGCGTCGGTGAGTTGGCGTAGATCATGTTGCGCAGCACCTCGGTGGTCATCACCACCACCGACGCCTCACCGTTGATCGTCACGTCGCCGGTCAGCAGCCCGACGTTCTCGGCCCCGTGCCGCTCGACCAGGTCGTGGTACTTCTGGTTGCTCAGCGCCTTGATCGGCGTGGTGTAGAAGCACTTGGTGCCGCGCTGCAGGGCGAGGAATACCGCGAACTCCCCCACCACCGTCTTGCCGGCCCCGGTGGGCGCCGCGACCAGCACCCCCGAGCCGTCCTCGACATACCGGCAGGCGTCCAACTGGTAGGTGTCCAGGGGAAAGCCGTAGCCGGAGGCGAAGGCTCGCAACAGGTTCCCGGTGTCGGTGTTCATCGCCGCCAACCTACCGCGCCCCGTCCGGTGCGAGGGGACGGTTCTCCCGGTCACCGGGGACGGTTCTCTTGGTCACTCTTGGAACGAAAAGAACCGTCCCTCCGTACCAGTTGTGGAACGAAAAGAACCGTCCCCGCGTACCACTCAGCCGAGGACGTGCAGCGCGTTCGACACGGACGCCACCCGCAGCGGCACGTCGCCCAGCGCCTCGCCGTCGCCGCTGCCGATCAGGCCGTCGCCGTCCACCACCACCTCGGACGCCCGGAACCGCTCGATGGCGGGGTGCCGGACGAATCCGCCCGAGTACAGCGACGGCAGCAGCCGCAGCAGCGTCGCCCGTCCGACGGGGTGGATGACGGTGACGTCGAGCAGTCCGTCGTGGACGTCCGCGCCGGGCGCGGCCCGCATGCCGCCGCCGAAGAACTCGGCGTTGGCCACGAAGATCGCCATCGAATCCAGTTCGCGCGGGACGCCGTCAACCCTCAGCCGGTAGCGCAGCGGACGGAAGGTGCGCAGTTCGGCCAGCGCGCAGACCGCGTAGGCCAACGGACCGAGCGGCACCCGCAATGCAGCGGCCCGCAACGCCACCCGGGAATCGAACCCGCTGGAGACGACGCAGCCCACCCAGCGGGTGGTGCCGTCCGGTTTGGTCACCTGAGCCAGGTCGACCCTGCGCCGGCGTCCCTGCGTCACCGCGACGACGGCGTCCCGGACGCCCAGCGGCAGCCCGAGCCCTCGGCACAGGTCGTTGCCGGTGCCCGCGGGCAGCACGCCCAGCGGCACCGGCGTTCCGGCGCACGCGTTCAGGCCGAGGTGTGCCATGCCGTCGCCGCCCATCACCAGCAGCACATCCGCTTCGGCGGCCGCCGCGCGACAAGCTGCCTCGGCGTGCTCGGCGTCCGCGGCCTCCACGATCCGCAACGCATCGGACGGCAGCGCGGCACCCAGGGCTTCGGCGACCTTGGGCAGCAGACGGCGGGCACGTCCGCGTCCGGCGGTCGGGTTGACGACGAGGTGGACGCGCCGCGCGCCGTCGCTCACGACGTGGCGAGTTCCGCGGCAGCCTCGCGGCGGGCCTTCCGCTTGTCATTGGCCCGGCAGATCAGTTCGGCCACGATGAACAGCAGCGACATCGGGATCGCCAACGCACACATTGAGAACGGGTCCGTCGACGGCGTGGCAGCGGCGCCGAAGACGAAGGTGCCGAAGATCACATAGGTGCGGGCCTTCGCCAGCTGCGATGCCTTCACCACGCCGACCATGTTGGCGCCCACCACGACGACCGGCATCAGGAAGCCGAGCCCGAAGACCACCATCAGCTGCAGCATCAGTTCGAGGAATTTGTCGATCTCGATCAGGTTGGTGATCGGCACCGACTCGGGCGTGAACGACATCATCACCGAGATGCCCTGGGGCAGCACCAGGTACCCGACCGCAACACCGGCGAGGAACAGCGGCAGCGCGGCGGCGAGGAAGGTGAGCGCCCAGCGCTTCTCTTTGGCCAGCAGCGCCGGAACGATGTAGGCCCAGATCTGGTACAGCCAGATCGGCGACGCCAGGATGAGTCCGCCGACACCACAGATCTTCATCGCCAGGATCAGCGGCGTGGTGACGCCGGACAGCACCATCTGCGTGCTGAGTTCGGGATTGGTTTCGCTGAGCATGTCGCGAGCCTGCAGCCAGGGCTGGGTGAGAAAGCCGTACACCTGGTTGTAGAAGACGGCGATGACGATCATGCCGAGCACGATCCAGACCAGCGAGAAGATGACGCGGTAGCGCAACTCACGCAGGTGGTCGCCGAGCGACATCACCCCGTCCGGTGATTTGGGGGGCGGTTTGAGCCACCCGAGGCTGAACCGTCGGGCCACGATCGATCAGGCCCGCTGGCCCTTGTCCTTCTCATCGGGGACGATCTCGCCCTCGTGCACGATGCCCTCCGGCTCGGCGACCGGCCTGGACGGCGGAACCGCGGGCGGGGTGTCGGTCTTCTTCAGCGAGGACGTCTCTTCCTTGAACTCACGGATCGCTTTGCCGGCGTTCTTACCCGCGTTCGCGAGCCGGCTGCCGCCGAACACGAGCAGGGCGATGATCGCCAGGATGACCCATTCCATACCGCCAGGCAGGCCGAACATGCGCTGTGCTCCTTCGTTGCGAGTAACTCCGCGAGTCTACTCAGTGCTGGGGATCTGGACCTGCGAGACCAGATCGGCGAGTTCTTCGGCCCGCTTGCCGAGCATCTGCAGTTCGCTGAACAGATCGGACACCTTGTGGGCCAGCCAGACCGCGTAGGAACCCACGGTGATCAGCCCGGCCACCGCGATGCCGACGAAGATCCACACCCACATCATGGAGCGAGACTAACCGATCCCGACCCGAGGAGTTCCGCATACAGCTCCAGAGCTTCGGAGGCGGCGGCACGGGCCGACTCGGCCGCCTCGGGCGGATCGACGGCACGCACCTCGGGACCGAGCCGCAGCAGCAGGGAGCGCAGCCAGGCCGGATCGGCGACCAGCAGCTGCACCCGCCAGCCGCGGCGGAACCGCTCCACCGAGCGGACCGGGTAGTACTCGCTGATCCAGTGCGCCCGATCGGTGACGGTCAGTGTGACCAGCGCCGCCTCGGGCCGCACCTCGAGCCAGCCTCCGTCGAAGGGCGGCGGTTCGCCCCGATCGGCGACGCCGCCCTCGGCGGGATCGACCGACGCGATCCGGTCCAGCCGGAAGGTGCGCCAGGCGTCCCGGTCGCGGCTCCAGCCCTCCAGGTAGACGTAACCGTCACGCACGCTCAGCCGGTGCGGCTCGACCACCGGCGTGGTGGTTTCGGCGCGGGTGAACCCGTCGTAGCTGAGCCGCACCGCTCGGCGGGCGGCGATCGCGGCCGCCAGCCGTTCCCGCACCGCGCTCTCCGAAGTGGCGACCGCGAAACCGACCCGCTTGCTCTCCTGCGCGCCGGCCACCTTGGACAGTTTGGCCAGCGCCGAGTCGACCGCCTCGCCGGCGGCACCACCGGTGACCTCCCGGACGGCGCGCAGCGCCACGATCAGGCTGGTCACCTCTTCGATGGTGAACCGCATCGGACGCGACAGGTAGTCGGCGTTGCTGAGGCTGATCCGGCCCTGCTCCTGGACGGCGTCCATGTCGATGTCGATCAGGTCGCCCGGCATTCCGCCGGGGAGGCCGACGAACCACAACACCTCCAGGTCGGCCAGCAGCCGACGGGGGGTGACGCCGAAGGCCTGCGCGGTGGCGGCCAGGTCGGCGTCCGGGTGGGCCTGCAGGTAGGGCACCAGCGCGAGCAGCCGGGACACCTGATCCAGCGACGTACTCATCGTGCCACCGCCGCCAGCCGGCCGATCACCTGGCGTCGCAGCGCGGCGGGTTCCAGCACCAGCACGGCCGGGCCGTACCCGCACACCTCGGTGACGAACTCGCGATCGCTGGTGTACGGGACGCGCCACGCCGCGAATCCGGGCGGGAGCGGTGCGGCGTCGTCAACCGGGAGGCCCCGACGCCGCAGGTCGGGCGCCTTGTCGCCACGGATGGCGACGACGGCTTCGGCGGCGGCCGGGGCGGGCTCGAGCGGCCGGGTCAGTTCGGTCAGGTCCATGTTCTCGGGCAGCTCGTAGGCACCGGGCTTGCCGATGGTGCGCGGAGCGTCCTCGAGGCGGGCCAGCTTGAACAGCCGCGCGGCTCCCCGGGTGCGGTCGAAGCCGGCGAGATACCAGGAGCCGCGCCGGTAGGTGAGCACCCACGGCTCCACTTCGCGCCGGACGCCGCGATAGCCGAAGCCGACCACCGTCCGGGTCATCGTGGCTTGCCAGAGCGGTTCGAACGCCGGCTCCTTGGCACCGATGCTGGGGCTGACGCCGGGCAGCCGGGAGGCGTCCGGGTCGATGCCGGCGGCGCGCAGCTTGGCCAGCGCGCTGACCGTCTGCTCGGCCAAGGTGGCAGTGCCCCACACCTGGCTGGCCAGGCCGAGGGCGGTGGCTTCGGCGGCGGTGAAGTCGATCGGCGGCAGCTCGAAGTCCTGGCGGCGGATCCGGTAGCCGATGTCGTCGGGGAAGAGCGAGGAGTTGCTGCCGGTCTCGACCGGGACGCCCATCGCCCGCAGATCGTCCTTGTCGCGTTCGAAGGTGCGCTCGAACGCGGCGTCCGACAGGCCGGCGTAGCCTTCGACGACCTCGCGGATGTGGTTCTTGTCCAGGAAGCGCCGGGCCATCAGCAGGCAGATGGCGAGGTTCATGATGCGCTCGGACTTGCGTGGCGCCATCGGACCTCCCGCCCTGCCTCGAGGATGTGCCTGCCGGGTGAGGCTACCAAGCGGGCGCCACGATCTCCGCACCCGCCTTCGGTGTCGCGGGGTGTCCGCGGATGATGCCGAAATCCGCGGGCCAGTCAGCCACGGAGCGCGCGGCACGCCGCCGTTTGTCGAACTGGACCGCGGTTCTCGTTTACCCAGTCGGTGCGATCCCCAGGCCAACCGGGTGAATGCGGGAGAATCGCGGCATGGCCGGCCGGTTCGCACCCTCTCCCACCTCAGACCTGCATCTGGGGAATCTGCGGACGGCGCTGCTCGCCTGGCTGTTCGCCCGCGGATCGGGCCGAGACTTCCTGTTGCGCATCGAGGATCTCGACACCCAGCGGGTCACCGCCGCGCCCGAAGTGGCGGCGCGGCAGATCGCCGACCTGACCGCGATCGGGCTGGACTTCGACGGTGAACCGGTCTGGCAATCCGAGCGCTTGGCGAGCTACGCGCGGGCGGTCGACCGACTCGACAGCTACGAGTGCTTCTGCACCCGCCGCGAGATCGCCGAGGCCGCGTCCGCACCGCACGCCGACGGCTATCGCCCCTACCCCGGCACCTGCCGCAACCTGAGCGAAGGCGAACGCGCTCAACGCCGCCGGACGCGTCCGCCGGCCATCCGGGTGCGCGCGGACGGCGCGACACAGACGGTCACCGATCGGTGGGCGGGCGAGGTCACCGGCGTCGTCGACGATTTCGTGGTGGTCCGCAACGACGGGGTGCCCGCCTACAACTTGGCGGTGGTGGTCGACGACGTGGCGCAGGGCGTCGATCAGGTGGTGCGCGGCGATGATCTTCTGTCGAGTTCGCCCCGGCAGGCCTGGCTGACCCGGCAACTCGGCGGAATGGTGCCCGAGTACGCGCACGTGCCGCTGGCCGTCAATACCGACGGACGGCGGCTCGCCAAGCGCGACGGCGCCGTCACCCTGACCGACCTGGCTTCGGCCGGTGTGACTACCGCGCAGGTGCTCACCCGGCTGGCGCACTCGTTGGAGTTGGCCGGCGCGGGCGAACCGGTCACCCCGGAGCAACTCTTGACCCGGTTTGATCCGGACACACTGCCCCGAACTCCCTGGGTAGTGACATAGTCCGGCCCACCGCTGGTTGAGCTTGTCGAAACCAGGTCAGTAGGGGTCTCGACAAGCTCGACCACCGGTGAACGGGTCACTCGAGACCCCAAGCCCGGGACGACGTCGGCGATCAGCCCTTGCCGGCGTAGAGGATGTCGACGACGTAGACCACGGTGTCGCCGGCCTCGACGGGCGGGTTGTTGCTGCCCTTGGGGTAGCCGTCCGCGGGCGGCAGCACCAGCAGTACCCGCTGGCCGACCTTCTTGCCGACCAGGCCCTTCTGCCAGCCCGGGATGGTGCTGGAGAGCAGACCGCCGTCGATGCCGGACATCTTGTCCTCGATGACCTTGCCGGTCTTCCACGAGACGCCGAGGTAGTGCACGGCGATGACGTCCTTGGCGCCCACCGTGCGGCCAGTGCCCGTGGTCAGCGGCTGCGCGACCATCTTGGCCGGCGGATCCGCCTTCGGGATGGTGATGACCGGCTTGCCGTCCTTCTCAGTGACGGTCGGCAGTCCTGACGGCGGCGTGATGGGCTTCCCGGTCGGTCCGGTGAGCACGGTGTCGACGACGTCCACCACGAAGATCAGGGTGTCGCCGACCTTGACGTCGATCTGGGCGTTGCCTCCGGAGGAGTCGTAGCCGTCGGGGCCAGGCATCGCGATCAGGAGACGCGAGCCGACCTTGTGCCCTTCCACGCCCTTCTTGAAGCCGGGCACCATTTGGTCCAGCGGCATCATGGTCGCGTCCTTGCCGAAGTTGGTATCGAACACCTTGCCGGTGCGTGCGTTGACGCCGAGGTAGTGCAGCCACACGTAGGAAGGGTTCACGACAGGCCCCTTGCCCTGGGTGAGCACCTTGGTCTGGGTCTTGTCGATGGCCCACGGCGCCTTCACCGTCACGGTCGGCTTCTTGCTACCGAACTTCTCCGGCGTCACCGTGATGCCGTTGAGGTTGGTGGACGGCTTGATCGTCGCCGTGGGGGACGCGCTCGGCGACGGCGAAGCCGAGGTGGACGCCGACGGCGTCGCCTCCGAGGGCGACGCGGACGGGTTCGCGGACTGCCCGCAGGCGGTGACGGTCAGCAGGGCGGCAGCGCAGAGGGCGACGGCTGCGGTCTTGGCGGAGGCGAAAGGCACTCCCTGACTGTAGTCGACCCGAGCACCGCCAGCAGATCATCGACCGCCTGGTCGGCAACCGCCAGCGGATCGGGCAGCCTCACCTCGCGGTCGGCCTGCTCACCGGCGTCGTCCGGCAGGTCGTGCGCGGTGAACTGGGTCCAGTCCACGCTGTATCGGACGCCGATTGCGCGGGCAGCGGCGATCAACCGTCCTCGCAACACTGCCCGGGTATCGGACGGCGGCCGCTCGGTCGCCCGCGCGACGGCCTCCGGGTCGGTGATCCGGACGGCAGCGCCCCGGGATTCGAGCAGCCGGAACAGCCCCCGCGGGGTGCCATCGTCGTCGCGGGTGATCTCGTGGAAAGCCAGGTCGACCTGGGCCAGCCGCCGGTCGTCCCAGCCGATGCCGCGGGTGTCGGCGTAGCGGCGCAGCAATGACCGCTTGGCGACCCACTCCACCTCGCCGTCCAGCTCGTCCTCGCGTCCGGCTTCCAGCAGATCGAGCACCCGTGCCCACCGGGATGAGACCGGCGACGAACCGGCCACCGCCAGGTATTCGCGCTGCACGTCGAGGGCGCCGATGGTCCGTCCGGACGCCAACCGCAGCACCGCCCGGGGATCGTGGGCCACCGCCCGTAGCGAGCCGGCCACATCGGCCAATGCCAGGTCGGGCAAGGCCGGTCCCGCGCCGGTGGCTGCTGCTTCGAGGGCGTCCAGCACGCCGAGCAGCGACCCGACCTTCAGCGCCGCGGACGGCTCGGACAGGTTCGAGTCGCCCGAGATCACGTGCAGCCGGCGGAACCGGGACGGGTCGGCCAGCGGCTCGTCGCGGGTGTTGATCAGCGGACGGGTCCGGGTGGTCAGCGAGGACAGTTCGTCGTGCAGCACCTCGGCCCGCTGGCTGATCGCGAAGCCGTCCGGGCGCCAGTGGCCGGAACCGCACAGCACCTGCCGGGTGACCAGGAAGGGGGTCAGCGCCGCCGCCAGCCCCGGCAGATCGAGACCCCGGCCGATGCAGTAGTTCTCGTGGCAGCCGTAGGAGTTGCCGTGCGCGTCGACGTTGTTCTTCAGCAGCCGGAACCGCACCGGCTGCCCGGACGCCGCGCCCTCGGCCTCGGCGCGCTGCGCCAGTCGCACCAGCAACTCGTCACCGGCCCGCTCGTGCGCCAGCAGGTCGTCCAGACTCGCGCACTCGGCCGTCGCGTACTCGGGATGCGAACCGACATCGAGGTACAGCCGTCCCCCATTGGGCAGGAAGACGTTCGAACTGGCGTGCTCCCGCTCCAGCGGTGTGAACAGCCGCTGGGCCGCCTCTCCCCCGCTCAGCCGGACGCCGCGGCCGCCGTCCGGGGTGCGGGCGGACAGCCCGTACTCGGTCTCAACCCCGACGATCCGCGGCATGGGTCACAGCCCGGCCAGATCCATCAGCGCACCCAGCTCCTCCGAGGTCAGGTCGCGCAGCTCGCCGACCTTGAGCCGGCCCAGCTTGACCGGTCCCACCGCGATGCGGGTGAGCCGCCGGACCGGATGGTTGACCGCGTCGAACATCCGCCGGACGATCCGGTTGCGGCCCTCGTGCAGTACCACCTGGACGATGCTGCGGGTGCCGCCGCGCTGGATCAGTTTCACCTCGTCGGCGCGCACCGGACCGTCGTCGAGCTTGATCCCGCGACTCAGCTTGCGCAGCGTGACGTTCTCGATCACGCCCTCGATCTCGGCCACGTAGGTCTTGCTGATCTCATGGGACGGATGCATCATCCGCTGGGCGAAATCGCCGTCGTTGGTGATCAGCAGCAAACCCTCGGTCGGTGTGTCCAGCCGGCCGACGTGGAACAGGCCCTCCTTCGAGCGGCGTCCGAGGTAGTCGGTGATGGTGGTGCGGCCCTGCGGGTCGTCCATCGTCGACACCACCCCGCGCGGCTTGTGGAAGACGAGGTAGAGGTGCCGGCGCGGCGGCGGGATGCGGGCACCGTCCACCCGGATCACGTCGGTCAGCGGGTCGACCCGGACGCCCTGGGCGTCGATCGTCCGGCCGTTCACCTGCACCAAGCCGTCCTCGATCAGCTCTTCGCAGTGCCGGCGGGAACCCAATCCCGCCGCGGCCAGCACCTTCTGCAGCCGGATGCCCTCGGTCATCGGGTGCTCTCCTCATCGTCTACGTCGTTGGTTGGACCACTGCTGGTTGAGCCTGTCGAAACCTCGTCCAAACCACCGCTGGTTGAGCTTGTCGAAACCTCATCGTCCTGGGTCGCGACAAGCTCGACCGACGATGCGGCCCGCAGCTCGGCCTCCAGCAGCGCGGCGTCCGGCAGCAGTGGTGCGATCGGCGGCAGGTCGTCCAGGCTGGCCAGTCCGAGCCGCTCCAGGAACTGCCCGGTGGTGCCGAACAGCATCGCCCCGGTCTCGGAGTCGCGATCGACTTCCTGGACCAGGTCGCGGGTGACCAGGGTGCGCAGCACGCCGTCCACGTTCACGCCGCGCACCGCGGAGACCCGTCCCCGCGAGATCGGCTGCAGGTAGGCGACCACGGCCAGAGTTTCCAGGGCGGCCTGCGACAGCCGGGCCTGCTGGCCCTCGACCAGCCAGGCGCCGATCAGGTCGGCGTGCTCGGCCCGCGTCCAGTAGCGCCAGCCACCGCCCACATTGCGCAGCTCGAAGCCGCGTCCGGTCTCGTCGTAGAACCGGACCAACCAGCCCAACGCCTCCTCGACCACAGCCACCGGCGCCCGGACGGCCTGCGCCAGTTCCGTGGTCGGCATCGGCTCGGTGGCCATCAGCAGCAGCGCCTCGAGCGGCCCGGTCAGGTCGGCGGCATCCGGAACGGCGTCTTCCAGGCCCGGGAGGAACCCGACGTCGGACGGCTCACTCATCAGCGCCCTCCTGGGTGTCCTCGGTGTCGAATTCGGCGGAGATCTCGACGGCGTCCGCGTCGCCGGCGACCCACCGTACTCGCAGCTCCCCCAGCGGCGTGAGCTGTTCGAAAGAAACGGCGCGTTCCCGGAACAACTCCAGCAGTGCCAGGAACCGGGCCACCACGACCAGCCGTTCGCCGGCGTCGGCGGTCAGCTCGCGAAAGCTCAGCGATCCGCGCTCGCGCAGCACCGACACCACGATCTCGGCCTGCTCGCGCACGCTCACCTTGGCCTGGTGCAGGTGGCTCAGCGAGACCTGCTCGGCCTCGGGCGGGGTGAACGCCCGGGCCGCCAGCCAGGCCAACTGGTCGGCGGTCGCGGTGAACTTCAACTCCGGCAGCAGCGCTTTGAACTGGTCTTCCAGACCGCCCGGACGCGCGAACCGCCGGCCTTCGGTGGCCAGGGTGCTCGCGATCCAGCGGCTGACCTCTTTGAACGCCCGGTATTGCAGCAGCCGGGCGAACAGCAGGTCGCGGGCCTCGAGCAGCGCGAGGTCTTCGGCGTCCTCGACCTCGCCCTGGGGCAGCAGCCGGGCCGCCTTCAGGTCCAGCAGGGTCGCGGCGACCACGATGAACTGGCTGATCTGCTCGAGATCCCAGCTGCCCGGCCCGCGTTGCTGCTGACCCTGTTTGACGTAGGCGATGAACTCGTCGGTGACGATCGACAACGCCACTTCGGTGATGTCCAGCCGATGCCGCGAGATCAGCTGCAGCAGCAGGTCGAAGGGACCTTCGAAATTGCCCAGGTGGACGGTGAAGCCGGGGACGGCGTCCGGGGTGGTGAGCGTCACGACAGGTCGAGCTGGCGGATCAGGTCGGAGTCGTCGCCGTTGAGTTCGAGGTCGGCGACCGCCAGCGCCACCGCGGCGCGGACGATCCGGCCCCGGTCGACCGCGATGCCGTGCCGGGCCCGCAACGTGAGCCTCGCTTGTTCCAAGGCGAGCAGTTCTTCGGCACTGACGTAGACGGTGATCTTCTCGTCGTGCTTGACCCGGCCGGACGGGCGCCGTCCGGGTTGGACGACCGGTTCGGTGGCGCGGAAGAGCTCCTGGGCGCCGGGCAGCGTTACGCGCCGGGGCATCGCTGCAACACCTCCCGCGCCAGCATCCGGTAGGCCTCGGCGCCCGGGGAGTTGGTGGCGTAGGTGGTGATCGGCTCGCCGGCGACGGTGGTCTCGGGGAACTTGATGGTCCGCCGGATGACGGTGTGAAAGACCTTGTCACCGAAGGCTTGGACGACCCGCTCGAGCACCTCGCGGGAATGCACGGTGCGGGCGTCGTACATGGTGCCGAGAATGCCGAGGATCTCCAGCTCGGGGTTGAGCCGGTCCTGCACCTTGCCGATGGTGTCGTTCAGCAGGGCGAGGCCGCGCAGCGCGAAGAACTCGCATTCCAGCGGCATGATCACCCGGTCGGAAGCGGTCAGCGCGTTGACCGTCAGCAGGCCGAGCGAGGGCGCGCAGTCGATCAGGATGATGTCGTACTCGCCACGCACCTGGGCGAGCACCCGCTTCAGGGTCTGCTCGCGGGCCACTTCGGAGACCAGCTGCACCTCGGCGGCTGACAGGTCGATGTTGGCGGGCAGGATGTCCAGGCCCTCGACGACCGAGTCGGTGATGATCTCGTGCACGTCGTGGTCGCGGGTGAGCAGCAGGTTGTAGATGCTGGTCTCCAGCGTGTGCGGGTTGATGCCCAGGCCAACCGACAGCGAGCCCTGCGGATCGAAGTCGACCAGCAGCACCCGCCGTCCGGTCTCGGCGAGCGCGGCACCCAGATTGATCGTCGTGGTGGTCTTGCCGACGCCGCCCTTCTGGTTGCACATCGCCACGATCAGCGCGCGCCGGTTCCCCGGCGCGGGCGGGGTCGGTTCGGGCAGATCGGGCCACGGCCGTCCGGTCGGCCCCAAGGTGGGTCCCGGATCGGGGACGGGGGCGGACGCGGCCTCGAACAGGGCCGGGTTCTCTGTGCTGGTGTCGGTCACGGAGCCTCCAAGTGTCGACAAAGAGGCTAATGCCTCCGGCGCGGGCTCGGACGCGGCACGCCGCCCGACACTTTGAGTGAGCGGACCGTTGACATCGGGAGACGCCACCTATTAGCGTGTCGAAGGACATCTTGTAACGCGCGTTACTTACGAATAGCACAAACCGGGGCGAACCCATCCCCTGCCGAGTCGGCCATCGATTCGACATGCCCGGGAGGATCCGGGACGGGACCTTTTCCGCACCATTGCCGCGCGCCTTCGATCCGAATCGCCGGCACATTCCAGAGAACAACGCAGTTCGGTGAGAAAGGCACGACAAGTGGCAGAATCCAGCGGCGCATCCAGGCGCGCCCTCCTATTGGGCGCCAGCGGCGCCACCCTCGGCGCGGCCGCGCTCGGTCTCGGCGCGGACCGCGCCCAGGGCGCTCCGCTCGGCGGCCCGGGCGCCCGGCGCGGGCCGAGCAGCCGCCGGCCCGAATACCACTTCAGCGTTCCCGACAACTGGAAGAACGACCCCCAGCGGCCCATCTTCGTCAACGGCGAATACCTGTACTACTACCTGTACAACGCCGACTACCTCACCGGCGGCGGAGGCACCGCCTGGCGACTGGCAAGCACCCGCGACCACGTCCGATTCCGCGACCGCGGCGTGGCCATCCCGAAGAACACCAACGCCAACGGTGACTGCTGGTCGGGCAGCCTGGTGGTCGACGCCAACGGCACCGCCGGCTACGGCAAGGGTGCCGTCATCGCGCTGGTCACCCAGGCTCCCGACGGCAAGCAGGCCCAGTACCTGTGGTATTCCACCGACGGCGGGCGCTCGTTCAGGGCGGGCAGCACCTCGCCCGCCCTGCCCAACCCCGGCGTCCCCGATTTCCGCGACCCGAAGGTGATCTGGGACACCCCGCGCAAGCGTTGGCTGCTGATCAACGCCGAGGGCCACCGGCTCGGCTTCTATGCCTCGCCCAACCTCAGGTCCTGGACCTACGTCGGCGAGTTCGAACGCAGCGACATCGGCATCCTGGAGTGCCCGGACCTCTTCCAGATGACCGCCCAGGACGGCACCTCGCACTGGGTGCTCGCGACCAGCGCGAACGGGAAGGGCCGCGGGCTTCCCGCCACCTACGCCTACTGGGTAGGCGATTTCGACGGCACCAGCTTCACCCCGGACACCGACGAGCCGCAGTGGCTCGACTACGGCTTCGATTTCTACGGTGCGGTGACCTATCCGCATCACGACCGGTCCGGACGGGAGGATCGGCGGCTGCGCCGCGCCCTGGGCTGGGCGAACTTCTGGGACTACCCGCACAACACGCCCACCTCGTTCACTGACGGCTACAACGGCGACGACATGATCGTCCGCGATCTTCGGCTGCGGCGCGCGAAGAACGGCTACTACCTGGCCTCGGAGCCGACGGCGGCACTGCGTGACTACGTCGTCCGAACCCATCGATTGGGCGACATCACGCTGTCGGGCTCGAAGAATCTGCCGATCAGGTCATCGTCCTACGAACTCAGCTGCGAGCTGACTTGGGCGTCGGGGGTGCGGCCGAACGCAGGGTTCCAGGTGTGCCGCGCGCCCGGCGGAGGACGCCACGTCGACGTCGGGGTCTACGTGCCGGCGCCGTACGCCTACGTCAATCGCCGCCCGGCGGCGAACCCGACCGGGGGCGAGTCCCAGACGACGTTCGACGCCTCGGCGCGGCGGGTGAAGCTACGTGTGCTGGTCGATCGGACCAGCGTCGAGTTGTTCGTCGGGGACGGACGGCAGGTGCATTCGCACCGGGTCTTTCCGCTGCCCGGTGACGACTGCATCCAGCTCTACGCCTACGACGGCGGCGCGACCTTCCGCGAGCTCACGATTCGCGAGATCCGGATGCGTTGACTGTGAATCAGCCCGGCCGAAGGCACTTGACGTTGCCACCGCGACCTGCTTACCCTCTTCTCGTAACGCGCGTTACTGACGGATTCTCAAGGTGGAGTTCCATGGCTCGTTCCCATCACTCGACCCGCAGCCGGGTCACCATGAGCGATGTCGCGCGCGCCGCCGGGGTGAGCCGGACGACGGTGTCGTTCGTCCTCAACGACGGCAACCACGCCGGCAATGTCTCCGAGGCAACCAAGATTCGGGTGCGCGAAGCGGCCGGCGAACTCGGTTACCGCCCGGACGCCCTGGCCCGTGCACTGGCCGCCCAGAGCACGGACTGGTACGGCCTGATCACCGAGATCGTGACGTCCCCGTTCGGCAGCCACCTCGTCCAGGGGGCACAGAACGAGGCGTGGCGGCAGCACCGGTTCCTGCTGATCGCCTCCGCCGATGGCGAGGAGACGAAGGCCCGCCGGGCCTTCGAGCAACGGGCGGCGGAAAAGCTGCTGGAACAGCGGGTGGGCGGCGTCCTGTATGCGGCGACCTGGCACCGGGCGGTCGACGTCCCCGATCTGCTGCGGGAACTGCCCACGGTGTTGCTGAACTGCTTCGACGCCAAAGGGGAACTCCCCAGCATCGTCCCGGACGAGGTCAGCGGCGGACGGCATGCCACCGAATGCCTCATCCGGGCCGGCCATGAGCGGATCGGATACATCAACCTCGATCCCCGTATTCCGGCGGCGGTGGGCCGACTGCGGGGCTGGCGCGAGGCGCACCTCGCCGCGGGCCTGACGCCGCACGAGGATCTCACTGTCGACGGTGACGGCACCGCCGACAGTGGCTATGAGGGGGCGCGCCTGCTGCTCGACCGCAGCGCGCCGCCGACGGCGATCTTCTGCGCCACTGACCGCATGGCCATGGGTGCATACGACGCCATCAAAGAACGCGGGTTACGAATCCCCCACGACATCGCCGTGGTCGGTTTCGACAACCAGGAGGTGATCTCGGGCTATCTACGACCCCGGCTCACCACCGTCGCACTTCCGTTCGAAGAGATGGGCGCCCTCGGCGTCCGGACCCTCGACGCAATCACATCCGGACAGTCGACCATCGCGATGCAGCAAATGGTCGACTGCCCGTTGCTAGAACGCTGCTCGGTCTGACGCCAATCAACTTCCGAACAGCAATCCCTATCCCTCCAACTTCATCGAGATGAAGAGGAAGAGAACCATCATGTCACGTCCACAACGATGGAAGCCCCTGCGCCTGGCAGCGGCCGCCCTGGTCACCGGAGCCCTGGCCCTGGCCGGATGCAGTCAGCCCGCGACGCAGCCGAGTTCGCCGGCCGCCGGAGGCGGTGACGGGAAGGACTACTCCGACACGCCGCTCACCCTGCCGCGCGAGGACATGGGCACCTTCACCCGCAACTTCAACCCGTTCTCACCCAATGCGGCCCCGATGACCCAGCAGGCGATCTACGAGCCGCTGCTGATCTTCAGCGCGACCAGTGGCCAGACCACGCCCTGGCTGGCCACCGAATGGAAGGTGGGCACTGACGGCAAGAGCGTCGAGTTCACCATTCGCCCGGGTGTCAAATGGTCCGACGGCGAACCGTTGACCGCCGACGACGTCGTATACACCTTCGAACTGCAGAAGAAGCTGCTCGGCGGATACGAGTATGTCGATAAGGTGAGCGCGGCCGACGGCAAGGTGACGTTCTCCTTCAACAAGCCGTATTCGCCGGCGTTGTTCGAGATCGGCCAGCACATCATCATTCCCAAGCACATCTGGTCCGAGATCAAGGACCCGGCAAAGGCCACCAACGAGAAGCCGGTCGGCAGTGGGCCGTACACCGAGATCACCCGCTTCGCCGCGCAGGCTTTCGAACTCGGCAAGAACTCGAACTATTGGCAACCGGACAAGCAGAAGATCGCGGGCATCAAGATGCTGGCGTTCTCGGGCAACGACGGTGCGAATCTGGCCGCGGTCAACGGCGACGTGGACTGGACGGATCAGTTCATGCCCAATATCGAGAAGACCTTCGTGAGCAAGGATCCGGCGCACCGGCACTACTGGTTCCCGCCGACAGGTTCGATGATCAACTGGCAGCTGAACACCACCAAGGCGCCGTTCAACGATCCCGTCGTGCGCAAGGCGCTCAGCATGGCCGTCGACCGCGACCAGGTCACCAAGATCGGCATGAACGGCTACACCGGCCCCGCCGACTGCACCGGACTGTCGGGCAGCTACGAGAAATGGAAGGACACCGCGCTGCGCGACAAGTGCGAGTGGACCAAACTCAATGTCGAGCAGGCCAACCAGATGCTGGACCAGGCCGGTTACACCAAGGACGCCGACGGCAAGCGCAAGCTCAAGGACGGCAAGCCGTTCGAGTTCAAGTTCTCCGTCGGCGCCACCTCGTCCGACTGGCTGTCGGTGGCCAACGTGATCGCGCAGAACATGGACGCGATCGGCGTCACGGTCAAGGTGGATTCACCCGACTGGGCGCAGGTGGTGGCCGGCTATGAGCAGGGTGACTTCGATTCGGGCATCGTGTGGTCACCCAACGATCCCGCGCCGTACAAGTACTTCGCGGCGATGATGAGCACCCGGACGGTCAAGCCGGTCGGCAAGAAGGCCACTGAGAACTATCAGCGGTTCGGCGATCCGCGGGCCGACGCGCTGCTGGACAAATTCAGCGGCACCAGCGACGAGGCGGCGCAGAAAGATGCCATCAACCAGCTGCAGCAGCTCTTCGACGAGAACGCCCCGGTCATTCCGCTTTTCCCCGGACCCGAGTGGGGTGCCTACAACGACCTCCGCTTCACCGGGTGGCCGAACGAGCAGAATCCGTACGCGAGCCTGAGCGCACGCTCGGTGCAGACCGTGCTGATTCTCACCAGCCTGGAGCCCCGCAAGGGCTGACAACCGTTCCCGACCCCGGTGGACGCCGCTGACTGGCGTCCACCGGGCGGACGGCTGTCCCCAGCGGGCCCAATCCACGACCTCGACGGGAGAGTCGCGTGCGCTTCATTCTTCGTAGGATCGGGTTCTACCTGATCGCATTCTGGGTATCGATCACCCTCAACTTCCTGCTGCCCCGGTTCATGCCGGGCGATCCGATCTCCCGGATGCTGTCCCGCAGCCAGGACAAGATGACCGCCGAACAGGTACTGCAGCTGCAGAAGCTCTTCGGCATGGACGACCGACCCCTCATCCAGCAGTACGTCAGCTACATCGGCGATGTCCTGACCGGCAACATGGGCGTGTCGATCTCGCGCTTCCCCACCCCGGTGTCGGAAGTCATCGCGTCCCAGATCGGCTGGACGCTGCTGCTCGGTGCCACCTCACTGATCATCGCTGCGCTGATCGGCAATCTGCTCGGCATTCTGGCGGCCTGGCGCCGGGGCAGCCTGATCGACTCGGCGCTGCCGCCGTTCCTGATCTTCATCGGCTCGTTCCCCTACTTCTGGCTCGCCATGGGGGCGCTGTACCTGTTCGGCATCGTGCTCGGCTGGTTCCCGCTGCGGCACGCCTACGATTCCGAACTGGACGCCGGCCTCAGCTGGGCGTTCATCAGCAGCGTGGCCTACCACCTGTTCCTGCCCGCGCTGACCATCGTGCTGGTCAGCATCGGCGGCTGGATGCTCGGCATGCGCAACACGATGATCGCCACCAACTCCGAGGACTACATCACGATGGCCGAGGCCAAGGGCCTCAGGTCGCGCCGGATCATGCTGCGTTACGCGGCCCGCAACGCGATGCTGCCCTCGGTGACCTCCTTCGGCATGGGCCTCGGCTTCGTGGTCGGCGGCGCACTGCTGACCGAGACGGTGTTCGCCTATCCCGGCGTCGGCTATCAGCTGCTCACCGCCGTGCAGGGCCTGGACTACCCGCTGATGCAGGGCCTGTTCCTGATCATTACCGGCGCGGTGCTGCTGGCCAACCTGCTGGTCGACATCGTCTACGTCCGCCTCGACCCCCGCGTCCGTACTCACTGAGGGGCATCATGTCTACACCAATCACGACCGCCACTGCCGAGGCCGTCAAACCGGCCCGCATGTCGCGACGTTCGCGCTCCGGCCTGCTGCACGGCCTGATGACCAACCGGAAGGCGATGGTCGGCGCTGTCATCCTGCTCGTCTTCATTCTGCTGGCGCTGCTGGCGCCGGTGCTGTTCCCGGGCAATCCATCCCGCATCACCGCGATGGCCTCCCAGGAGCCCTCGGCCGAGTACTGGCTAGGCACCACGGCGAAGGGGCAGGATGTGCTGGCCCTCACCGTCCACGGAGCACGGATGTCGCTGTTCGTCGGCCTGGCCGCCGGGGTCATGTCGACCATCATCGGCATCCTGGTCGGCCTCACCTCGGCGTACTTCGGCCGGGCCATCGACGAGACGCTCTCGGTGGTCACCAACATCTTCCTGCTCATCCCCGGGCTGCCGCTGCTGGTCATCCTGGCGGCGTTCATGCCGCCGGGCGTCGGCACCGTCATCTTCGTCCTGATCATCACCGGCTGGGCCGGCTCGGCGCGGGTGCTGCGCAGCCAGGCGCTGTCGATCCGCTCCAAGGACTTCGTCGCAGCCTCGCAGGTGACCGGCGACCGGGCCGGCTGGATCATGTGGCGCGAGATCCTGCCCAACATGGCGTCCGTGGTGATGGGCACCCTGCTGGGTTGCATCATCGGCGCCATCGGCGCCCAGGCCGGCCTGGAGTTCCTCGGCCTCGGCGACACCTCGACCGTCTCCTGGGGCACCAACCTGTACTGGGCCGGCAACGAGGGCGCCCTGCTGACCGGAAGCTGGTGGGTCTTCCTGCCGTCCGGTCTGTGCATCGCGCTGGTCGCCTTCGCACTGAGCCTGTTCAACTACGCGGTCGACGAGGTCACCAACCCGCGGCTGCGCACCGTCAAGAAGCGGTCCGCCACGGCACCGCTGTCCCGAACGGAGGACGCCACATGAGCGATCGACTTCTCGAGATCGACGACCTGACCGTGCAGTATCGCGGCGACGTCCGCACCACGACGGCAGTCGACCACGTCAGCTTCGGCATCGCGCCGGGCGAGATCTTCGGCCTGGCCGGCGAATCCGGCTGCGGCAAATCGACCATCGCCAACACCATCCTGCGGCTGCTCAAGTATCCGGCCGAAGTGGCCGGTGGCAGCATCCGCTTCGACGGCCGCGACGTGTTGTCGCTGAGCGGCGAGGAGTTGCGGCAGTTCCGCTGGCGCGACGTGGCGATGGTGTTCCAGTCGGCGATGAACTCGCTGAACCCGGTGATCACCATCGGCGAGCAGATGCGCGACATCTTCACGGCGCATCTCGACGTCAGCAAGACGGAGGCCGACAAGCGCTGCGGCGAGCTGCTCGAGATGGTGCAGATCGACCGCAACCGGCTCAAGTCGTTCCCGCATCAACTCTCCGGCGGCATGCGGCAGCGGGTGGTCATCGCGATGGCGGTGGCGTTGCGTCCGCGGATGCTGATCCTCGACGAGCCGACCACCGCCCTGGACGTCGTGGTGCAGCAGGAGATCATGGCCGAGATCAAGGCGCTGCAGGCCGAGCTCGGCTTCTCCGTGCTCTTCATCACCCATGACATGTCGCTGATGGTCGAACTGTCCCACCAGATGGCGGTGATGTACGCCGGACGCATCGTCGAACAGGGTCCGGCGCCCACGCTGCACCACAACCCGGCGCACGCCTACACCCGGGCGCTGATGGGCGCCTTCCCGCCGATCACCGGGCCGCGGATGCCGCTGCGCGGGCTCGGCGAGGGAGTCCGGCTCACCCGGATCGCCGATCTCGAACCGGTCGGGCCCAGTCACTGGGCGGCACCGATCAGCGATGAGGACCGTGAACGACTGACACCGCAGGGCATCGGAGCCGAAGGAGACCCCCAATGACCGACACCAGCACACCGGTTCTGGAGACCCGCGCCCTGGTCAAGGAGTACCCGCTGGGCGGATTCTTCGCCCGTCGCACGCTGCGGGCGCTCGGTGGCGTCAACCTCAGCCTGCGCCCGTCCGAGATCCTCGCCCTGGTCGGCGAATCGGGCTCGGGTAAGAGCACGATCGCGCGCTGCGTGACCAGGCTGGAGCAACCCACCTCCGGGGAGATCCTGCTCGACGGGGTCGACGTCCTGAAGACCGAGAAGCGGCACGCCAGCCGGGAGTATCGCGGCCGCGTCCAGATGGTCTTCCAGGATCCGTTCGGGTCACTCAACCCTGTCCACCGGATCTCGCACTTTCTGGAACGGGCGCTGCGGAACCATCAGCCGGTGACCGGGGCTGCGCTGCAGGACCGGCTGGAGGAGCTGATGGCGACCGTCGACCTGGACGCCAACATGCTGGCCAGCTATCCGCACGAACTCTCCGGCGGTCAACGCCAGCGGGTGGCGATCGCCCGGGCGCTGGCAGTGGATCCGTCGGTGATACTGGCCGACGAGCCCACCTCGATGCTCGACGTCTCGGTCCGGATCGGCGTACTCAACCTGATGCGGTCGCTGCGCGACGACAAGGGCATCGCCATGATCTACATCACTCACGACCTGGCCAGCGCCCGCTATCTGGCGGACCGGATCGCAGTGATGTTCGCCGGTGAAATCGTCGAGGAGGGCGAGTCGATGGAGATCCTGGCTCATCCGGCGCACCCGTACACCGAGCTGCTGGTGTCGGCGGTTCCCGACCCCGAGCGGAGCGGCAGCTACGACCCGGTCCGCCGGGCGCAACTGCGGCAGCAGGTGCTGGCTGCTCAGGAGTGCCGGTTCGGCGGGGATTCCGACAACCCCTGCTCGTCCACGACCCTGGTGCGACACCGGGTGGGTGAGGCGTCCGCCCGGCACTACGTGCGCTGTCATCTCTACCGGCCTGAGGCGATGGCCGGCGCCAATGCGCTCACCGCGACCCCTGAGAAGGCAGCGTCATGACCGGTCCACGGCTTCCACCTGCGGAGGATCCCGAGGTGTTGCTCGAGCGAATTGCCGGCGACCCGGCCCGTCCGCGTTTCCATTTCACTGCGCCGACAGGGTGGCTCAACGATCCCAACGGCCTGTGCCAGCGTGACGGCACTCATCACCTCTTCTACCAGTACAACCCGGGTGGCGGCTTTCACGACCGGATCCAGTGGGGACATGCGACCAGCTCCGACCTGGTCCACTGGACCGATCAGCCGGTGGCGTTGCGTCCTGGGGACGGTCCCGACGCGGACGGCTGCTGGTCGGGTGTGCTGGTCGATGACGGTGGCATACCCACCCTGGTCTATTCGGGTCGGGCCGCGGGCGTCGAACTGCCATGTCTCGCCACCGGCTCAGCGGACCTGCTGACCTGGACGAAGGACCCTGCCAACCCGGTGATCTCGGAGCCGCCGCGATCGGGCCTGTCGGGCTTCCGGGACCACTGTGTGTGGCGTGAGGGCGACCGCTGGAGGATGCTGATCGGCGCCGGGGTGAGTGAGGTCGGTGGCTTTGCCGCCCTCTACGAGTCGGCCGATCTGCGCTCCTGGACCTACCGAGGTCCGATGCTGAGCGGTTCGGCCTACAACCGTGCTCAGGACGACGCCACCTGGACCGGCACGATGTGGGAGTGTGCCGAGCTGTTCCGGCTGGCCGGCGGGAAGGACGTGCCGCTGGACGGCACCCGCCCCGGAAACGACTATCTGGTCTTCTCGGCCTGGCACGAAGGAGTGACCAAACACGCGCTCTACTGGTCGGGCCGATATCGGGGCGACCAGTTCGCGCCGAGCGGGCTGCACCCCCTCGACTTGGGCGGACGGTACTTCTACGCACCACAGAGCTATCGCGACGAATCCGGGCGGCGGGTCATGTTCGGTTGGATGCAGGACGCCCTCAGTGTCGTGCGCACGGTTGGGGCCGGCTGGGCAGGGGTGATGAGCCTGCCTCGGCTGGTCACCGAGGCCGACGATGGCCGGCTGCGGCTCAACCCGGTTCCCGAGGTGGCGCTGCTGCGCGGCGAGTCGATCGCTGACAGCACGGAGCCGATCGACCCCGGGATGCCTCACCTGTATCCGGGAGTCACCGGTGATCAGTTCGATCTGGAGGTCTGCACTGTGCTGGAGCCGGGCGCGGGCTTGAAGCTGCGGCTGCCCGGGAGCGAGCTCGGCGCCGGCTATGTCGGTGCCGCCAGTGTCCGTATCGTGCGGACCGGACCCGGTGTCCTCAGCGTGCAACTGGACCGCTCATCGACCACCAACGTGGCCGGGATCGAGACCGGCCTGCGGGGCGGATCCGTCCCGGTCGGCGAACACGGCCGGGTCGACGTCCGCATCATCGTCGACCATTCGGCGTTCGAGATGTTCGTCAACGGTGTCGCGCTGAGCGCTCGGGTGCATCCGGAGACCACCACGACGCCTTTGGCCGTGGGTTGCATCGGCAGCTCAGCGACCGTGACCGTCCGGGCCTGGACGATGAACGATGCCTGGGCGCCAGAACGGCTGTGATCGTCAACCGAGCCGCCCGCTGCCCACTCCCGATCGATGCGTTCCTGCTCGACGGAGCGGGTCGGCGGGAGCCAGGCTCTCAGCCGGTCGAGAATGGCGAACCCGTCCTGCCGGCAGCTCATCGGCCCTGAGCGCCAGTCCGGTGGCGGGAGCCAGCCAGCCGCGTTCGGGTGCCGCCGGACGCGGACGAACTCGGGTCGCACCCGTCGCCCTCGCCCGGCGAGGAGTCCCGGTCTCGCCGCGGGGACGACACCCGGCAGTCTGCTCAGTACTGCCCGGTGCCGCTCCGCGAGCTCGGTGTCGACGCCGAGTACGAGTCGACGCTGGCCCGCTTCGGCAGTTGATTCCGCCCGATCAGCCGTCCCCTGGAAATCACCCGCCGGCCACCGATACCGCGTCACCCCACACGGCACCCGCACACTCGGCCCGGGCGACCGCCACCGACAAGCCCTCGACGACCACCTATGGGACTGCGACCACAAACCCGACGCAAACGACCCCTGACGAACTATCGCGAACGCCTGCGATGCATACCCATGGGGGGTATAGTCCTGCTTATGAAGAAGCTCGCCCGCATTGCACTTCCCCTTGCCGCCGGCCTTGCCCTGGCCGGCTGCCAGTCCCCCGCAGCCACCCCCAGCCCTACTCCGTCGACATCCGCGAGCGCATCGAGCGCCGCCAACGCGGCCGATGTGATGTTCACCCAGATGATGATCCCGCACCACGAGCAGGCCGTGGTGATGAGCGACGCGATGCTGGCCAAGCAGGGCATCTCAGCCGAGGTCACCACGCTCGCCACCCAGATCAAGAACGCCCAACAGCCTGAGATCGACCAGATGCGCGGCTGGCTGAAGGCCTGGGGCGCCTCCGACCACGGCGATCATCACGGCCACACCGGCATGGACGGCATGTTGAGCGAGCAGGAGTTGAACGCCCTCAAAGCCGCCCAGGGCAAGGAGGCCGAGAAGCTGTTCCTGACCGGCATGATCCAGCACCACGAGGGCGCGGTCGCGATGGCCAAGGAGGTCCAGGCGAAGGGCTCCGACCCCGAGGTGAAGAAGCTCGCCGAGGCGATCATCACCAGCCAGCAGGCCGAGATCGATCAGATGAAGAAGCTGCTGAACGGCTGAGTGGGTCAGCGGGCACGCGGATGCGCGGCCAGGAACACTTCGCGCAGATGCTCGACGGTGACCAGGGTGTAGATCTGTGTCGTCGCCACGGACGCGTGCCCGAGTAGTTCCTGCACCACCCGGACGTCGGCGCCGCCGTCCAGCAGGTGGGTGGCGAACGAGTGCCGCATCGTGTGCGGACCGATTTCGGCGGTGATTCCGGCCCGCTCCGCCTGCTCTCGCAGCATCGCCCAGGCCGACTGCCGGCTGAGCCGCGCGCCCCGGGTGTTCACGAACAGCGCCGGGGTGCTGCCCCGGGCGCCCTCCAGCATCGCGGGACGCCCACGCACCAGCCAGGCGTCCAGGGCGGCCCGGGCATACGAGCCGACCGGCACGATGCGCTCCTTGCGGCCCTTGCCGAACAGCCGCAGTGCGGCGTCCGGGTCATGGGTGAGCAGCGAGACGTCGTCCACGTCGAGCGAGACCAGTTCGGTGATCCGCGCACCCGTGCCGTACAGCAGTTCCAGCAGCGCGGCGTCCCGCAGACCGATCGGCGTATCCAGGTCGGGGGCGGCCAGCAGCGCCTGCACCTGGTCGAGCGAGAGCGCCTTCGGCAACCGGCGTCCGGACTTCGGCGGCGACACCCCGGTCGCCGGGTTGTCGAGCGTCGCACCGTCCTCGACGGCGAAGCGGTGCAGCGACTTCACCGCACTCAACGCCCGCGCCACACTGCTGGGCGCCAGCGCCGGACGCTCGGCATCACCGGTGTGCAGTGCCGCGGAGAAGGCCGTCACGTCGGCCTCGGTCACCGCCGACAGTTCGGTCACCCCGCGTTCGGCCAGGAAATCCGCATAGCGGGCCAAATCGCGCCGGTAGCCGGCGACGGTATGCGCAGAGGCACCCCGCTCGACGGTCAGGTGGTCGAGGAACGAGCCGACCACCCGTGGCAGCGCCTCCTGCCCGGCCATCGGCTCAGGCCAGTCCGGCGATCGCCTCGAGGTGCCGGGTCCGGGCCTCACGCGCCGGCCACGGGCTGTCCGCGGGGCGCAGCGAATCCAGCCGTCCACCCAGCCGCGCCGCTTCCAGGGCGAGCGCTCCGGCCACCACCGTCGGACTCTGCACCCGTCCGGCGTAGATGCCGTCCAGCAGGTCGGCCAACGGCACCAGGCAGATCTCCATGTCGAGTTCCTCGTGCTCGACCACGAAGCCGTCCGGACGGGGCACGTCGCGCAAACCGCGGGCCAGGAAGAACCGAATCGATTCGGAGTTGCAGCCGGGCGAGGTGAACATGTCGATCAGCAGCCGCCAGTCGTCGGCGGCCAGCATCGCCTCTTCGGCGAGTTCACGCTGCGCGGCGGCCAGCCAGGATTCGCCGTCCGCGTCCAGCAGCCCGGCGGGCGGCTCGATCAGCTGGAAGCCGACCGGGTGCCGGTACTGCCGCACCACGACCACCCGGTCCGCCTCGTCGAGCGCGATCACCGCGACCGCGCCGGGATGCAGCAGGTACTGGCGGTGCATCTCGGCGCCGTCAGGGGTGGCGACCACGTCATCGACATAGTCGGAGACGGCGCCCTCGCCGAGCACCTCGTGCGACCGGATCGGCCACTCGGTGGGGACGTCGACAGCCTCACCCGGCCCGAGCAGCCGCGCCGACATCAGGCCTCCTCGACCGGAAGCCGAGCCGACAGCTTCCGCCGCAGTGCCGCGGCGACCAGGCCTGCGAACAGCGGATGCGGCTTGGTCGGCCGCGACTTCAACTCGGGGTGAGCCTGGGTGGCGACGAAGAACGGGTGCCGCTCCGGATCGAACTCGACGAACTCGACGAGCGTCGAGTCCGGCGAGGTGCCGACGATGCGCAGCCCCGCAGCCTCCAGCTCGTCGCGATAGGCGTTGTTCACCTCGTAGCGGTGCCGGTGTCGCTCGGACACCCGGGTGCTGCCGTACAGCCGTGCCACCAGCGAGCCCTTGACCAGGTCGGCCGGGTAGGCACCGAGCCGCATGGTGGCGCCCAGTTGACCCTCGCCCGAGACGTGCGCGACCTGCTCGGCCATCGTCGCCACCACCGGCGCCTGGGTGTCCGGCTCGAACTCGGTGGACGCCGCGTCCTCCAGCCCGCACAGGTCGCGGGCCACCTCGATCACCATGCACTGCAAACCCAGGCACAGGCCGAGGGTCGGGATCTGGTTCTCGCGGGCGTACTTCAGCGCACCCAGCTTGCCCTCGACGCCGCGGATGCCGAAACCGCCAGGCACCACGATGCCGTCCAGGTCACCCAGCTGCTCGGCGGCACCCGCCGGCGTCTCGCACGAGTCGGACGCGATCCAGCGCACGTTCACCTTGGCGCGGTTGGCGAAACCACCCGCGCGGAGCGCCTCGGAGACGCTCAGGTAGGCGTCCGGCAGGTCGATGTACTTGCCGACCAGCCCGATCGTGACCTCCTCCTTGGGGTGGTGCACGCGGTCGAGCAGGTCGTCCCACTTCTTCCACCGGACGTCGCGGAAGCTGACCCCGAGCCGCCGGACGACGTAGGCGTCCAGGCCCTCGTTGTGCAGCACCTTCGGAATGTCGTAGATGGACGGGGCGTCCGCGCAGGAGACCACGGCCTCCTCGTCGACGTCGCACATCAGCGAGATCTTGCGCTTCACGCCGTCCGGGATCTCCCGGTTCGAGCGGCAGACGATCGCGTCGGGCTGGATGCCGACCTGACGCAAGGCGGCCACCGAATGCTGGGTCGGCTTGGTCTTCAACTCACCGGACGGCCCCAGGTAGGGCACCAGCGAGACGTGCAGGAAGAAGACGTTCTCCCGTCCGACATCGCGGCGCACCTGACGGGCCGCCTCCAGGAACGGCAGCGACTCGATGTCGCCCACGGTGCCGCCGATCTCGTGGATCACCACGTCCACGTCACGAGTCGCCATGGACAGCATCTCGTCCTTGATCTCGTTGGTGATGTGCGGGATCACCTGGACGGTGTCGCCGAGGAAGTCGCCGCGGCGCTCCTTGGCGATCACGTTGGAGTAGACCTTGCCGGTGGTCACGTTCGCATCGGCGTTCAGGTTGACGTCGAGGAAGCGCTCGTAGTGGCCGATGTCGAGATCGGTCTCCGCGCCGTCCTCGGTGACGAACACCTCACCGTGCTGGAAAGGGTTCATCGTGCCCG
>NZ_JAPUED010000129.1:7498-10591 GCF_027492755.1 Micropruina sp. | reverse complement strand
AGATAGCCGCCGACCCAGGACAGCAGCGTGTCCAGGTCGCCGGGGATGCCGACCGACACCCCGACCCGGATCGGACGCCGCGTCGAGCCCAGGAAGTCGACCAGCGGCATCTGGTGGCGGCGCAGTTCGGCGTCCAGCACCGCCGTCTCGAGCAGCCCGCGGGCCAGCGGATTGCCGGGCACCTCGGCGAACGCCCGCCGCACACCGCCGGCGGTCAGCGGCTCGGCCGGGTCGACGCTCTCGGCCAGCAGCGGCAGCAGCACCTGCTCGATCGTCCGCCGGACGCCGTCGATGTATTCGGGAAAGTAGGTCGGCTCGGCATCGGCAGCCGATTCCGCCCAGCCGGTGACGCCGTCCGTCCCGGTCCAGGACGCGACCAGCACGTCGCGGACGGTCTCCTCGCCCTTGCTGGTGCGGAAAGGGCGGACCAGCGGCATGGCGAGCCGGCGTAGTTCGAGGGTGGCGGACATCGGAGTCGCGGACATCGGATCAGGCACCTTTCACGAAGACATAGTGGCCGTCGGCATCGATCCCTACCGGACGGAAGCCGTCGCCGAACAGCGAGCCGAAGACTTCCCGCGACGCGACCCGCCAGCGGCGTCCGAGACCAGGATCCCCGGCCCGCAGTCCTTCGATATCGGACGGCACCCAGGCCCGCACGATCTCCCCGGCCGCCGGCCGCACCTCGGGTTCACCGTCGATCGAAGCCAGCACGATCGGGCTGGACGACGCACCAGTCGGCAGCGGGCGCCCGCCCGGCTCGTCGGCCAGCGTCCATTCGACGACGAACCGGTCGGGCAGGTCGCCGGCGTTCACGGCGTCCAGCATCGGCGGGTAGTAGTCGCGGACGAACTCGGTCACTCGTCCGCCGAGCCGATTCAGGTTGAAGTGGCCGTTGCGGCGGATCAGCGGGTCGTAGGTCCAGATCAGGGTCGCGGCACCGCGGGACAGCGCCCAGTCGCGCTGGGCGAGCTTCAGCCGGCGACCCAGGCCGCGTCCGGCGAATGAGGCGTCCACGCCGGCGATGTAGGAGTAGACCCGATCCGAGCCGGGCGCGCCGGCGAAACCGATCGTCACCCCCACCAGCGCGCCGTCCGGGGTCCAGGCGCCCAGCACGCAACCGCCGGCGTGGGTGAGCGCCGTCATCAGATCGGCCGGCACCGGCGACTCGGTGGGCGGCACGCCCCAGATCCCACCCAGCAACGCCGCTGCGGCGACCCGGTCGTCGTGGCGGGTGAGCTCGTCGATTCGGACGTCCGGCTGTCGGAGTGACTCCATGGCGCCAGCATGCCGCACCGGCACCGTAGACTGCCTGCCCGTGAGTAAGAGCTTCGAAGAGCTGTTCGTCGAACTGCAGCGGCGCGCCGTCGAGCGACCGGAAGGATCCGGCACCGTCCGCGAGCTGGATTCCGGCGTCCATGCCATCGGCAAGAAGATCGTCGAGGAGGCCGCCGAGGTGTGGATGGCCGCCGAGTACCAGTCCAAGGACGACACGGCCATGGAGATCAGCCAACTGCTGTACCACCTGCAGGTGCTGATGATCGCGCAGGGCCTTGACCTCGACGACGTCTACGCCCACCTCTGACCCGCGATGACACCCGTTCGCCGAGCCCGCTGACCACCAGTAGAGTGAGCACAGTGTCTGAGCGTTCCCTGCTAAAGATCGCCGTGCCCAATAAGGGCTCCCTCTCCGAAGCGTCCATCGGGATGCTGCGCGAGGCCGGTTACCGGCAGCGTCATGATTCCAAGGATCTGGTGCTGGTCGATGCCGACAACGGCGTTGAGTTCTACTACTTGCGTCCCCGCGACATCGCCGTATACGTGGGGGAGGGCACCCTCGACCTGGGCATCACCGGCCGCGACATGCTGATCGACTCGGCCGCGCAGGCCGAAGAGGTGCTTGCGCTCGGCTTCGGCGGCACCCGGTTCCGGTTCGCCGCCCCCAGCGGCGAGACCTGGACGGTCGCCGACCTGCAGGGCAAACGGATCGCCACCTCATACTCCGGCCTGGTCGGCAATTGGCTCGGCGAGCAGGGCATCGAGGCACGGCTGATCCATCTGGACGGCGCCGTCGAGTCCTCGGTGCGGCTCGGTGTCGCGGACGCGGTCGCCGACGTCGTCGAGACCGGCAGCACCCTGAAGCGGGCCGGCCTGGAACTCTTCGGGGACGCGATCCTGACCTCGGAGGCGATCCTGATCCAGCGCGCCGGGGCTGAGGCTCCGGAGGGCATGGACCGGCTGGTCCGTCGACTGACCGGCGTGCTGACTGCCCGGAGCTACTACATGGTCGACTACAACGTGCCCGAGACCGCGCTCGACGCGGCCTGCGAGGTCACCCCCGGACTCGATGCCCCGACGGTGTCGCCCCTTGCCAAGCCGGGTTGGGTGGCGGTGCGGGCGATGATTCCGCGGGTCTCGGCGCCGCAGATCATGGACCAACTCTGGGACGTCGGCGCCGACGCCATCCTGGTCACCGACATCGTCGCCTGCCGGCTATGACCGAGCCCGTCACGTACCGACCGCGCGCGGCCCTGCGGATGGGGGTCTCGTTGTCGAGCTCCCTGGTGCTGGCGTCGCTGCTCGGCTGGACGATGACGCCCCAGCACATCCGTGACCTGTTCACTCCGATCCAGGTGCTCACCCTGCTGCTCTTCCTGGCGATCATGATCGCCATGGCGCTCGGTCTCGGTCTGAGCTACGTCCGGGCGGACGGCGACGGACTCACCTTCCGCAACGGCGTCCGGACGCACGTCGTGCCCTGGGCGGAGATCAAGGCCTTCCGCTATCGCGACGGTGACCCGTGGCCGTCGGTGGTGGTCCGAGGAGACATCGAGCAGCGCCCGTTGCTGGGAATCCAGCGCAGCGACCGCGATCTCGCCGAGGGACACGTCGCCGACCTGCGGGCCCGGCTCGCCGAGGCTTACGGAGTGGATCGCCCCGACTCCGGCCAGTCGTAACAACCACCGCTGGTTGAGCTTGTCGAACCCCCTGGCCATCGGTCGTCTTGAGGTCTCGACAAGCTCGACCAACGGGTCCTCGTGTCAGGGATTGGGGCGGTTCTCCGGCAGGATCAGCGTCTGCTCGGCCTCGCTG
>NZ_JAPUED010000129.1:0-7398 GCF_027492755.1 Micropruina sp. | reverse complement strand
GTGTCAGGGATTGGGGCGGTTCTCCGGCAGGATCAGCGTCTGCTCGGCCTCGCTGCGCGGCGGAGTCGGCCGATAGCTGGGCGGGGTCGTCGCCGACGGAATCCCGTTGGCCTGCTTGCGCTTGCGAGGACGGTTCGGCACCAGCCGCGACACCACCAGCAGTAGGGCCGCCAGCCCAAGCAGGCCGACCCCGATCATCACGGGCAGCGTGAAGATGAGTCCCTGCCACCACAGCGCCAGCGTGTTCCAACCGTCGATCGCAGCCTGCGACAGTCCGGCCAGCCACAGCCCGAGCGGCACCAGCGCGATGCCCAGCCAGGCGATCACCGCCTTCCAGGGCGCCCGCGACCACAGGGCGGCCACCAGGATCAGGCCGACCACGGTCCAGCCGATGGCGATGATCATCACCCACAGGGAGATATCCATGCGAGCAGCGTGCCAGCATCGCCCGCCGTCTGCCAGCGGCCGTCCGGGTGGATTCGTCCTGACCTCGCCGGAATGCCGGCCGCCGAGCTCTCGGCTCCGTTCGGGGCGACAGTCTGTGGTTGGCTGGGGGTGTGAAGACTCTCGGAGAGGTCAACGCCGCATGGGCGGGCGATCGTGGCGAGCCGGACGCCGACGTGCGCGCCGCGCTGGCCGCTTCCGGCGCCGGTGACCCGGAGGCGTACCTGTCGGCGGTCGCGGCGTTGTGCGGTGCCCGCCTGCTGCTGCCGATCGTGGCCTCGGGCGACGAATCCGGCGACGGCCCCGATCCGGATCGGCACGCCGAGATGTCGGCGGTGCTGATGACCTCGGCCTCCGGCGCCAGCGGGGTGTTGGCGTTCACCGGCCTGGACGCCCTGCGCGCCTTCGACCCGATGGCGCGACCGGTGCCCTGCACCCTCGACGACGTTGCGGCCACCGCGGTGGAGACCGGCGCGGAGGCGATCGTGATCGACGTCGCCGGCCCGCATCTGCTGACCATCGAAGGCGAGTTGATCCGTCCGCTCGCCACCGGGAACCGGCTGATGAAGCTGTCGGACGGCTGGGGCTGGCTCAGCGTCGCAAGCTCGTAAGAGGGAGCGCTGATCAACGTTGGTCGAGCTTGTCGAGACCTCGTTGGCCAAGGGTTTCGAGAAGCTCAACCAGCGAGCGCTGCATCGATCGCGCTTCCCAGGGGCAGGGAGCGCCGACTCGACACCGCCCGGGATGCCCCCGATTAAGCGCTGTCGACAATGACACGCTAGAATGTCGTTGTCGACCGGCCGTTTCCGGCTGGTCCTCCGAAGTGGGGTCCCGCACTCCCACCCGTCCGGCCCCTGGTCGGCGGGTCGCCGACCGGCCTGCTGCACGCAGCGAGGGCCGTGTCTTACCCGTGGGCCTCCGCATCGGCGGAGGCCTTTTCGTTTCGGTCGGCACCGTCACGCTGCAACACACTGGAGGAAACATCAGCGAACCACGGATCAACGATCGCATCCACGCCAACGAGGTGCGATTGGTCGGGCCTGCCGGCGAGCAGGTCGGCATCGTTCGGCTCGAGGACGCGCTGCGGCTAGCCCGCGAGGCGGATCTCGACCTGGTGGAGGTGGCCCCGATGGCGCGCCCGCCTGTCGCCAAGCTCATGGACTACGGCAAGTTCAAGTACGAGGCCGCCCAGAAGGCCCGTGAGAGCCGGCGCAACCAGACCAACACCGTGATCAAGGAAATGAAGCTCCGCCCCAAGATCGACAGCCACGACTACGAGACCAAGAAGGGTCACGTCGTGCGCTTCCTCAAGGCCGGCGACAAGGTCAAGATCACCATCATGTTCCGCGGCCGCGAGCAGAGCCGCCCGGAACTGGGCTTCAACCTGCTGCAGAAGCTCGCCGACGACGTGGTCGAGGACGGCTTCGTCGAGTCGGCGCCCAAGCAGGACGGGCGCAACATGCTCATGGTGCTGTCCCCGACGAAGAAGAAGTCGGAGGCGCGCGTCGACGCCGAGGCGAATAAGCAGGCCCGGATGGCTCAGCGCGCCGCGGACGCCGAGGCCGAACGCAGCGCGGAGGCCGAGCATCGTGCTGCCCATCAGGGTGGCGTCAGCCTGAAGAAGCGCCGGGGGCCGGCCGACAACATGGACCCCGACATCGACCTGTAAGACCTCTCACAAGCTGTGAGATCCACGAAAAGAAAGCGAGCGGCACGATGCCGAAGATGAAGACGCACTCGGGCGCCAAGAAGCGGTTCAAGCTCACCGGCTCCGGCAAGGTGATGCACCGCAAGGCGGGCAAGATGCACCTCAACGAGCACAAGCCGACCACCCGTACCCGCCGGCTGGACGGCGACGCCGTCGTTGCCAAGGGCGACGCCAAGAAGGCCCGCAAGCTGCTCGGCTCGTACAAGGCCCGCTGACCCCACCACCACCCGCGCGGTTCTCGCGCGTGGTCCGGCGCGCCCGGACCGATCGACACAAGGAGTTAACCCACCATGGCACGCGTCAAGCGTTCGGTGAATGCCCAGAAGAAGCGCCGCGAAGTTCTCGAGCAGGCGTCCGGTTACCGTGGGCAGCGGTCCCGGCTGTACCGCAAGGCCAAGGAGCAGCTGCTCCACAGCATGACCTACAACTACGCGCACCGGAAGGACCGCAAGGGTGACTTCCGCTCGCTGTGGATCCAGCGGATCAACGCCGCCGCGCGCAACGAGGGCATGACCTACAACCGGTTCATCAGCGGCCTGAAGGCCGCCGGCGTCGAGGTCGACCGCAAGATGCTCGCCGAGCTCGCGGTGAACGACGCCCCGGCGTTCGGCAAGCTCGTCGAGTTGGCCAAGGCCAACGCGGGCGCCACCGCCTGACCACCACCGGCAGGCCAGCGCGATACCGCGAACCCTCGCGGTATCGCGCTGTTCCGTCCCACCCTCGCTGAGCCGAAAGGCGATCGCCGAT
Organism: Micropruina sp.; assembly: GCF_027492755.1. Taxonomy (GTDB): domain Bacteria; phylum Actinomycetota; class Actinomycetes; order Propionibacteriales; family Propionibacteriaceae; genus Micropruina. The sequence goes on along the minus strand of NZ_JAPUED010000129.1, from coordinate 4,499 downwards.
GATCCCCGAACGTTTGGAATTGCCCGAACCGTCCCAGGCGGTACTGCGTGCCGCCCGGGCGCTGCTGCGCCGCAAGGAGCGCAAGACGACGGGCAAATTCCTGGTCGAGGGGCCGCAGGCGGTGCGCGAGGCGCTCAAGCAGCCGGACGTCGTCGAGGCGGTGTTCTTCCGCTGGGCGGCGGTGCACGATCACGTCGATCTGCTGTCCGCTGCCCGTGAGGCGGGGGTGACCCACTACGCGGTCAGCGAGCAGAACATCGCCACCATCACCGACACGGTCACCCCGCAGGGGGTCGTCGCGGTCTGCCGCACGCTCGACGTCCCGCTCGCCGAGGCGGTCACGCCTGACGTCCGGCTGGTGGTGATCTGTGCGCAGATCCGTGACCCCGGCAATGCCGGCACGGTGATCCGGTGCGCGGACGCCTTCGGTGCCGACGCCGTCATCCTGTCCTCGGATTCGGTCGAGGTGTACAACCCGAAGACGGTCCGGGCCAGTGTCGGCAGTGTGTTCCACCTGCCGCTGGTGGTCGGGGTCGACCTGGCCGAGGCGATCGACGCCTGCCGGGCCGCCGGCCTGCAGGTGTTCGCCACCGACGGTGAGGCCGGCACCGAGCTCACCGACCTGACCGACAAGCTCGGCGAGCCCACCGCGTGGGTGATGGGCAACGAGTCCTGGGGGCTTCCGGTCGAGCACCTGGAGTTGGCCGACAGCACGGTCGCCGTCCCGATCTACGGCCAGGCCGAGAGCCTGAATCTGGCCACCGCGGCGGCGGTCTGCCTGTATGCCTCGGCCAGCGCCCAGCACACCCGGGTGGCCGCCGGCTAGGCATTCCGCGGACAGCCCGCGACAACCTGCCGCGTCCGCGCGCAGGCATGAGACAACGGAGAACAGACGCATGTCAGTCCCGAATGAATCCGATCCGGCCGCTTCGCTGCGCCCTGAGGCGATCGACGCCATGGTCGCCGAGGCGCTGGCCGCCATCGCCGCCGCCGACTCCACCTCCGCGCTGAAGGACGCCCGGCTCGCGCACGCCGGTGACCGGTCGCCGCTGGCCCTGGCCAACCGGGCGATCGGCGCCATTCCGCCCGCCGACCGCAAGCAGGCCGGGCAGTTGCTGGGCGCGGCCCGCGGACGGGTGCAGAAGGCGTTGGCCGCCCGTACCGCCGAGGTCGAGGCCGCGGAGTTGACCCGGGTGCTGGCCGAGGAGGCGGTCGACGTGACGCTGCCCGTCGAGTTGCATCCGGCCGGCGCGATCCACCCGATCACCGGGCTGATCGACCTGATGAGCGACGTTTTCGTCGGCATGGGCTGGGAGATCGCCGAGGGCCCCGAACTCGAATCGGAGTGGCTCAACTTCGACGCGCTGAACATCGGCGCCGACCACCCGAGCCGCGGCGAGACCGACACGCTGTTCGTGGAGCCGGTCAGCAACCACCTGGTGATGCGCACCCACACCTCCCCGGTGCAGATCCGCTCGCTGCTCGAGCGTGAACTGCCGGTGTACGTGGTCTGCCCGGGCAAGGTGTACCGCGCCGACGAGTACGACGCCACCCACCTGCCGGTGTTCCACCAGATCGAGGGACTGGCCGTTGACAAGGGCATTTCGATGGCCCACCTACGCGGCACCCTGGACCATTTCGCGCAGGCCATGTTCGGGGCGGGCATCCGCACCCGGATGCGTCCGCACTACTTCCCGTTCACCGAGCCGAGCGCCGAGGTCGACCTGCAGTGCTTCGTCTGCCGCGGCGAATCGGTCGGCAACCCGGACCGGCCCTGCCGCACCTGCAAGTCGGAGGGCTGGATCGAGTGGGGCGGCTGCGGCGTGGTCAACCCGCGGGTGCTGCGCGCCTGCGGCGTCGACCCCGACGTCTACAGCGGCTTCGCCTTCGGCATGGGCATCGACCGCACCCTGATGTTCCGCAACAACGCCTCCGACCTGCGCGATTTCGTCGAGGGCGACGTCCGATTCAGCCGCATGTTGAAGGGGGTTGCTCGATGAGGGCGCCGATGAGCTGGCTGCGCGACTGGGTCGCGCTGCCCGAGGGGCTGTCTGGCCGGGAACTGGCCGAGGTGCTGATCCGGGCCGGACTCGAGGTCGAGACCGTCGAGCAGTTCGGCGCCGGTGTCGGCCCCCTGGCCGTCGGACGTGTCGTCGACTTCGTCGATCAGCCGCAGAAGAACGGCAAGGTGATCCGCTGGTGCCACCTGGACGTCGGCGCGGCTCTTGCTCCGGCCAGTCCGCCGGCCCCGGTGGAGGGGCGTGATGTGACCGAGGGCGTCCGCGGCATCATCTGCGGCGCGCACAACTTCGCCGTCGGCGACCTGGTCGTGGTCGGCCTGCCCGGCACCGTGCTGGCCGGCGGCTTCACCCTGACTTCGCGCAAGACCTACGGGCACCTCTCCGACGGCATGATCTGCGCCGAGGACGAACTGGGCATCGGCACTGACCACAACGGCATCATCGTGCTGCCGTCGTCTTCTGGTCTGGTGCCGGGGGATGACCCGTCGGCGTACCTGGGGCTGGGCGACGAGGTGCTCGATATCAACGTGTCGCCCGACATGGCCTACTGCATGTCGATCCGCGGCCTGGCCCGCGAGGCTGCCCAGGCGCTCGGTGTGCCGTTCACCGATGTGGTCGACCGGGCCGTGCCGGCGCCGGTGGCGGACGGCTACCCGGTCGTCCTGGACGACCCGGCCTGCTCGCTGTTCGTCGCGCTGACCGTGACCGGGGTGGACGAGACCGCGCCGTCCCCGCGCTGGATGCAGCAGCGGCTGACCATGGCCGGCATGCGGCCCATCTCACTGCCGGTCGACATCACCAACTACGTGATGCTGGAAGTCGGCCAGCCGTTGCACGCCTACGACGCCTCCAAGCTGTCCGGTCCGATCCGGGTGCGCAAGGCGTCCGCGGGGGAGCGCATCGTCACCCTGGACGACGTGCAACGCACCTTGTCGGCCGACGATCTGCTGATCACCGACGACTCCGGTCCGATCGGCATCGCCGGCGTGATGGGCGGTGCCACCACCGAATGCGACGCCACCACCACCGACATCGTGATCGAGGCGGCCGCCTTCGACCCGTCCACCATCTCGCGATCGATGCGCCGGCACGGGCTGCCGTCCGAGGCGTCCAAGCGGTTCGAGCGCGGCACCGACCCGGCCGCGGCCTACGCGGCGGCGCACCTGGTGGCGCGGCATCTGGTCGAACTCGGCGGCGGCGTGCTGTCGACGGCCGAGACCGTGACCGGCGCGGTTCCGGCGATGCCGACCCAGCGGATCCGGGTCGCGTTGCCGTCGCAGATCCTGGGTGTCGAGGTGCCCGCCGAGCGGGTGGCGGAGATTTTCCGGGCCAGCGGCGTGGCCGTCAGCGAGGCGTCCGACGGTGAGCTGGAGCTGTGGCCGCCGACCTGGCGTCGCGACCTGCGTGACCCCTACGACTACGTCGAAGAGGTCGGCCGCAAGATCGGCTTCGACACCATCGGCTCCATCCTGCCGACACCGCCGGCCGGGCGTGGACTGACCGCCGGGCAGGTCACCCGGCGGGCGATCGTCCGGGCGCTGGCCAGCAACGGCTTCACCGAACTGCTGACCCTGCCGTTCGGTTCGGCCGAGGACCTGGACCGGCTGGGGCTGCCTGCCGACGACCGCCGTCGTGCCGTCGTCCGGCTGGCGAACCCGCTGGCAGAGACCAGCCCCTACCTGCGCACGTCGCTGCTGCCCGGCCTGTTCGCCGCGGTGCAGCGCAACACCTCACGCGGCAACGACGACCTGGCCCTGTTCGAGGCCGGCTCGGTGTTCCGGGCCGGGAGCGGTGCCGCCGCCCCGGTGCCCGGCGTCGACGGGCGTCCGAGCGAAGAGGAGCTGGCCGCGATCGAGGCCGCACTGCCGGCCCAGCCGCGGCATCTGGCCGCGGTGCTGACCGGCGCCTGGCGTCCGGCCGGCTGGGACGGCGCGGCCGAGCCGGCGTCCTGGAAGCACGCGATCGCCTTCGCCGAACTGGCCGCCGGAGAGGCGGGCGTGGCGGTGCGCCGTGAGGCCGACGACCATGCCCCGTTCCACCCCGGACGCTGCGCGAAGCTGCTGGTTTCTGACCCGGCGGGTGGTGACGTGTTGCTCGGCCATGCCGGCGAACTGCACCCCACGGTGTGCAAGGCCTTCGGCCTGCCGGCCCGGACGGCGGCCGCCGAGATCAGCATCGACGTGCTGCTCGCCGTCGCGCCCGGACCGGGCAGCATCGACTCGGTGTCGCAGCACCCGGTCGCCAAGGAGGACGTCGCCCTGGTGGTCGCCGAAACGGTCAGTGCCGGTGAGGTCACCGACGCCCTGGTCACCGGCGCCGGCGACCTGCTGGAGTCGATCCACCTGTTCGACATCTACCGCGGCTCCCAGATCCCGGACGGCTCGAAGTCGCTGGCCTTCGCCCTGCGGTTCCGGGCTCCCGACCGGACGCTGAAGGACGCCGAGATCGCCGCAGCCCGTGACTCCGCGGTGGCCGAAG
>NZ_JAPUED010000128.1 GCF_027492755.1 Micropruina sp. | reverse complement strand
CCGTGTTGTCGCCCTCGAAGGTGGCGAACACGTCGGTGTCGGCGCGCAGCTGGGTCAGCTGGTTCTCGCTCATGTAGCCGGCTCCGCCACAGGCTTCGCGGCAGGTCTGAATCGTGGCGTTGGCGAAGTCGGTGTTCATCACCTTCAACCCGGCGGCCAGGGTTTCCAGGGCACGCTGCGCCCGCGGGTCATGGTTGTTGTCCGAACTCACCGCGCCGTAGGCGTCGATCAGATCGTTCTGGGCGAAGCCGAGCGCGTAGGCCCGGGCGATCGCCGGCAGCAGCTTGCGCTGGTGCGCCAGGTAGTCGAGCAGCGGCGACTCCTCGTCCGAGTGCGGATGCCGGAACTGGGTGCGGCGCTCGGCGTAGCGGGTCGCGATCGACAGTGCCCGCCGGGCGGCGATCGCCGCGCCGCCACCGATACAGATCCGGCCCCGGACCAACGCACCCAGCATGGTGAAGAAGCGCCGGTTCGGATTCTCGATCGACGAGACGTAGCGGCCCTGCTCGTCGACCGAGCCGAACCGGTCGAGCAGCATCTCGCGCGGCACCCGGACGTGGTCGAAGGCGATGGTGCCGTTGTCGACACCGAGCAGGCCGCCCTTGTGACCGTTGTCGCCGATGCTGATCCCGGGCAGCGGGTTGCCCTCGTCGTCGCGCAGCGGCACCAGGATGCAGTGCACGCCCCGCTCCACGCCGTCGACCACGAGCTGGCCGAAGACGGTCGCCATCCGGCCATGGGCGGCGGCACTTCCGATGTAGGTCTTCGCCGACGATTCGTGCGGCGAATGGACGACGAACTCGCCGGCGTCCGGGTCGTAGCTGATGGTGGTTTCCAGCGAGGCGACGTCGCTGCCGTGCCCGCGTTCGGTCATCGCGAAGCAGCCGAGCGTGCGCAGGTTGAGGGCATCGGCCAGGTACCGCCGGTGATGCTCGGGCGTACCAAGCCCGGCGATCGCTCCGCCGAACAGCCCGTGCTGGACGCCGGACTTGATCGCCACCGACAGGTCACCATAGGCGACGGTCTCGAAATCGATCAGCGACTGGATCTGGGTGCCGGCAGTGGCCTGTTCGACGCCCACGATCGCCTGCCCGATCCCGGCGGCGACCAGGGCATGCAGCCGATCCAAGGTCCACGCCCGCGCCTGTTCCATGTCGAGCGCCGGGTCGCGCAGCATGTCGTCGGCGGGGAACGCCGCCCGTCCGGCGGTCCGTCGCTCGTGGTGCGGGCCCTCGAAGGCGGCCAGCAGGGCAACACCCAGATCGCCCTCGGCGAGGTTGGCATCGGCACGGGTGGTGACGGCGGTACTCATTGGTGTCCTTCCACGGTGTTGGCAAGGCGGGGTGCGGTGTAGGCCGAGGCGAGCAGCAGGCACAGGTCGTCGGCCACGACGGTGGCCGGACGGTTCATTCCGGCCCTGATCCACTGGTCGGTGGCGGCTCGGACGCAGCCGACCAGTCCGTGTCCCCAGGTGGCCGCCCGGTCGTCGGGCAGGCCGCTGGCACGCAGCAGTTCGGCGATCCGTTCCCCGATCCGCATGGTGAGTCCGGTGACCGGGTCGTCGTTCAGGTCGCCCTCGACCAGCGGTCGCGACATCACGAAGCGGTAGATCTCCGGGTCGCGTTGCACCAGTTCGAGGTAGCTGTGGGTCAGGTCGCGGATCAGCCGGCCGAGGTCCTCCCCCTGCCTCCAGTCGAGCGGCGTCTCCCAGTCCACCGAGGCGCGCAGGTCGTCGAGGATGAACTGAGCCACCTTCTCGACCACGGCCCGATAGAGGCCCGGACGGTCGCCGAAGTGCCGGTAGATCACCGGCTTGGACGTGCCCGCCTCGGCGGCGATCTCGTCCATGCCGACGGTGGCGCCGTGTCTGCGGATGGCGCGCAGCGTCGACTCGACGAGTTCGCGGCGCCGCTTCGTCCGATGTTCGGCCCACCGCGTGTCGCGCCCGTCGACCGGCGTCTTGGCAAGCGGGGTTTTCACGACACTCACAGTACCCGGTACTTTTCGTACCTGCTACTGTGAGTGTCGACAATCTCAGCGGTTCCGTATCGAAGGAGCTCCGATGGCAGACCTGCGCAACGCCGTGATCGTGGGGAGCAACCGCATCCCGTTCGGAAAGGTCGGCGGCGCTTACGCCTCGGCCAGCAATATCGACATGCTGACCGCCGCGATCGACGGCCTGGCCGCACGATTCGGGTTGGCCGGCGAGCGTCTCGGCGAGGTGGGTGCCGGCGCGGTGCTGAAGCACAGCCGCGACTTCAACCTGACCCGGGAAGCGGTGTTGTCCTCGGCCCTGCACCCGGCGACGCCCGCCTACGACGTCCAGCAGGCCTGCGCGACCAGCCTCACCGCGGCCGTCCAGCTCAGCAACCGGATCCGGGTCGGCCAGCTCGACGTGGCCGTGGCCGGCGGTGTCGATTCGGCGTCCGATTCGCCGGTGGCGGTGAGCGATCGGCTGCGGAGGACGCTGATCCGGCTGAACGCCGCGAAGACCCCGCTCGACAAGGCGAAAACGCTGGCGCACGTGCGGCCGTCCGATCTGACGCCCGAGGTGCCCAAGGCCGCCGAGCGCCGGACGGGGTTGAACATGGGCCAGCATCAGGCCCTGACCACTGCGCAGTGGGGCATCACCCGTGAGGCGCAGGACGAGTTAGCCGCGGCCAGCCACCACAATCTCGCCGCCGCCTGGGATTCGGGCTTCTTCGACGATCTGGTGACTCCCTATCTGGGCCTGACCCGCGATCAACCACTGCGACCCGACACCTCGGTCGACAAGCTCGCGAAGCTGCGGCCGGTCTTCGGCGACGGTCCGGACGCCTCGATGACCGCCGGCAACTCGACCCCGCTCTCGGACGGCGCCGCGACGGTTCTGCTCGCCGAGGAGGGCTGGGCACGCTCCCGCAATCTGCCGGTGCTGGCCCGGATCGTCGACGCCGAGACCGCGGCAGTCGACTACGTACTCGGCAACGAGGGCCTGTTGATGGCACCGGTGCACGCCACCGCCCGGCTGCTGGGCCGCACCGGGTTGGCTCTGCAGGACTTCGACTACTACGAGATCCACGAAGCGTTCGCCGCCACGGTGCTCTGCACGCTGGCCGCCTGGGAGTCGGCCGACTACTGCCGCGACGTGCTCGGCCTGGACGCCCCGCTCGGCTCCATCGACCGCGCCAAGCTCAACGTGCACGGCTCGTCGCTGGCCGCCGGGCATCCGTTCGCAGCGACCGGCGCACGCATCCTGGGCAGCCTGGCGAAGATGCTCGCCCAGCGCGGATCCGGCAGCCGCGGCCTGATCTCGGTGTGCGCCGCCGGCGGCCAGGGCCTGGTCGCGATCGTGGAGGCATGCTGATGAAACTCGACGACCTCATCTCGGGTGTACTCGATTCCCGCGTCGGCAGGTCGGTGGCCGCCAAGGCCGGCTTCCCCGAGGCCACGGTGCTGCGTCGCGGCGAGGCCTTCCCCACCGGCGCGATCGCGCTGGGCACCGTCGAGCCGGCCTCCGGTTCGCTGGTTCCGGACGCCCTGGCCGCGCTCGGCGTCACGGCTCAGCCCGCGCTGGTCGACACTCCGGACGCCCGCAGCACCGACGCCGAGGGCCGGCAGCGGCCACCCGCCTACCCCGGACGGCTCGGCGCGATCGTCGTGGACGCCACGGCAGCGAGCCGGATCGGCCAACTGGAGCAGGTACGGGCGATGCTGCGGCCGGCGGTCAAGGCGCTGGAGCCTTCCGGGCGGGTGCTGATCGTCGCGGCTGACCCGGCGACCGCGTCCGAGGTGGAGACCGCGGCCGTTCGCCAGGCGCTGGACGGCATCATGCGCAGCGTCGGCAAGGAACTGCGCTACGGCGCCACCTGCAATCTGATCCAGATCGCCGACGGCAGCACAGCCTCCGAGCTGGCGCAGGTACTGCGTTTCGCCTTGTCAGGACGGTCGGCCTATGTGGACGGCCAGCCCTTCGTGCTGTCCCCGCTGCCGCCGGGTCTCGACCAGCTCGACCAACGAGAGGGCCGGATCGTGGTGGTCACCGGGGCGGCCCGTGGTATCGGGGCGGCCATCGCCCGCCGGTTCGGTGCCGAGGGCGCCCGGGTGGTGGTGGTCGACGTGCCGGTGGCGGGGCAGCCGCTGGCCGGGGTCGCCAACGAGGTGCACGGCACCGCGCTGCAGCTCGACATCACCGTGCCGGACGCCGGCGACCGGATCGCCCGGCATGTGACCGAGCGGTACGGCACGGACGCCCACATCGACGCCGTGGTGCACTGCGCCGGCATTCTGCGGGACAAGCTGCTGGCCAATCTCGACGAGCAGCGCTGGGCGGCGGTGCTGGAGGTGAACCTGGCGGCTCAGTTCCGGATCAACGACGTTCTGCTCGACCCCGACCGTCCGGGCGGGCTCGCGGACGGCGGGCGCATCGTCGCCATCGCCTCCACCAGCGGCTGGGCGGGCAACCGCGGCCAGACCAACTATGCGGCGTCCAAAGCCGGGGTGATGGGCATGGTGCGGGCGCTGTCGGCGCAGCTGGTCGATCGCAGGATCGCGGTCAACGGCGTCGCCCCCGGCTTCATCGAGACCGATATGACCGCGTCGATCCCGGTGATCGACCGGGAGATCTTCCGCCGCTCGTCCAGCCTGCTGCAGGGTGGGCGTCCGGTCGATGTCGCCGAGGCGATCGTCTTCCTGGCCGACCCGGCGACACCGATGAACGGGCAGGTGCTGCGGGTCTGCGGCCAGCTGGTGGTGGGCCGCTGATGAGCGAGGTCGTCGTCCTGGACGGAATGCCGGTCGCCGCGGCACAGTACGCCCGCGCCCTGTCGCCGCGCCGGCGTCCGCCGCTCGCCGAGGGCCTGCCGGACCGAGTGGTGAACCTGCTGCATCACCGCTGCGAGGTCGCCGACGTCGCCGCCTATGACCGGGTCTGCGGCTTCGATCTGACCGACGAACTGCCCTCCACCTGGCTGCATGTGCTGACCTTCCCGCTCCAGCTGACCCTGATGACCGCCGAGGACTTCCCGCTCGCCCCGCTCGGCATGGTGCATGTGAGCAACACCATCACCCAGCTGCGTCCGACATTGATCGGTGAACCACTGGAGTTGAGGGTCCGAGCGGAGGGCCCGCGTGCACATCGCCGCGGCGTCCTGGTCGACCTGGTGAGTGAGGCGCTGGTGGCCGGTGAGCGGGTCTGGGAGGGACGCTCCAGCTATCTGAGCCGGACGGCGAGGCTGGACGGCGGCGAGGATTCCCGCTGGTCGAGCTTGTCGAGACCCTCGGAGGACGGCAAATCTGGACCGATCCGGGACGACGAGAGGTCTCGACAAGCTCGACCGGCGGAGGGTGAGGAAGGGTCGCGGCAGGCTCGACCAGCGGAGACGCCGATGCCGACCGCGGGTCTGTGGCGGCTGCCGTCCGACCTGGGCCGGCGCTACGCCGCGGTGTCGGGCGACGCGAACCCGATCCACCTCAACCCGCTGGCCGCGAAGGCGTTCGGGTTGCCGCGCACCATCGCCCACGGCATGTGGACCCACGCCCACGCGCTGGCCGTCTTCCAACCCCGGCTACCGGACGCCTACACGGTGTCGGTCAAGTTCGCCAAGCCCGTGCTGCTGCCCTCGACCGTCCGCTTCGCCGCTGCCCAGACCGAGGACGGCTTCGCCGCCCAGCTCACCAACAGAGCCGCTGACAAGGTGCTTTTCGTTATGGACGTGTCTGCTCGCTGAGGAAGCGCAGATCATTCACGTCATCTCGGGCTTGATCCGGGCTCTCAGGAGGGAGAGATCCCGGATCAAGTCGGGGATGACGATGGAGGGCTCTGATCAGCGCACCCCTCACACCGATCACCGCATGTCGATCCTCCTGTACGACACTCCGCTGACTGTACAGTTGAACAGGATCCTGTGCGTTCGTACAGTCGGTGTCGTGAGCAATGACATCGATCTCACCGGGCGGGCCCGCATCCGCGACGCGGCATTGGTCGCATTCACCGAACAGGGCGAGGCGGCCAGCATCCGCCAGATCGCCCGACGGGCGGGTGTTTCCCCGGCCCTTGTCCAACACCACTTCGGCACCAAGGCCAATCTCCGCGCCGCCTGTGACGAGTACGTGCTGTCCTACTTCCGCGACCATGTCGTCTCCGGCCTGGACGAACTGGGCATGGCCGAACCGGCGTATCTGGCTGAGGTCTACGCCTCCGCCCCGGTCGTGATCGGCTACCTGAACCGCCTGCTGCTGGAGAACGCCCCGGACGCACAGGGGGTCTTCGACGCCCTGGTCACCCTCACCGAGGCCTACCTGCCGACCGACTCATCGTCGCCGCTTCGCGATCGCGCCGCGGTCCTGGTGGCGATGAAACTGGGTTTGTTGCTGCTGCGTCCGTTCGTGGACCGGGCGCTCGGCCTGGCGGCGTCCCACCCCGCCGGCGACCCACGGATCAGTGCCGCCCAACTCGACCTGCTCAACCCGGCACTCGTGACACCCGAGGTGATGGCGGCCGCGCGGCGGGCGGTCGGAACGGAGGTCGCCCAGTGACCACCGTCATCGAACTCGAATCGGTCACCAAGCACTACGGGCGCACTGTCGCCCTGGACGACTTCAGCCTGCGCGTGGAGCAGGGCCAGGTGCATGGCTTCCTCGGCCCCAACGGTGCCGGCAAGACCACCACGATGCGGATCCTGCTCGGCCTGCTCCGGATCAGTTCGGGACGGGTCACCGTGTTCGGGCTCGATCCGTGGCGAGACGTGCCGGCGATCCACTCCCGGCTCAGCTACGTTCCCGGCGACGTGACGCTCTGGCCAAATCTGACCGGTGGCGAAACCCTCGACATCCTTACCCGGCTGCACGGCGGGGGCCGGGATCGTCGTCCCTGGCTCAACCTCTTCGAACTCGACCCGACGAAGAAGAACCGCACCTATTCCAAGGGCAACCGGCAGAAGGTGGCGCTGGTCGCGGCCTTCTCCTCCGACTCCGAGCTGCTGATCCTCGACGAGCCGACCTCGGGGCTCGATCCCTTGGTCGATCAGGCCTTCGTCCAGGCGGTCCGCGGCGAGCAGGCGCACGGCCGGACGATCCTGCTGTCCAGCCACATTCTCAGCGAGGTCGAGCGGTTGTGCGACTGGGTCAGCATCATCCGCAACGGTCGGCTGGTCGACTCCGCACCCCTGGCCCAGTTGAGGGGCGCGCAGCAGACCCTGATCACTGCGCACGTCGACGCTCCGCCCGACCTCGCGCTGGCCGGGGTGTCGGTGGTCGAAACCGACGGCGATCGGCTTCGGCTGAGCGTGACCGCCGAGGCACTTCCCGAGTTGCTGCGGCGGCTGGCGGCGGTCGGCGTCCGTCAGTTCGAGGCCGGCGCCCCCTCCCTGGAAGACGTCTTCCTCGCCCACTACCAGGCTGCGGAGGGGCGATGACCACCCTGGTCCGGGCCTATCTGCGCCGGGGCCGCTGGGCGTTACTGGCCTGGGTGCTGGCGCTCGGGCTGCTGCCGGCACTGATGGTGATCTCCACCTCGATCGGCTACCCGACCCAGGCCGACCGGGAGGCCTTCGCCACCCAGGCGATGACGAATCTCGCCGAGGTTGCGCTGCGCGGACCCGTCTTCGCCCCGACGACGGGCGGGTTGGTGGCCTGGACACTGGCGTCGTCGGGCTCACTGGTCGGCTGCGTAGCCGCGCTGATCTTCATCGTCAGCTACACCCGTTCCGACGAGCAGGCCGGACGCCTCGAGCTGGAGCTATCCGGACGGGTCACCCGGGGCGGCCAGCTCGGTGCGGCACTGCTGGTGGTCGGGGGTGCCGGGGTACTCACCGGGGCGGTGGCCTTCATCGGGATGGTGGCCACCGGAATGGACGCGTCCGGCTCGGCCCTGCTGGGGCTCGTGCTGACCTCATCGATGCTGTTCTTCACCGCGCTCGGCGCGGTCTGTGCCCAACTGGCCACCAACCCCGGCTCCGCCGGTGGCTTGGGGGCGCTGGCGATGATCCTCTTCCTGCTGGTCACCGCGATCGGGGACACCACCGACAGCCCGCTGGTCTGGTTCAGCCCGTTCGGCTGGGCTCGGCATGCCCAGGCGTTCGTGGCGAACCGGTTCTGGGTGCCGCTGATCCCGCTCGCCCTCACCGCGGTGCTGAGCTGGCTCGCGCTGCGACTCAACCGGTCCCGGGACTACGCGAGCGGACCGATCGCCCCACGGCCGGGCCGTCCGGATGCGCCCTCTTGGATCCGCAGCCCGGTGACGCTGGCGATCCGGCTGCAACGCGGGACCACACTCTCCTGGACGCTGACGCTGGGCCTGCTCGGAACCCTGCTGGGCTCGGTGCTGGGCAATCTGGATCAGCAGCTCGCCGGCACGGCCTTCGAAGACTTCGCCCGCCGGCACGGTGGCACGGTCGGTGAGGTGTTCTTCCAGTTCGTGCTCTACCTGCTGGCTCAGATCGCCACCATCGCCACGTTGGCGGCCGTTCTCACCCTGCGCCAGGACGAGGCCAACGGCTCGGCGGAGTCGATCCTGTCCCGACCTGTCACCCGGCGGCATTGGGCAGCTGCCAACTGGCTGGTGGCGGCGGGTTCGGCCGCGATGATCCTGATCGGAGTCGGGTTCGGCGCCGCGCTGAGTTCCGGACGCTGGTCGCTGCCGCTGTCGACGGTTGCCTATCTGCCGGCCGCGCTGGCCGTCGCCGGCCTCGCGCTCGCGCTGGTCGGCTGGGCGCCCCGGGTGGCGGTCGCGGTCAGCTGGACGGTGCTCGGGTTGCTGATGCTGGTCGACCTGTTCGCCGAGTTCAACCTGCTGCCGGCCGATCTGGTCCGCAACCTGTCGCCCTTCGCGGCGATCTTCGCCGGCCTGTTCACCGGGGGGCTGCCGGTCACCCTGACCGTGCTGACCGTCCTGGGCATAGGGCTGGCCGGTCTCGGCGTGACCGGCCTCGGACGCCGCGACCTGCAGCCGTCCTGATCACCCGATCGGCCCTGCCCGACCCGGAGCCCGTCCGAGCGGCTTCGACGAACTCGACCAGCGAGTCGCTACGGCGTCTCCGGTGCGGGTTCACGCTGCTCCAACAGTCTGTCGGGCAGCAGCCGGGTGGCGATCCCCACCGCGGCCGCGGTGACCACGGCCGCGACGATGGTGACCGTGACCCGCTGCAGGTCACCAGCGATCGCCGTGGTCGAATCGAAGGTCAGCAGAATGACCGAGACGGTCACCGCGGTCGAGTATTTCCAGTAGTCGGCGTCGGCCATCAGCAGCAGCACGGAGGCCAGCGACGCGACCACTCCCAGCAGCACCGCGACGGTGGCGGGCAGCACCAGCACCACCAGGGCAGCGGTGGTGCCGCCGAGAACCGTGCCGAGGATCCTGCCGTACATCTTGGTCCGGGTCTGCCCATAGGTGGGCTGCAGGATCACAGCGACGGTCAGCACCGCCCACCAGGCGTTCGTGCCGGCGAACCAGAGCACACAGATCAACGTGAAGCCACCGCACAACGCGGCCAGCAGCACCCCGTAGGGCAGCGTCGCGGCCTCGCGATTCGCCGGCAGCCGCACACCGCGCAACATGACCGCCACCACGGCCAACGCCCAGGCACAGCCGAGCAGGATCACCAGCGCAACCAATCCGGCGGCGGTCAGGGACGGTATCCGCGTGTCGAGGAACGCGACCACGGACGACGGGTCGACCAGCACGTAGGCCGCGAGCGAGATGGTGGCCGCCCCGACCGGATGCAGTCCGCGGACGGCGAGCGCGCCGGTGGCCAGCGACAGCACGACGACCAGCGCCACACCCAGCACCGGCACCCACGGCCCCGCGCTGGCCGCAAGCACGGCGAGGAAGGCCGTCACCCCGCTGACGCCGGCCGACGCCGCCATCGCCTTCGGCCCGGATCCCGCCGCGGTCAGCGTCGGCAGCATTCCCAGCACCAGCAGCCCGGTCGCCGCCGCCCACGGCGAGAACGCTGTCGCCACGACGGGCACCAGCGCGAGCAGGACAGCTCCCAGGACGCGCGGCAGCAGGCCTTTCCGCGACACGCTCATCGCGCCATCGTCGCACCTCGCTGCCGCTCCGGGGCAGTGATCGCTCAGTCGCGCAGCGCGCGTCCCAGAGCGTCCAGCTTGGCCTCGACGGCAGCGAGCCGGGCATCGGCCTCACCCGGCAGCACCCCACCGGCACTCGAAGTCGGGGCGGGCGCGACGCTGCGCCGGCTGAACCGCCACCAGCCCACCGCGACGGTGATCACCAGCGCGACCGCCATGACCAGGAACCGGGGCCACTGCTGACCGGCCGAGATGCCCATGCCGACGGCGTAGATCATGGTGAACAGGCCGCCGAGCAACGCGCCGTTGGCGAGCACCGATCCGGTCCTGGTGATCGCCAGCGAGAGCAGCATCACCACGGTGGCGCAGATCAGCAGCACGATCGAGGTGGTCAACCGGTAGGTGTTCCAGTCGCGGTCCGAGCCGGACGAATACGACGGCTCGGGATAGAAGGTGTTGACGCCGATGCCGATGAAGGCGGTCACCACCAGTCCGAGGAAGAAGCTGAAGATCACCTGCAGCATCGACTGGCCGAGATCGCGTTGTGTCGTCATGTATCCAAGCGTGCCAGCAAGACGTAGGCGTAGTGGCGTTCCGCGCCAGGAGCCAGG
>NZ_JAPUED010000127.1:4860-10668 GCF_027492755.1 Micropruina sp. | reverse complement strand
CGTTCTGGCAGCCGGCGTAGAAGCGGTGCCCGACGGTGCCCTCGGCGTACTTGTCCGAGAACCAGGTGCCCATCGTCATCAGCACCGGCAGCGAGGCGTAGTTCTCGCTCGCGATCAGCTTCAGCGACGCCCGCTGGTCGGCCAGCTCGGCGCGGGTGGCGTCCGCGATCCGCGGCTCCACCGTTTCGATGACGGACAGGACGTTGCGGTAGACATCGGACGCGATGGCCCCGAGATCACTCACCGAGAGGCTCCTTCGTGGTGTGGCTCAAAGCTTCACTCTAGGGCCTGCGCCGCGGCAGCCCGGCCGTCGGTAGAGTCCCGGAATGCAATCGGACGCCGCCGCAGCCGTTCTTGCGCTCGTCCGGGCGGCGGAACCGCGGTGCGGCCGGACGGTCGTGATCGGCATCGACGGTCCCAGCGGCTCGGGCAAGACCACGTTGGCCGAGGAGGTCCGGCAGGCTCTGGACTGCCCGGTCGTGCACATGGACGACCTGTTCCCCGGCTGGGACGGCCTCGCCGCGGCGCCCGGGCTGCTCACCGAGCAGGTGCTGCGCCCGCTTGCACAGGGCACGGACGCCGGCTACCGCCGGTGGGACTGGACCGCCTCGTGCTGGGGTGAGCGCGTCGAGGTGGCCCGGACGCCGCTGCTGGTTGTCGAGGGTTGTGCGTCGACGGTGCGGCCGGCGGCGGAGTTCATCGCGGTGCGGGTCTGGGTGGAGGCCGCGCGCGCCGTCCGGATGGCCCGCGGGCTCGCCCGCGACGGCGAGGCCTACCGTCCGCACTGGCAGCGCTGGGCCGCGCAGGAGTGTGCCCTGTACGCCGCCGACCGGACGCGGGAAAGCGCCGACGTCATCGTGCGGACCTGACCATCCCACTGGCCGGAGTCTGGCGCGGGGCAGCGGGAGGATGCGGACGGCGAGTCCCGCGGACCCCCCGAACACTCCGCCACCCGCGCGCCGATCGGTGCTACGCAGAGCTGGTCCCCGAGGCCGCCGGGGTGTAGGGGTCGTCGCTGCCTTGCTCGTCCTCGGACGCCTCGGACGCCTCGGCGGCTTCCGCGGCCTCGACCGTGACGACATCGACGATGGTCGAGAGCTGGAAGGCCTCGCCCGCGTGCGCCTGCACGCCGTAGCTGACGCTTTCGCTGAGCACGTGCTGGGCGAGGTTCCCACGGATCACCAGGGGGTCCTTGGCCAGGTCCTTCCACAGCGCGACACACAGCAGCAACATCACGATCACGAAGGGAACGGCCGAGACGATGGTGATGTTCTTCAAGCCGGTCAGGGCGGTTGCGGGTTCGTCTCCACCGGCCAGCAGCATCACCGCCGCCACGGCGCCCACGGCGATCCCCCAGAAGATGACCGTGAAGCGGCGGGGCTCCTCGGCGCCGTTCTCACTCAGGGCACCCATCACGATCGAGGCGGAGTCGGCGCCGGTGATGAAGAAGATCGCAATCAGCAGCCCGGTCAGGATGAAGAGGGTGACTGTGAACCACCCCGGCAGTGGCAGGTGATCGAGCAGCTTGAACAGGATCGTGTCGAAGTTCATGTCGGGCGACCCGTTCACCATCTGGCTCAGGGCGTTCGCGCCGTCCTGGGACTGCTCGGCCCGTTGCTGCAGGCCGATGGCGCCTCCACCGAAGATCGAGAACCAGAGCGTGGAGACCACGGAGGGGACGACCAGCACGCCGGTCACGAACTGCCTGATGGTCCGGCCGCGCGAGATCCGGGCGATGAAGAGGCCGACGAAGGGGGACCACGAGATCCACCAGGCCCAGTAGAAGACGGTCCAGCTGGACATCCATTCGGACATGGCCAGATCGCCCGCGCCGGTGCGCGACGCCATCTCGGGCAGGTTGCCGAAGTAGGCACCGACGGCGTTCGGCAGCACGTTGAGGATGAACAGGGTGGGCCCGCCCACGAACACCAGAAGGGCGAGGGCCAGGGCCAGCAGCATGTTGATGTTGGACAGCCACTGAATGCCCTTCTCGACGCCGGACACCGCCGAGGCGATGAAGGCCGCGGTGAGCACCGAGATGATGACCACGAGGACCGGAGTGCTGACGTCGGAGAGCACGCCCGAATACTCGAACCCGCCACCGATCTGCAGGGCGCCCAGGCCCAGCGAGCAGGCGGAGCCGAACAGGGTGGCGAGAATCGCCAGCACGTTGATCACGCGTCCGCCGGCGCCGTTGACGACCTTGCGGCCGAAAAGCGAGGTGAACATGGAGGAGAACAGCTGAGTGCGGCCGAGCCGGAAGGCCCCGTAGGCGGTGCCGAGGCCGACGATCGCATACATCGCCCAGGGGAACAGGGTCCAGTGGAACAGCGTCTGGCCCATCGCCACAGCCAGTGCGTCGGTGCTCTGGCCGGGGACGGTTCCGGGCGGAGGCGACATGTAGAAGTACAGCGGCTCGGCGACGCCGTAGAACACCAGGCCGATCCCCATGCCGGCCGCGAACATCATCGAGATCCACGAGAGTGTCTTGAACTGCGGCAGCTCGTCGTCCTTGCCGAGCGGAATCCGGCCGAATCGGCCCAATGCGACCACGAGGACGAACACGGTGAAGACCGTGGCGGCGATGACGAACAGCCACCCGAGGTTGTGCATCGTCCAGGACAGCGCATTGGATGCGACGTCCCCGAGACTGGCCGGGTTCGCGACGCCCCAGGCGACCAGCGCGACGGTCAGCACCGCCGCCGATCCGAAAACGACCTTGTCGAGCCCCTCCCGCCTTTCGCCGTGGGTTGACGGATCGACCATGTCGATGAGGGCTCTGGCCAGCGAGGTGACCAGGCGTTTGGTGGTTTCGGTCTTGCTCATACGATGCGGCGGGACGCGCGGCCAAAGGCGCGGGCGTGGTGCCGGGCACCTCCTCCAGACAGTGTGGGTCGGCCGAGTGCGGGGATCAGGCCCGCGGCAGGTCGGGGGCAGGGGATCGAGAATCGGCACCGCTTTGCCCTGCCGGAGCGCGGGGGCCACGACAACCCGATCTTGTGTTGCGCATTATGCACGCTGTTTCCTATCAATCAACAGACTGGCGACGGCGGCATGACCTGTCAAGACTTGGGACCGCTTTGAGCGCTGAAATCTGCGGTCCCGCAGCGTCAGGGGCGCATCCGGACGAAGGAAGTGTCGTTGTGCGGTCGCAGGATGATCGCGTTGGTCGGCACCCCGATCGTGGTTGTCCCCGGGTGTGCAGCCGCTCTAGACTGTTGCGTCACAAGCACACTGTTGCGTTATGTGCAACTTCTGGTCAGGCCAGATGTGAGAGGAATCCTCCATGACCGACTTGTCCCAGCTCGCCCACCAGCCCAAGGTCGTCATCATCGGACTCGGTGTGGTGGGAGCCGCGCTCGCCGATGAGCTCACGCTGCGCGGCATGGGCCGGGTCACCGTGTTCGACCAGGGGCCCTTGTATGAGACCGGCGGCTCGTCGTCGCACGCGCCGGGCTTCGTCTTCCAGACCACCCCCAACCGGACGATGAGCCTGCTCGCCCGCCGGACGATGGACAAGCTGGACGGGCAGTCGCTGGGCGACCAGTGGCTGGTCAAGCGCGCCGGCGGCCTGGAGATCGCCACCACGCCGGCCCGGATGCACGACCTGCACCGGCGCTGGGGGCTGGCGACCGCCTGGGGGATTCCGGCCCGCGTGGTCGACCCCGAGGAGGCCGGACGGCTCTGGCCGGGCTTGGACACCGGCGCCGTCCTGGGTGCTTTGCACACCCCCACCGACGGCATCGTGAAATCGGTCGCCGCCGTGCGCTGGCAGGCCGAGCGGGCGATCGACCGCGGCGCCCGGATCGTGCCGTCGACCCGGGTCACGGCGATTCGCCGCAGCGGGGGACGGGTGCAAGGGGTCGAGGTGGTACCGGTGCCGCGAGGGGACGCGGAGCCGGAGTTCGTCGCCGCCGACATCGTGATCTCAGCCGGCGGCCTGTGGGGACCCGGGATCGCCCGCGACCTGCTCGGCTTCGAACTGCCGATGGTGCCGATGGAGCACGGCTTCGGGTGGAGCCGTCCGGTTCCCGGCCTGGTCGGGAAGATCTCACCGCTGACCGAGATGGTGCGTCCGATGCTGCGGCATCAGGACTTCTCGCTCTACCTGCGCGAGTACGCCGACCGGATCGGGATCGGCGCCTACAACCATCGGCCGATGCCGCTGGAGCCCGAACAGATCGCCTCCGCCGACGAGTTCGCCGCCACCGGCGTCCATCCCGCGATCCACCCGCTCACCTGGGCCGACTTCGAGCCCACCTGGGACGAGGCGCGCCGGCTGTTGCCCGAGCTGCGCGGGGTGGACTTCGACGAGGGTTTCAACGGGATCTTCTCGTTCACCCCGGACGGCGGGCCGATGCTCGGCCCGGTTCCGGGCGCGGACGGCCTGTGGCTGGCCCAGGCGGTCTGGGTGACCCAGTCGGCGGGCGTCGCCCAGGTGGTCGCCGACTGGATCGTGCGCGACGACCCGGGGGTGGACACCCATGGCCTGGAGTACACCCGGTTCGACCCGGCGGTGGTCTCGCACCGGTTCTCCGTGGAGCGGGCGTCCCAGGCCTACGACGAGGTGTACGACGTCGTCCATCCGCACGATCCGACGAACCGGCTGCGCGGGTTGCGGACCAGTCCGTTCTACCCGCGCCAGGTCGAACTGGGCGCCGTCTTCGAGGAGGCGAACGGCTGGGAGCGACCCACCTGGTACGAGGCCAACGCGCACCTGGTGGCGTCCCTGGGCGTGGTGCCGCGACGCGACGACTGGAGCGGGCGGAACTGGTCACCGATCGCGGCCGCCGAGGCGCACGCGACCCGCAACGGAGTCGCCCTGTACGACATGTCGGCGCTGTCGCGGTTGGAGGTGTCGGGCCCCGGTGCCACCCAGCTGCTGAACCGGGTGGCCAGCGGCAACATCGACCGGACGATCGGCTCGGTCGTCTACACGTTGCTGCTCGACCACAACGGCGGCGTGCTGTCGGACGTCACGATCACCAGGCTGGACGACGAGCAGTACATGCTCGGCACCAACGGCCACCTGGACAAGGTCTGGCTGGAGTCCCAGCTGGCTGCCGGTAGCGGCGTCCGGATCCGGGACCTGGCCGGCGGCGAGGCCGTGATCGGCCTGTGGGGTCCGCGGGCGCGCGACGTCCTGGCGTCGCTGACCACCGACGATGTCTCCCACGAGGGGCTGCGTTACTTCCGCGCGAAGCGGATCCGGATCGCCGGTGCCGCGGCGCTGGCGCTACGGGTGAGCTACGTCGGCGAACTCGGCTGGGAGCTGTACCTGTCCGCCGACAACGGCCTCTACGTCTGGGACCGGCTCTGGGAGGCCGGTCAGGCCCACGGCATCGTCGCCGGCGGGCGGCGGGCGTTCAACGCCTTGCGGTTGGAGAAGGGGTACCGCTCGTTCGGCACCGACATGACCCGCGAGCATTCCCCCGAGGAGGCCGGCGTGGCCTTCGCCGTGCGGCTGGCCAAGCCGGAGTTCATCGGGAAGGAGGCGCTGGCCGGGCGCGCCGTGCGGCAGCGGCTGGCCTGTCTCACCCTGGACGACCCGGGCGCCGTCGTCCTCGGCAACGAGCCGGTCTTCGTGCCCGGGGGTGCCGCGGCGGTCGGATATGTGACCAGCGCCGATCAGGGCTACTCCGTCGGGTGCTCGATCGCCTACGCGTGGCTTCCGCCGGAACTGGCCGAACCCGGCACGTCCCTTGAGATCGCCTACTTCGCCGAGCGCTACCCGGCGACAGTCCGTGCCGAGCCGCTGTTCGACCCCGAGGGCACCCACATCCGTCGCTGACCGGCACGCGGGGACGG
>NZ_JAPUED010000127.1:0-4760 GCF_027492755.1 Micropruina sp. | reverse complement strand
CGCTGTTCGACCCCGAGGGCACCCACATCCGTCGCTGACCGGCACGCGGGGACGGCACGCGGGGACGGTTCTTTTCGTCCCAGTTTCGGACGTCGGGGACGGTTCTCACCGCAAGGGAAAGCTGATCATCCGGGTCGTCCCGGGCACCGACCTGGGATTCCGGGCGGGAGAGACCGGATCAAGTCCGGCAGGACGATCGAGGGGCTTCGATCGGCGCGTCCCCAAGAACGTGACCCGGGAGAACCGTCCCGATCGCTCAGGCGTTCAGCTCGGCCTTGAGCCAGTCGTGGAAGGGCACGATGTGGTGTTCGGCCGGCACCAGCGCGCCACCGTCGCGGTAGATCCGCGACGCCATGCTGGGCTGGGTCTTCTCGCACGCGTCGAAGTCCTGCAGGTTGACCCGGTCGAAGAGCTCCACCGACTTCGAGACGTCGGTGCCGGCATCCACCACCTCGGGCAGGAACAGCCAGTCGCACTCCACGTAGGTATGCGACTCCGACGTCGGGAACATCCGGTGGATGATGATGTGGTCGGGCACCAGGTTGATGAACACGTTCGGCCGGATCGTGATCGCGAAGTAGCGCCGGTCCTGGTTGGGGGCGATCAGCGGGAGTTCGCCGACGCCCGCCGAGCCGTCGACGGTGAAGCCCTTGATGTCCTCGCCGAACTCGGCTCCCAGGCCGGTGTTGGTCTGCGCCGCCCAGCCCTGGGCGAACTCCGGGATCACCTCGGTCAGTTCGGGGTGGATGGTGGCGCAGTGGTAGCACTCCATGAAGTTCTCGATGATCAGCTTCCAGTTGGCCTCGACCTCGTAGCAGATCCGCTTGCCGATCTTGAGCGTGTCGATCTGGTAGTGGTCGATGCTCTCCACCTCGCCGAGCCGGGTGACGATCTCGCTGAGCACCGTCTCCTCGAAGGACGGCGGCTGTTCCGCCACGCAGACCCAGACGTAGCCGAGCCACTCCCGGACGTGCACCTTGCGAAGCCCATAGTCGTCGCGGTCGATGTCGGGCATCTTGGTCAGGTTCGGGGCTGCGATCAGCTTGCCGTCCAGGTCGTAGGTCCAGGCGTGGTAGCCGCACTGGAAGTTGCGCCGGCTGCCCTCGGTCTCGGTACACACCCGCATGCCGCGGTGCCGGCAGACGTTGAAGAACGCCCGGACCTCGCGCTTGCGGTTGCGCGAGACGATCAGTTGTTCGCGTCCGACCTCGACCAGCTTGTAGTCGCCCGGCTTCTCGATGTCACTGCCGTGCAGCACGCAGAACCAGGACTCCTCGAAGATTCGCTCCTGCTCGGCGGCGAACACGTTGGGATCGGTGTAGTAGCCGCCGGCGAGCGTCGGCATCAGGGAGCCGGGGAGGGGCTTGTCGAGTTGCTCGATGATCACGGTGGGTCACATCCTTCTCGGTCGGGTGGACGATCTTGTCGGTCGGGTGGGTGGTTCGGTCACGCGGCCACACCGGCGCTGCGTCGACGGTGGGTCTTGCGCCAGCGCATCATCGGACGCAGCTGGTTCATGCCGAACGCGGCCACCTCGGTGCCGTCGGCGGTGCGGTAGACGAGGAACACGTCGCCGGTATCGATGCCGCCGCTCTCGACGGTCGGGACTGCTCCTTCGTGCAGCGTGCCCGCGAACTGCAGCCGGACGCCGTGCTGGTCGCTCCACACGTACTCGAGGTCGCCGGATTCCTGCCCCGAGCCGGGCTCGAGAATGTCGTGTGCCACCCGCGCGGCACGCTCCTTGGCGAGAGTCCAGTGCCGGCACGGCGCCCCCGACCAGGACGCGCAGTCCCCGGTCGCCCGGATCCCCGGGGCGGCCACCCCGCGCTCGTCGCAGATGATCGCACCGAACGGCGACAACTCCAGGTCGCTGGTGGCCAGCCAGGACGTCGCGGGCGCCGACCCCACTCCGGCGATCACCACCGACGAGCTGAGCCGCCGTCCGTCGGACAGCACGACGGCCTTGCGGTCGCCGTCCGGAACGATCTCGAGGGCCTGGACGCCGGGAACGAACCGGACGCCGGCGCGCTCGTGGATGCCGCGGATGCTCGCGCTGGCCTCGGCGCCGAAGACCCGGTCCAACGGCGAGTCCTCCTCGCAGACGACGGTGACCTCCGCTCCCAGCTGAGTCGCGGTCGCGGCGACCTCCAGCCCGATGAAGCCCGAGCCCAGCACCACCACGTCCGCGCCGGGGGCCAGCGCCGGGCGCAGGAGTTCCGCGTCCGCCACGCTGCCGAGGGTGAGGGCGCCGGGGAAGGGTCGCGGCCGGCCGCCGGTCGCGATGACGAGTTCGTCTCCGCCGACGGTGGAGCCGTCCCCCAGCAGGAGGGTCCGGTTCGCGACGTCGAGACCCACCGCGGCCACTCCGAGCCGCCAGGTGACGTCGAGCCGGCTCTCGTCGGTCTCGTAGGCCAGGTCCGCCATGGTGAGCTCGCCGACCAGGAAGCCCTTGCTCAGCGGCGGCCGGTCATAGGGACGGTGTGGCTCCTGGCCGACCATCACGATCTCGCCGGCGAATCCGCCGGATCGCAGGGTCTGGGCGACGGTGAAGCCGGCCAGCCCGGTGCCGGCGACGACCACTCGTTGCGCAGTCATCAGTACTCCACCCCCGGCGGCAGGTTCGGAGCCAGCGCGGACAACTGGACGTACACGTCGTCGCCGACGACCTCGATCCGGTGCGCCCGCACCCCGCGCCGCGCGGGCGGCGAGTCGACGTCCCCGGTGAGCAGCGAGAAGGTGCTGGCATGCAGCGGGCACTCGACCCGGCAGTCCTCGACCCAGCCCTCGGCGAGCGAGGCGTCCTGGTGCGTGCAGGTGTCGTCGATCGCGTACACCTCGCCGGCGGAGGTCAGGAAGACCGCGATCGGAGGCGTGACGGTGTCGAAACGAACACCTTCGTCCTCGACGAGTTCGCTCAGGGAGCAGATGCGCAACATGGGCGTCCTGGCTGTTGTTGTGTATTACGCACGACGCGTGCAATAAGCAACAGAATGGGAGCCTTCCAGGTGCATGTCAAGGCCCGGGACGCGCGCCGTGCGCATTGCGCAACAGCGTAGGGTTGGGGCGTGGACTCGGCGCACGAAGTGGGTGGGTCGGTGCAGTCCGTTGACCGGGCCATTCAGATACTCGAGATGCTGGCCGTCGCGCCGGCGCTCGGAGTCAGTCAGATCGCGCGCCGGTTGCGCGTGCACCGGTCCACGGCGTTCCGGCTGCTGGCGACACTCGAGGCGCGCGACCTCGTCGAACAGGAGACCAAGCGCGGCACCTACAGCCTGGGCCTGGGGGTGCTCCGGCTCGCCGGGAACGTGGCGGCCCGGATGGACATCGTCAAGGACGCCCAGGCCGCCTGTGACGAGCTCACCGGCGAGCTGAACGAGACCTCCAACGTCGCGATTCTCGATGAGGGTGCGGCGGTCAACATCACCCAGACGACGGGAACCCGGCTGGTGTCGGTGACCCGGCAGTACGTGGGACAGCGCACGCCGCTGCACGCGACGTCGACGGGCAAGGTGCTGCTCGCGCACGCGCCGGCGGAGGTGCTGCGGGCGTTGCTGGCGGCACCGCTGGAACAGTGCACCGGCAATACGATCACGGATCCACTGACGCTCGAACAGAGCATGCAGTCCGTCCGCGAGCAGGGCTGGGCGGCCGCCGTGGAGGAGTGGGAGTACGACACGAACGCGGTCGCCGTCCCCGTCCGGGGGGTCGGTGGACGGGTGGTGGCGGCACTCAGTGTCACCGCGCCCAGTTTCCGGATGAGGCCGGAGGGCTTCCCCGAGTTGGTCACCGTGCTCCGGCGGCACGCGCGGCAGTTGAGTGGACGGCTCGGAGCGCCCGACTCCGCCGCGGTCTGAGCGCTCGAGTGCCGCCTTCTTCGCCGCTCCCGGCGTGAGCCGTCCGGCGCAGGCTCCCCCTGGTGGCGACGACTCCGACCGTTGACGTCGCCCCAGCGCTGCCATACTGTGGCCAGCCAACTGACATATCAGTCCGGGCCGCTCCGGTGTCCGACGGCCCAGCGCTAAGGAGACCTCGCGTGCCGCAATCGCCCTCGACGGAGTTCGTGCTCACGCTTGACTGTCCCGACCGTCCGGGCATCGTGCACGCGGTCACCGGCGTCCTGGTCGAACAGGGGTTCACCATCATCGAGCTGAAGCAGTTCGACGACCGGCGGGCCGGCCACCTGTTCCTGCGCGTCCACGTCGCTCCCACCGACTCCGGCCGGGCGGCGGACGAGGCGGGGCTGCGTGCCGCGTTCTCGTCGGTGGCGGAGGAGTTCGGGATGCGCTGGGACCTGGTGCCCAGCGGGTACAAGCGGCGCGTGCTGGTGATGGTGTCGCGGTTCGGGCACTGCCTCAACGACCTGCTGTTCCGCGAGCGGACCGGTGAGCTGCCGATCGAGATCGTGGCGGTGGTATCCAACCACCGGGACTTCCAGCGCCTCGTCGAGTGGCACGGCATCCCGTTCTTCGACGTGCCCGTCACCGCCGACACCAAGCCGCAGGCCGAGGCCCAGCTGCTCGACCTGGTCGACCGGTTCGCCGTGGACCTCATCGTCCTGGCCCGCTACATGCAGGTGTTGAGCGATTCGCTGGCCCGGCGCATGGAGGGCAGGGTGATCAACATCCACCATTCGTTCCTGCCGAGCTTCAAGGGCGCGAAGCCCTATCACCAGGCCTACGACCGCGGCGTCAAGACCGTGGGAGCGACCGCGCACTACGTGAACAGCGAACTGGACGAGGGCCCGATCATCGCCCAGCAGG
>NZ_JAPUED010000126.1 GCF_027492755.1 Micropruina sp. | reverse complement strand
GCAGCGCGGTCAGGATGAGCACCACCACGGTGAAGGTGATCAGCTTGTCCAGCGGGTCCGAGATCAGGCCCTGATAGGTGGTGGAGGCGAGCAGCGACTGACCCCAGGCCTGGAACATCGCGACGAGCGCACCCGTGCCGCCTCCGGTCGCGCCGCCGAAGACGAAGGCCGCGATCGGGGCCGAGATCATGGCCGCGACCACGCCGACGACGGCGCCCACGATGGGAGCCGTCCAGACTCTGCGGAACATGCCCAGCCGCGCGGCGTAGCCCGCCAGCAGCGCGATGACGACCTGCACTATCGCGAATGGCAGCGGGATCGGTGTGAGCGTGAGGCCCCAGATCACGTTGGTCAGGATGCCGGTCACCACGCCAGCGGCCGGCCCGGCCAGCACCGAGACCAGCACGGTTCCGATCGAGTCGAGATAGACCGGGAGACCGAGGACGGCGACGAGCTGGCCGACCACGATGTTCAGCGCGATGGCAACCGGGATCATGGCGACCACATTGGTCGAGAGCCGCTGGACGGACCCCATCGCGATCAGGATCGCACCCAGGAGGTAGCCGGCCATCGCGATCAGGCCGGCCGGGCCGGTGCTGGAATGCTGCAGTTCGACGGGCTGGGCGATCACCAGGTAGAGGTAGGTGGCGACCACGATGAGCGTGCCGGCGAGGATCAGGGTCAGATTGCGGTTCACTGCGTCCTCCTTGCGACGGGTTGCGATCCGGTCAGGCGAGACTCCGAGCGAGGGCTCCGACACGCTCGATGGTGCGTCGGAAGAACTCCGCCGGGTCCGTGTCGACCACGATGTCAGCATTCGCCGGCCTGCCCCACATGCCACGCCAGTCGGCGACCGTCTGGCCGCGGGTGAGAGCGCCGGCCAGTTCCACGTCCACCGTCGCCGGACGGACGCGACCCAAGCTCGGGTCGAGCGCGACCGCCGCGGCGAACGGATCGTGCATGTGGGCCAGGAAGCCCTGGTCGTAGAGCCGGTGGAACTCCATGTAGAACCGGACGGCGTCGCTGAGGTGCCGGATCACCGGGTTGGACGCGGTGGAGCGGCGGCCGGGTTCGTCGTCCGGGGAGATGATCTCGGCCGGGGTGCTGCCCGCCGCCTCGGCCAACTCGGCGATGTGATGCGGGTGCATCTCGACGCGCTCAGTGACGTCGAGAGCGCAGACGATCGGACGACGCCCCTCCGGCAGCCCGGAGAAGGCGTCGAAGACGATCTTGGCCGAGTCGGGATCGACCGCGATATTCCACTCGGTGGTGGGCAGGGTGTTGCCGGGGTGGTTGAATGCCCCGCCCATCACGACGATCCGCTTCAACAGCCGGGGCAGCTCGGGCTCGATCTTCACCGCCAGCGCCAGGTTCGTGAGCGGCCCGGTGATCAGGCCGGTGACCTCCCCGGGACGGCGTCGGGCGTTGTCGATCCACACCTGCGTGGCGTGCCGCGGCGACAGCCCACGGGTCGGCGCGGGCAGTTCGGCGTAGCCGATGCCTTGCGGACCATGGGTCTCCTCGGTGGTCATCAGCGGCTGGACGATCGGCGCCTCGGCGCCCAGCGCCACCTCGACCTCCGGGTACCGGCAGAGCTCCAGCCAGGCCAGGTTGTTGATCGCCACCTGCCGGGCGGGCACATTGCCCGCCGTGCAGGTGATGCCGAGGATCTCGGCCTCCGGGCTGGCCATCAGGTACAGCAGCGCGAGCGAGTCGTCGATGCCGGTGTCGACGTCGACGATCAGCGGGGTGGTTTCGGGCACTCTGACCTCCAGTGCATCCAGTCGGCTCAGGGGCTCTCGCGGGGCTCCAGGGCTCGCCAGTCGTCACGATCGCCGCCCAGAATCCCCAGCTGGGCGCGCCCGCTGTCCTCGATCACCAGATGCTCGCCGGGCTGGCTGACCCAGCCTGCGAAGACGGCCGACCGCCACAGCGCGGGGAACCCCGACTTGTCCAGGTCGTAGGCGATCATCTCGTGTCCGTCGCCGTTGTCCTCGACCGTGTACAGCACCGACTTCGCGACGAACGAGTAGGAATACGGCTGAACGCGCACCGAGCCGATCAGCTTGCCCTGTTCGCGCAACGAGAGCACGTACACCTCGCTCTCCTCGGAGACGACCACTCGGTCGTTGTCGGCGAACGTCAGCCAGCAGGACGAGGCCGCGCACCGGTGGCGCCAGCGCGACTCCAGCTCGTCGCCCTTGATCGTGTACGCCGACAGCTCGCCCGCGTCCATCACCAGCAGCAGCCCGCCCGCGACCCGGACATGGGCGCCGAGCGAGAGCCGATCGAGCACCCAGGTCTCGGAGTTCTTCCCCGCGTCGAAGCCGGCGATCCGCTGGGTCTCCCGCTCGGAGTCGGACTCCGTCCGGATGAGCTGATCCTCGGTGCCCGGAAGCTTGGCGAGCAGGACGCCGCGGCGTCCGGCGTCGATCGCGAACTCCGCCCGCTGACCGTCGGAGGCCCGCAGGTAGCCGTTGTCGGTGAGCAGGTAGCCGCCGGGGAGAACCTCGGCGTAGCCGCCCTCCTCGGCGTACATCGGGACGGCGCTGGAGTTCCACTTCTCCTGGGAGAGGTCCGCGACGTTCAGCGCCCGCAACTGCTGCTTGTCGTTGGTCACGATCAGCGAGTCGCCCACCAGCCACTGGATCGACCAGGCGTCCCGGCGGCTGGTCTGGACGCTCGACTTGACCGCCCCGGACTTGGCGTCGAGGGTTGCCAGCCAGTACACCGGGTTGGCGTCCTCGTCGCTGTTCTCGGCGGGGTCGGCGAGCAGGACGGCGATGACGCCGTCACTCACCCGAAAGCCGTAAATCGACGGGGTGACGCCCTCCCAGAGGTCGGCCGGGTTCCACGTCCACGCCACCTTGGCCGACTTCAGATCGACGCCGACCAGATTGTCACCGATCGCGGGCGGCACCGGCTTGGCCGGAACCTCGGGTGCGCTCGAATCGCGCGACGGGTCAGCGGAGAGCCCTCGAACGGCGTCGCCGTAGCCGGCGTAGCCCCCCGACGACGTGGTGCTGAGGTTCTCGGAAGTCTGGTATTCGCAGTACTCCGCGATCGAGGAGTACCAGGTCAGGTCGGCATCGGTCCGCTTCAGGCAGCGCGCGCCGTCGGCGAACCCGACCGCGTAGTCGGCGTCCCACTGCTGGCGCGCTTCGACGGCGCTGCGGTACTCCTTCGCCTCGAACTGGTAGTCGTAGACCGCCGGAGTCGAGTTCCAGCCGACCATCAGGTCGGGCCCCGCCTCCACGAAGCTGGTCGTCCATTCCTGGCTGCTCGGAAGCCCCTCGATCGCGCTGACCGCCGTCAGGCCCGGAGCCTGCCGGAACTCGGGAGCGTAAGACACCGCGGCGGCAGAGCCGCCGCCCAGGAAGATCGGGATCACCCAGAACCACGTCGCGGCCGCGGCGGCGAGAGCAGCGGCAGCCGCGCCGCCGATCAGCGCCAAGCGCCGGCCCTTGCCCGACCGGACGGAGGTCTGCGCGGGCGCGGGCTGCGCGGGCGCCTGCTGGGCCGCCGCAAAGGCGGGCTGCGCGGACGGCGGCAGAATCGGCTGCCCGGGCACCTGCTGTGCAGCGAAAGCTGACTGGAAGGGCGCGGCTGCTGGCGGCGCTTGAATCGGCGGCGGGGCGGCGCCCAGACTGTTCAGGCGCACCCCGGCTGTTGCTGCCACCACCGGATCGTCCTGGGCGGCCAGCCAGCCCAGCAGATTGCGATCCGCGGACGGGTGCATCGCCGCCTCGGCACGCAGCGACGGCTGCGCGAAGCACAGCGCCAACAACTCCGGCGCGGGCAGGCGCGGATCGGCCAGCGCAGCCCGAGCAGTTTCCAGGTTCGCGTAGTCGCGACCGGTCATGGTCCCCCCTATCGACACCGGCCGCTCGGTTTGGGGCGGCCGGTCACTGATTCCCCAGCAGGAGAGTATGGCCTGCCGCTGACGGCGGCGGGGGCTGTTTCCAAAATTCTCCGGTTCAGGCCGGCTGGACGAGGACCGGCACCTCGACGGGAGTCTGGTCGGCCGGCTGACCGAGCAGCTGGTCGGCGGGCCGCATCCGGATGGTCTCGAAGGCGGCCCACAGCGCGTCCGTGGTGTCTCCCTCGACCGAAAAGGAGAGCTGGTGGTCGGGCAGCCACCCGGTGGCGACCACTCGCTTGACGCCGCCGGGACCCTTGACGGTGTCCTTGTCCGTCTTCACCCACCCGCTCACCGGGTCGGCCCCGACCAGCAGGTCGTAGGTCGCCAGCGTGGTCTTGGCGTCGTACTTGTCGTCGTAGAGCGACACCGCATCGGAGGGCTTCTCCCAGAACCGGTACCGGACCAATGCTTCGCCGAGCTCGCAGTCCCACATCACCGTGAAACCGGAGTACTCCCGGTTCTTGGAGGAGTCCACCTGTTCGCAGGTGGCGTGGGAGGCGATGGACGGGAACGCGAACCGCAGGTACTCCCACGCGGCGTCCTTCCCGGTCGGCGCCGCGCAGTCGGCGGCGGAGGCGCCGGCGCTGCCGTCCCAGCAGGTGAGGCCGACCGGCATCGTGGTCGGCGTCGGGGTGGGCATCACGTTCGGGCTCTGGCTCGGCGGTTCGCTGACGCCTGGGCTCTCGGTGGGCTGCGCGGACGCGGTTTCGGACGGCTGCTCCGTGGGCTCTGCCGGCGGCGGCGCCGCCTGGGTTCCGGTCGAGCCGCCGAGCAGGCCGCCCGCGAAGGCCAGCCCGACACCGCCCCCCAGCACGACGAGCGCGGCCAGGACGCCGACCACGACCGGCCACATCCGGCGCGGGCGCGGTTCGGACGGGGCGGCCGGAGGCTCGGTCGGGGTAGCCGGCGGTTTGGCGGCAGCCGGCACCGCGACCACCGGCTGAGGAGCGGTGTGGACGGGCGCCGCCTGCCGAACCGGGTGGACGGCCGTCGGCTGCGGGACCGGCTGGACGGGCGTCGGCTGGACGACGGGACCAGGCGGTGGGGTCGCTGCCGTCCGCTTCGCCAGCTGAGCGTCCACCGCCGGATCGCGCAGGTCACGCAGCCAAGCCAGCAGCGGCTCATCGGCGGCCGGGTAAGCGGCCACCACCGATCGCAGTTGGGGGAACGCGGTCACGATCTCGCGCAGCGCCTCGGGAGAGGCCGATCCGTCGGCGAGTGCGGCAAGGGCCGCCCGGGCGTCGGGGAAGGGCATGGCTGCTCCGTTCAGTCCTGGTTGGTGCTGGGTTCGATCATGCCAGGGCGAGCCGGGCGACGACGGGCGAGTGGTCCGAGCCCATGACCCCGCTCCACACCGGGACCTTCACTCCCCGGATCCGGCGGTGCTCGACTCCAGGCCCCGAAAGAACGGCCCAGCTGGCGACCTCGGCGTCCTGAGGCACCCAGATGAAGTCGATGTGGCGTCCGCTGGTCCGGACCACCTTGACCTGGCTGCGTCCCTTGACCGTGGCGGTCATCCAGCCGGCCGAGGCGGCGTTCGGCACGTCCGAGTCGTCCTGGGCGGCGATCG
Organism: Micropruina sp.; assembly: GCF_027492755.1. GTDB lineage: Bacteria > Actinomycetota > Actinomycetes > Propionibacteriales > Propionibacteriaceae > Micropruina. The sequence continues at coordinate 5,273 of NZ_JAPUED010000126.1, read as the reverse complement.
CGGCGGCATCGGCCATGCCGAGCTCCCGCAGGGTCGTCAGGTGCGCGGAGAACCGTTCGCGGGTCTCGTCACCGAAGGCGTTGAAGTCGCCGAGGATCAGCTGCGGCAGCCGTCCGTCCGGATTCTTGGCCGTCACCAACTCGGCCAGCCGAGCCACGTTGGCGGCCCGCAGGTCCGCGCAGGCGGCCTGGTCATAGGGGTGGAGGTGGGTGTTGAAGACCCATAGCTCGCGCTCAGTGGCGGTCTCCCGCAGCAGCGCCCAGCTGGCGAACCGGCCGTTCGTGCGGTCTCGTCCGATGCACTTCCGCGCGCCCTTTTCCAGCTGCTCCACGCCGGAGTCGACCACGGTGAACCGGGACGACCTGACCGCGATCGGCACTGTGGCGTCCGGGTTGGCCCAGGCATACTCGGGCAGCAGCGTGGCGAGGCGGGTCTGGGGCAGCGGGTCGGCGCCTTCGTTCTCCTGGAAGCCGATGATGTCGGGGTCGGCAAGCTGGACCTTCTCGGCCACCACCGGCAGCCGCGCGCTCAGCTTGAGCTCGTCGCCGAGGCCGGCGGCCTTCATAGCCTTGCAGCCGGCGCAGTCGTTTCTGCCGGTGAGCGTGTTGTAAGTCATCACGGTCAGCTCCAGCGAGCCGGTCACAACCGGTTCCGGTTCGGCCGACGGCAACGTGGGGGACGGCGCCGGAGCGGTCGCTGCGGGGGCGGACGGAGCCGCGGGCGGCGAGGTCGGGAGCACCGTCGGCGCGCAGCCTGACGCGGCCAGCACGAAAGAGATCGCCAGGGCCGCTGCGGCTCGTCTTCTCAATCCTGCTCCAGCACTCCGTGGCGGCCACCCCCGCCGCCGGTCATTCTAGTGTCCTCTCGGGAGCCACCTTTCCTTCGGCGTCGCAGGCCGCGGCCCGCCGTCTCCGGTAACCTGCCTTGCACCGGTTGAGTGGGGGACGCCGGGTGAGGGGGACGTCGATGACGCAGGCAGCGCCATCCGAGCAGGCTGCCCAGACCGCCCTGCCAGCCCCCGCCGACGAATCCGGCCAGCGTGACTGGCCCGCCCGGGCCCTCGCTTCGGCCCTCGCCTTGCTCACCGCCGCACTCGTCGTCGCGCTGGCGATCTGGACCTCGGTCGTCCCGTTGCTGGCGGCCCTCCTGCGGAATCCGGGTGAGACGCCGTCGACGATGGCCTCGATCGCCTTCGCCTCGGCCTGGGGGCTGAGCGGGCTGGGAGCGGTCGGCGGCTGGCTGGCCACCGCCGTCCAAGCGCTGCGGGGCCGGACGGGCGCGCCGCACCGGATCGCCGTCGTGCTGACCGTCGGCTTCCTGCTGCTCGGCTTCTCGCTCGCCGCCGCCTGGCCCGAGGTCGCCCCCTGGCTGGCGCAGGCCCTTCCCGGCGGAAACGGCACTGCGCTGAACCTCGACCTGTTCGGGCTGGGCTCGCTGGTGGTCGCCGGCGCCCAGTCGGCCACCGCGATCGCGCTCGGCGTCACTCCTCGCCGGCTCGCCACAGCTCTGCTCCCGGTGCTCGCCATCGGCGTCCCCGCAACCTTCGCCAGCACCGGAGTGATCGTGGCCGGGGGCGGACGGACCTTCCCGCCGGCGCGCCTGATCGCCGCATCGCTGACCGGTGACGGGATGCTCACCTGGGTCGCCCTCGCCACTCTGGCCGCGCTTGCCTGCTTCCTCGTGGCGGCGGCGCTGGCCCACCGGCGGCGGCATGAACCGGGTCGGCTCTGGGTCCGGATCGCAGCCGTCCTCGCCTTGGTCGTCATCCTGCTCACCGGAGCCTTCCTCGTGGTGACCAACCAGCTGTACCAGGCCAGCACCGGCACCGCCGGGTGGCCCGGAACCCCCTACCTGCCGATCAGCCTCAGCGGCTGGCTCGTGACCGCGCTCGCCGTGGCGATCCTCGTCCTGCCCGGTCGCGGACGGCAGCCCGCCCCCGAGCTGCCACCGTCCGGGAGCCAGTCATGACCACGCCTTCCGCACCGCCCCGTCGGCGAGTCACCCGCATCACCGCCTTCGTCCTCTCCCTCGGCCTGCTGCTCAGCACGCTGGGGATCGTCGGCGTCGTCCGGTACTGGGACTACCTCAGCGGGGGCGTCGTCGAACCCGACCTCAGCCAGCTGCCGACCGGCGAGGTGGTCTTCAACGACCGGATGACCCTCTACCGGCCGCCCGCCGAATCCTTCGCCCTGGACGAGGCCACCGGGCAGGTCTTCGTCGCCGACGAGTTGCTGGTGATGTTCACCGCCGAGACCACCGAGGCCGAGGCGGCCGACGCGATCGCCGGCTGGGGCGGTCGCCGGGTGGGCTACCTGGCCGCCATCAACCGCTACGAGGTGCTCTTCGACCAGCGCCGCAGCCGCGCCGAACTGACGGCCCTGGCGGTCGAACTGGAGCAGCACCCCCAGGTGGAGATCGCCTACCTCAACGACCTTCACGTGGCGGCGGCCCACTACCAGCCGGACGATCGTGGCTGGCGCGGCGCGTGGAACGGAAGGTCCCAGGCCGACGGGAACTGGGGCATGGAAGCGATCAACGCACCCGTGCTGTGGGACTACCGAGACGAGGTGGCGAAGGGTCTCGGCCAGGTGCGGGTCGGGGTACTGGACGTGGGTTTCGTCGACAACTCGGATCTGCGGATCGACGTGCTCTCGCCGAACGAGGCCCAGGACCACGGCACCCATGTCGCCGGCACCATCGGCGCCCGCTTCGACAACGGCGAGGGGGTGGCGGGCGTGGTCCCGGCGACCGCCACGGTCGCGACGAAGCTCAGCGGCGTGTCCGCCGATGGGCTCAACTCGAACACGGCGAGTGCATTGGTCGCCGCCGTGCAGGATGTCTACGACGACGGGTACGTCTGCCTGACCTCCTCGACCTCGGATCTGGCGTTGGTCTACCTGGTCGCGGAACGCCGCGCTCGGGTCGTGAACTACAGCATGGGGCTCAATCCCGAGTTCGTTGAGACCTACGCGGCGAGCCGGGGGAACACCGCCGCGCGGCGAGCGATGAGCGAGGCGACGGAGCCTATGGCGCGGGTGCTCGGACGCCTGCTCGACGGGTACGACTTCCTGCTCGTGGCGTCCGCCGGGAACGAGGCCAAGGTCATCGACTTCTGGAACGTGCAATCCGGCACCCCCTTGTTCGTCCAGGACACCGGCGAGCCCCTCGGCTACCGGAAGGCGAAGTGGCATGAGATGCCATGGGGGAGGAACGGCGAGATCGACGCTGCGGTGGGTTCCTTCTTCACTTTCATCGGCAGCTCGTTCGACCGACGCGACGGCGCCGCCGCGAAGCTCGCCACCCGGGTGCGGGACCACGTCCTGGTCGTCGGGGCGGCCGGGCTGCGGGACGGGCACCTCTACCGCGCCGGCTTCAGCAACACGGGCGACCGGGTGGATCTCTACGCGCCCGGCGTGGGCATCGAGAGCACCGTCGGCCCGGACGCCGAGGGAGCACACGACTGCGGCGGCGTGAAGTGCAAGCTCATGAACGGGACCTCGATGGCCGCACCGCACGTCACCGGCACCCTCGCCGCGCTGTGGGCGATGGACCCGTCGCTCACCAGCCAGCAGGTCAAGGGCTTCCTGCTCGACAATCTGCAGAGTGGCGGCGACGCCTGCTCCGGCGACTGCTTCCTGGACGCTGGCGCGGCGGCCACGGCGCTGCACAAGCAGCTGCCCGCCACCGCCACCGGCCCGACCAACCCGACGGACCCGACGAACCCCGCGACCCCCGATGACGGCACCGCCACCACGGTGCTGGTCTTCGACACCTCGGGCTCGATGGGCGCCGGCTCGGGCCGCACCGAGATGGTCGACGACGGCTCAGGCGGTCGGGTCGAGCGCAAGCTCTCCAAGCTCGACGCCGCGAAGGAGGCCGGCAAGGTGCTCCTCTCCACCGTCCGCTCGACGGCGAACAAGTACCCGGGCTCCTTCCAGGTGGGGGTGGCCCAGTTTTCCGGCAGCGGCGCGGACGTCATCGCGCCGACAGCCGACTACCAGGCGGTGGCGGCCGCGATCGACGGGCTGTCGGACGGCGGCGGCACCGACCTGATGGAAGCGATCCGGGTCGGGACCAACCAGGTCAGCGGCCACGGCGGGACGCGCACGGTGATCCTGCTCTCCGACGGCCAGGACGAATCCGGCAACTCCGACGCCGACCTGGTTGCGGCCGCCAAGGTGGCCGGCGGCAACGGCATCAAGCTGTGCACCATCGGCTTCGGCGAGGGCGGCGAACTCAACGAGTCCGTGCTCAAGCAGATGGCCGAGGTCACCGGGTGCGGCTACAGCTTTGCGGACGCGAACAGTTCGGTCGCACTGGCGGGCAGCTTCATCACCGCTCAGCTCCAGTCGAAGTCGGTGCTGCTCGCGCAGCAGACTGCCGTGGTCGCCCAGGGCCAGCGGTCGGTGGCGCTGCCGCTGGCCGTCCCGGATCAGACCGGTGACCTCACCACCGTCCTGTACTGGCCGCAATCGACCAGTGCAACGTCCGGAACCGCGCAACTCGAAGCGGTCCTGGTCGACCCCGACGGAGTGACGGTCGACGCCGGCTATCCGGGCGTGAGCCTGGACACCGACCGGAGCCCAGCGCAGCTGGTCATCACCGATCCGAAGCCCGGCGCCTGGTCGCTGTCGGTGCACGGCAGCCGAACCTCCGGCGACGTCGAGCACTTCTTCGTGGCCGCCGCGTTCGAGGAGCTCGAGCGGGAGTACCAGGTCAATCAGGTTCCGAAGCTGACCGCTGCTGATCCGCGGCCGATCGCCACGAACTTCGTGATGGCGGCCACCGCCGTGGCGCTCGGCGCCGGACTGGTCCTGCTGGTGGTGGCCGTGGCCCTGCTGCTGCCGGCCACCCCGGCCCCGCCTGGGCGGCGGCTGTAGCGCCCGCTCGCCCTCCGGACGCGGCACGAACGCTGCGCGAGGGTTCATTTCAGACGTGCTCGGGTGTAGCCTCAGATTGCCGACTGTCAACAGTTAACGAAGGAGTGGCGATGGCCGCGGTGGTCAACTTCATCGGCTTGGGCGTGATGGGACGCCCGATGGCCCAGAACCTCGTGGCGGCCGGTTTCGAGGTCACCGCCTTCACCCGGACGGACGCCTCCCGCAGCCGGGCTCGGAGCGACGGGCTGACGGTGGTGGACGACCTGGCCGACCTCCCCCGCGACCCCGACTTCGTGGTCACCATGCTGCCGGACGCGCCGGACGTGGAGGCCGTCCTGTTCGCCGAGGACGGACCGGCCGCGCGATCCTCCGAAGCCACGCTGTTCGTCGACA
>NZ_JAPUED010000125.1 GCF_027492755.1 Micropruina sp. | reverse complement strand
AAGTCACCCGGTCAGATTACCGGTGAACCCTGTCCGCGTTTCAGTGAGGTTTCGGCGGCCTCAGGTGGGTGACCGGTGCGGCACCCGCCGAGTACATTCACGCAAGTGACGATCCGGGTAGCCCTCGAACACCGCACCACCTACTCTTTCGCCGAACCGGTGCAGGTGTTCCCGCACACCGTCCGGCTACGACCTGCCCCGCATTCCCGGACGCCGATCGCCGCCTACTCGCTGACGGTGTCTCCGCGGACGCATTTCATCAACTGGCAGCAGGATCCGTTCGGCAACTACCTGGCCCGGCTGGTGTTTCCCGAGCCGGTGAAGGAACTCGACATCTGCGTCGACCTGGTCGCCGAGATGACGGTGATCAACCCGTTCGACTTCTTCCTCGAGGAGTACGCCGAGCGCTACCCCTTCGCCTATCCGGACGCCCTGCGCGCCGACCTGGAGCCCTACCTGCGCCGCGTCGACGAATCTGCCGACGGCGGTCCCGGTCCGCTGGTGCGGCAGTGGGTGCAGCAGCACATCACCGAGCCCTACGCCGCGCTGACCGGTGATGAACGGCCACGCATGGTGGACTTTCTGGTCGCGGTGAACACCGCGCTGCAGGCCGACATCGCCTACACCGTCCGGATGGAGCCCGGGGTGCAGAGTCCGGACACCACGCTGGCCAAGGCGCTCGGCTCGTGCCGTGACTCGGCCTGGCTGCTGGTGTCGATCCTGCGCGAGGCCGGTCTGGCGGCCCGGTTCGTCTCCGGTTACCTGGTCCAGCTGACCTCCGACGTGGAGGCGCTGGACGGGCCGTCCGGACCGACCGAGGACTTCACCGACCTGCACGCCTGGGCCGAGGTGTTCATCCCCGGCGCCGGCTGGATCGGCCTCGACCCGACCTCGGGGCTGTTCGCCGGGGAGGGCCATATTCCCTTGTCAGCGACGCCGCACCCGTCGTCCGCGGCGCCGATCACCGGAGCCACCGCGCCGGTCGAGGTGACCATGGCGTTCTCCAACACGGTCCAGCGGGTGCATGAGGATCCGCGGGTCACCAAGCCGTACACCGACGCCCAATGGGCGGCCGCGGACGCTCTGGGCGAGCGGGTCGACCAACTGCTGGCCGCGGGCGACGTCCGGCTCACCATGGGCGGCGAGCCCACCTTCGTCTCCGCCGACGACACCGCCACCCCGCAGTGGGAGGGCGCCGCCGACGGCCCGGAGAAGCGGGTGCTGGCCCAGCAACTGGCCGCCCGGCTGGAGCAGCGCTGGGCGCCGGGCGGCGTCGTCCACCACGGTCAGGGCAAGTGGTACCCGGGCGAGGATCTGCCGCGCTGGAACATCGCGATCACCTGGCGCACCGACGGCATCCCGATCTGGGAGGACCGCTCGCTGCTGGCCAACCCGTGGGACGAGCCGTGCGTCGAACCCGGTTCGGCGGAAGCGCAGACCGGGGTGCGGGATCTGGCCGCCTACATCGCCGGTGGCCTGGGCATTCCCAGCGGGCACGTGGTACCGGCTTACGAGGACGCACTTTCCGACCTGCTGGCCGAGGCGCAGCGCCCGCTCGGGGAGGAGCGGCCGACGACCGACCTGGAACCGGACGATCCGGCGCTGGCCGACGCCGAGGCGCGCGCCGCCAAGGTCGCCGAGCTGGACCAGGACCCCGGTCGCCCGCGGGGCTGGGTGGTGCCGGTGTTCCGGCTGACCGACGAGGGCTGCTGGGGTACCGCGCAATGGCGGCCGCGACGGCGGCACCTGTTCCTCACCCCTGGCACCTCACCGATGGGCCTGCGGCTGCCGCTGTCCTCGCTGAGCTGGCGCGAACCGCCGGAGGAACCCGAACGCTCGGCGCTGGAGATGACCGGGCTGCTGCCACTGATCGTGGAGGGCGAGCCGCCGGAGGCCGTCATCCAGGACATCGCCGACTCGCCGCGCACCGCCCTGTGCGTCGAAGAGCGGGACGGCCGGCTCTACGTCTTCCTGCCGCCGCTGACCAAGCTGGAGGACGCTCTGGAACTGCTCAGCGTGATCGAGACCGCAGCGTCCGCGGTGGAGCTGCCGGTCGTCCTGGAGGGCTATCCGCTGCCGTTCGACCTGCGCACCAAGACGTTGTCGGTCACCCCCGACCCGGGCGTGATCGAGGTGAACACCCAGCCCACCAGCAACTGGGCCGAGCAGCGCGACCTCACCCTGAGCTTGTACGAGGATGCGCGGCAGACCCGGCTGGCCACCGAGAAGTTCGACCTGGACGGCACCCACACCGGCACCGGCGGCGGCAACCACTTCACCCTCGGCGGCGCGACCCCGGCCGATTCCCCGCTGCTGCGCCGGCCCGACCTGCTGCGTTCGCTGATCACCTACTGGCAGCATCATCCGGCCTTGTCATACGTGTTCTCCGGACGGTTCATCGGCCCCACCTCGCAGGCGCCGCGGTTCGACGAGGGCCGCTTCGAGACGCTGTACGAGATGGAGATCGCGTTCGCCGAACTCGACCGGGTGACCGCGGACGCCGAGAAGTTCGCGCCGCCGTGGGGCGGCCCGGCACTGCCCTGGAACACCGACCGGCTGCTGCGGCACCTGCTCACCGACCTGACCGGCAACACCCACCGCTCCGAGTTCTGCATCGACAAGCTGTACTCGCCCGACTCGCAGCGCGGACGCCTCGGCCTGCTGGAACTGCGTGGGTTCGAGATGCCGCCGCACGCCCGGATGGCACTGGTCCAGGCGCTGCTGGTGCGCTGCCTGGTGGCGATGTTCTGGGCCCGTCCCTACCGGGGCCGGCTGATCCGCTGGGGCACCCGGCTGCACGATCGGTTCCTGCTGCCGGCCTTCGCGGCGTCCGATCTGCGCGAAGTGGTGGCCGACGTCAACGAGTGGCTGTCCGAGGCCGCGCCCGGCGTCCGGTTCGACCCGGCCTGGCTGGACCCGTTCCTGGAGTTCCGCTTCCCGCGGCTCGGCGAGACCCGGATCTCCGGCGTCCACCTGGAGCTGCGGCAGGCGATCGAGCCCTGGCACGTGCTCGGTGAGGAGGCCACCGGCACCGGCACCGCCCGCTACGTGGATTCGTCGGTCGAGCGGGTGCAGCTGGCGGCGTCCGGCTTCATCGAGGGACGGCACGTGGTCACCTGCAACGGCGTCCCGGTGCCGCTGACGCCGATCGCCAACGGCGGTTGGGGCACCGCGCTGGGCGGCGACGACGAGCCGTCCACGGTCGGCATGTTCGCCGGCGGCGTCCGCTACCGGGCCTGGGCGCCGTGGTCGGCGCTGCACCCGACGATGGGAGTGCATTCGCCGCTGGTCTTCGACCTGGTCGACACCTGGAACGACCGATCGCTGGGCGGCTTCACCTATCACGTGGTGCACCCGGGTGGCCGCAACTACGACACCTACCCGGTCAACGCGGTCGAGGCGGAGTCACGCCGAGCCGCCCGGTTCCAGCCCCACGGGCACACCGCCGGTTCGGTCGACACGTCCTCCTGGCCGGCGGCCGAGGCGCTGTCGGGTCCGATGGGCACCGAATACCCCTGCACGCTCGACCTGCGCCGCTACTCCCCCGGCAACCACTGAGCCATCCGTCATCCCGGCGAACGCCGGGATCCCCGCACCGGTCCGACGTAGCCACGGATTGGCGCGACCGCACCGGCGGGTGGCCGTCCCCCTAAGGTGAGCCCCATGTCCGCAGCCGTTTCGGTCGAATCGGGCGTGCTCGACGACTACCGGGCACGCCTGCGTCCCGGCGTGATCGACGAACTGGTCACCTCGACCGGCCTGCGCGCCGACCAGGCCGCGCTCGGCGCCGCCGTCGACGCGATGGGCATGGCCGGGCTGCAGGCGGCCCGCGCCGAGGCCCGCACCTTCGCCGCCGACGAGGGCGTCACCTACGGCACCGGCTTGACCGGCAGCCGGAACTGGGCGATCGACCCGATCCCGGTGCTGCTCGGCGCCACCGAGTGGGCCGACCTGGAGGCAGGGCTGCGGCAGCGGGCCCGGCTGCTCGACCTGGTCCTGGGCGACCTGTACGGCGAACAGCAGCTGCTCCGGCGCCGGGTGCTCCCGCCCGAGGTGATCCTCGCCCACGACGGCTACATCCGGCAGACCGAGGGCATCAGCGCACCCGGACGCCGCCAGCTGGTGATCGCCGCCACCGATCTGGGCCGCGACCCCGAGGGCCGCTGGACGGTGATCTCGAACCGCACCCAGGCGCCGTCCGGCCCCGGCTATGCGATGGCGACCCGGCGGATCATCTCTCGGGTGATGGCCGGTGTGCACCGGTCGATGCCGCTGGCCCGGCTGCGCGGCTTCTTCCAGACCTTCACCGCCGCCCTGCAGGACGCCTCGCCGTCCGCCACCGAACCGCCGCGGGTGGTGCTGCTCACCCCCGGGCCGAACAGCGAGACCGCGTTCGAACAGGCCTACCTGGCGACCCTGCTCGGCTTTCCGCTGGTCGAGGCCGACGACCTGGTGATGCACCGGGGCAAGGTGTGGCTGCGGGCCGGCGACCGGCTGGAGCAGGTCGACGTGGTGCTGCGCCGGGTGGACGCCGCCTTCGCCGACCCGCTGGAACTGCGCGGTGACTCACAACTCGGCATTCCCGGCCTGATCGAGGCCACCCGGAACCGGACCGTCGCCGTGGTAAACCCGATCGGCGCCGGCGTCCTGGAGAACCCGGGGCTGTCCGCCCACCTCAACGCTGCCGCGGAGGCCCTGCTCGGCGAGGAACTGCGGCTGCCGATGCCGGCCACCTGGTGGTGCGGACGCGACGCCGACCGCTCCCACGTGCTGGCCAACCTGGAGAACCTGGTGATCAAGCCGATCTCGCGGGCGTCGGGTGCGCTGCGCTACGGCTGGCAGCTGACGGCGCAGGAACGCGACGAACTGGCGTCCCGGATCGCCGCCGAACCCTGGGCCTGGTGCGGCCAGGAACGGATGCACCTCTCCACCGCTCCGGTGGTGACCCGCGCCGGCCTGGAGCCGCGCCGGTTCGTGCTGCGTGCCTTCGGCGTCGCCCATGACGACGACTACCGCTTCCTGCCCGGCGGCCTGGGCCGGGTGGCCGCCCGGGTCGGCGAACACACGGTCTCCAACTACAGCGGCGCGCTGGCCAAGGACGTCTGGGTGATCTCCAGCGAGGCCGACCAGCTGACCCCGACCTCCCGCGACCGGGTGGTGGCGCCGGTGCTGCTCGCCCGGTCCGCCGGGCTGTCGCCCCGGGTGGTGGACAACCTGTACTGGCTGGGTCGCTACGCCGAACGCGCCGAGGGCACCGCGCGGCTACTGACGGTGGTCGACGACTTCGCCGAGGACAACTCCAGCCGCACCCGGACGCCGGGCGCCCGCGCCACCGAAGCGCTGCTGCAGACGCTGGCCCAGGTGAGCGGAACCGAGTCGCTGCGGCAGGACGGCTCGCCGCTGGGCTACCTGCGTCAGGTGGTGCTCGACGGTTCGCGCACCGGCACCGTCCGGCATTGCGCGACCCAGGTGATCAACGCCGCCCAGCACGTCCGGGATCTGCTCAGCGTCGACACCTGGTCGGTGCTCGGACGCCTGCAGCAGACCCTTGACGACACCCCGGACGACGACGACCAGCTGCAGCCGCTGCTGGCCGACGTACTGGAGTCGTTGCTGGCGTTCGCCGGCATCGTCGCCCACAGCATGGTGCGCGACGAGTCCTGGGCGTTCCTGGACGCCGGCTGCCGGATGGAGCGGGCTCAGCTGACCCTGTCGGTGCTGACCAGCGCTTTCGCTGAGGCGAAAGACCGGCAGGTCGAGGATCTGGTGGTCGAAGGCGTGTTGCGGGCCGGTGAGTCGATCATCACCCACCGCCGCCGGGCGGCCGCCGGAACCGGTCCGACGCTGGCGCTGGAGTCGGCGATCGAGCTGCTGCTGCTCGACCGGGCGAATCCGCGGTCGGTGCTGTACCAGGCCGAATCGCTGGCGGCCGACCTGGCCCTGCTCGGCGACGAGGCGTCCGCGGCCAAGGCGCTCGCGCTGGTCAAGGCACTGGACGCCGTCCGGCCCGAGGAGCTGCTGGAGACGGCAGCCCTGACCACCCGGTTGCGTGAACTGGAGCAGGATTTCCGCCGGCTGTCCGACGACCTGACCTCGCTGCACTTCTCCCGGCAGGCGCCGCGGCGTCCGCAGACCGCCGGTTGGGCGAGCCCTTGGCAGGTGGCCGATGACTGAGCCGATCACCGAGGCGGCACCGCCCGATCACTACGCGCCGCGGCGGTACCGCGTCCGGCACTCGACGATCTACCGCTACGACGACGACGTCGAGGCCTGCTACGAGCGCGGCTTCCTGCGTCCGCTCCAGACCTGGTCGCAGCAGGTGCTGTCCAACGAGGTGGCGGTCTCGCCCGACCCCGACGTGCTCACCGAACACGTCGATCACTTCGGCAATCACAGCTTCTACGTGGAGATCCGGACGCCGCACCGCGAGCTGGTGGTGGCCAAGACCGCGTTCGTGGACGTCGCCTGGCCGCGGCCCAGCATGGAGTCGCTCAACGCCTTCACGGTCGCGGACGCCACAGCGCGGGTCGCCGAAGAAGCCGACCCGATGGAGCGCGCCGAGTACCTGCTGCCGTCCGACCTGGTCGAGCTGGGCCCGGAGGTGCGGGCCTACGCCGACAGCATCCTGTGGGCCGATCGTCCGCTCGGCGACGCGCTGCAGTCGCTGTACGCGACCATCTATCGCGACTTCAAGTACGAGCTCGGAGCGACGTCGGTACGCACCACGCTGCCCGAGTTGCTGAAGCTGCGCAAAGGGGTCTGCCAGGACTTCGCCCACCTGGCGGCGGGCTGCCTGCGCAGCATCGGCCTGCCCGCCCGGTACGTCTCGGGCTATGTCGAGACCTCGCCGCCACCGGGGCAGCCGAAGTTGGAGGGGTCGGACGCCTCGCACGCCTGGACCTCGGTGCTGGTGCCCGGCGGCGAGTGGATCGACCTCGACCCGACCAACGACCATTTCGCCGACTCCCGCTACATCGTCACCGCCTGGGGGCGTGACTTCCGCGACGTCTCCCCGCTGAAGGGCGTGGTGTTCACCGAAGCGAAGAACTCCACCCTCGAGGTGAAGGTGGACGTATTCCGGGTGAATCCCGACGGCTCACTGAGTTGAACGAGGCTCCGAACGGAATTCGGCTATTGATGAATACAGATCCGCACACTCGATAAGATGCTCAACCGATTCATCATGCCTCGGGGATGGGACGAGTGTGCGAATCTGTATTCACCGGTTGATGAACTCTCTCAGAACCGCTCGAGTGCAGCCTGAATTTCGGCCACAATGCCGGCCGGATCATCTTGCAGGCGCCGCCAGGTGTACCGCAGCACCCGGTAACCGGCGAGCACCAGGTGATTCTGCCGGATCCGATCGGACTCGAAGGCCTGCCGGGTCCCGTGTACCGCGAAACCATCGAATTCGACGATCAGCATGGCCGTTTCGAACAACAGGTCGGGGTAGTAGGTGAAGCCACCCACGCGCAGCACAACATTGGCGACCCACCCGGTGAGGCCGGCTGCCCGCAGCACGTTTTGAAGTTCACGCTCGCCGCCCGACCACGGATTGTCGGCATAGCTCACCATGATCCGACGGCGGGTCTGCTGATCCCGCCCGTTGTCGAATTCCGGCAGGGCCTCCATCAGTTCGCCCGGAGTGACCAAGCCCTCACGCACGAATAGGTCGGCGGCACGGCCGTTGTCCCGCGGTGCCACTTCGACTGCCACCAGCGCCGCGGACGGACAGCGCAGTCCGTTGAATCGCCTGATCGTCGTGATCCGCCTGCGGTGGATGGAGACTCCCGAGGGCGGGCGACCAGCCTCGGCCTGGGCGATCCGGATCTTCTCACGCGGGCCGAACGGGCTCTGGTCGGCTGTGATCGCGGCCACCGCCGACTCTCCCCAGAGCACCGAGGCCGGGCGTGCCTCCAGTGCCGCGGCGTATCGGGTCAACCGACTGGTGAGCAACTCGGCATCGACGAACACGCCCGGGTGGACCCGCACGATCGACTCGGCGGCGAGGAGTGTGTTGATGGTTGCCCGGGCATGCCTCCGGAAGCTGAGCACTCCGTCGTTGACGCGCAGCACTTCTAGCGCGCGACGGTGCGGGTCCATCCTGCTATCCAGCCACAGTTCGCACCGACCTCTGCCGGCCGAACGACAATCTGTGGATAACTCATCGCTGCACCGCTACCGTCGAGGCATGCCCAGTCCCGCTGTCGAGATCGAGGTGGATGACCGGGTCGTCCGGGTCACCAATCCCGACCGGGTCTACTTCCCCGAGACGGGCTGGACCAAGCACGACCTGGTCGACTACTACCTCGCGGTCGGCGACGGCATCGTCCGGGCGCTGCGCGAGCGGCCCTGCATGCTGCACCGCTTCCCGGACGGCCTGGCCGGCCCGAAGGTGCACCAGAAGCGGCTGCCCGGCGGCGCACCGGAGTGGGTGCAGACCGTCGAGCTGTGGTTCCCCCGGTTCGGCCGCACCGCCGACGAGTTGTGCGTCACAGAGCTGGCCCAGGTGATCTGGGCGGTGCAGATGTCGACGGTCGAGTTCCACCCGTGGAACAGCCGGCGCGGCCACGTCGAGCAGCCGGACGAGTGGCGGATCGACCTCGATCCGATGCCGGACGCCGACTTCGCAGGCGTTCGCCGGGTGGCCCACGTCGCCCACCAGGTGCTGGACGAGCTGGGCATCACCGGCTACCCGAAAACCTCCGGTGGCAAGGGCTTTCACATCTACGTCCGGATCGAACCGGAGTGGGGGTTCGGCGAGGTGCGACGGGCCGCACTGGCCTTCGCCCGCGAGGTGGAGCGGCGCTGCGACGACGCCACCACCGTCTGGTGGCGCAAGGACCGCGATCCGAAGAAGATCTTCGTCGACTTCAACCAGAACGCCCGCGATCACACCATCGCGTGCGCCTACTCGGTCCGTGGCACCCCGACCGGAACGGTGTCCACCCCGGTGTTCTGGGACGAGATCGACGACCTCGACCCGCGCGACTTCACCCTGGCGTCCGTGCCGGCCCGGTTCGCCGACCTGGGCGACCTGCACGCCGGCATCGACGACGAATCGTTCCGGATCGACCAGCTGCTCCAGTGGGCCGATCGCGACGGCATCGAACCGGCCAAGGCCGACGTCAACCGCGACGGCGGGCACCCCTGAGTCAGTCGGACGCCTGCCGCTGCGCCCACCAGGCCAGCAGCGCCTCACGCGCCTTCTCCTCGCCGAGCGGGCCCTCGTCGATCCGCTTCTCCAGCAGGTACTTGTACGCCTGTCCGACGTCACGGCCGGGCGGAATGCCGAGGATCGCCATGATCTGGGTGCCGTCCAGATCGGGGCGCATCGAGTCCAGTTGCTCCTGCTTGGCCAGCTCGTCGATCCGCCACTCCAGCTGCTCGTAGGCGGTGCGCAGCCGGGCCGCCTTGCGGGCGTTGCGGGTGGTGCAGTCCGACCGGGTCAGCACGTGCAGCCGCTCCAGCTCGTCGCCGGCGTCCCGCACGTAGCGGCGCACCGCCGAGTCGGTCCAGTCGGCGTCGGCATAGCCGTGGAACCGCAGGTGCAGCTCGACCAGCTTGGCCACCGCCTTGATCTGGTCGGTGGGAAACCGCAGCGCCTGCATCCGCTTGGTGGCCATCTTGGCGCCCACCACGTCATGGTGGTGGAAGGACACCTTGCCGCCCGGCTCGAACCGGCGCGTCCGCGGCTTGCCGATGTCGTGCAGCAGCGCCGCCAGCCGGGCGATCAGGTCGGGGCCGCCGAGCCGCGGCTCCAAGTCGATGGTCTGCTCCAGCACGGTCAACGTGTGCTCGTAGACGTCCTTGTGCCGGTTGTGCTCGTCACGCTCCATCCGCAGCGCCGGCAACTCGGGCAGCACGTGGGCGGCCAGCCCGGTCACCACCAGCAGGTTCAGCCCCACCCGCGGATTCGGCGCCATGATCGTCTTGACCAGCTCGTCACGGACCCGTTCGGCCGACACGATCGCGATCCGGTCGGCCATCGCGGTCATCGCCGCCACCACGCCCGGCGCCGGACGGAACCCCAGCTGGGCCGCGAACCGGGCTGCCCGCATCATCCGCAACGGATCGTCGCTGAACGACAACTCCGGGGTCGACGGCGTCATCAGCACCCCCTGCTCGGCATCGGCCAAGCCACCGAACGGGTCCAGCAGCTCGCCGGTCACCATGTCCAACGCCATCGCGTTCACCGTGAAGTCGCGGCGCACCAGATCGCCGCCGAGATGATCGCCGAACACCACGGACGGCTTGCGCGAGTCGGCCTGGTAGGCGTCGGAGCGGAAGGTGGTCACCTCGAGCACCAGCCTGCGGGCTTCGGCAGCCTCGACCGGTGCGGACCCGCTCGACGGGGCTCGGTCGTCGGGCACCGCGCAGCCGATAGTGCCGAAATCCCGGCCCATGTCCCAGACCGCGTTGGTCAGCCGCCGCAGCAGCCGTTCGATCTCGTCCGGACGCGCCGAGGTGGTGAAGTCCAGGTCGTTGCCGGTCCGGCCGAGCAGTGCGTCACGTACCGGCCCGCCGACCAGGTAGAGCTCGTGGCCGGCGTCGGCGAACAGCGTCGCCAGCCTCGTCACCGTGGCCGACGAGGTACGCAATTGCTCCAGGGCGGCGCGCTGGGCAGAAGTCGGCTCGGACACGTCGCGACACTCTACCGGGAGGGCCCGCTCGCCTCCTGCCGGATCGGGCGCGACCCGCACCCTACGATGGGACGGTGACCCGCACCCTCCCGGCCAAGCTCGCGCTCGTGCTGGCCTGGATGATCACCGTCGCCGTGGTGCTGGTCGCTCCTGCTACCCCCGCCCGGGCAGCCGTGCCGCAGCTGAAGGTGGAACTCACCAGCCTGCGCACCACCGGTTCTGGCAAGAAGGCCACCGCCGTGCTGCGCGGGACGGTGACCAACATCGGCGCCCAGCCCGCGTTCGGCGTCCGGGCCATCCTGTGGCGTTCGCTCGATCCGATCACCGAACCGGCCGCGTTCGACTCGGTGCTCAGCGGCCAGACCCAGACCTGGGGCGTGCGGCTCTACCGCACCTCGGACCACTACTTCTCCGTCACCGCTCCCGACCAGGCCTTCGACCCCGGAGCGCGAGCCGAGTTCACCGTGCGCGGCAAGCTCAGCGACCTGGGCTTCATCAACCCGGGCAACGTCTACCTGTTGGGCGTGCAGGTCCGCGGCACAGCGGACGCCTCCAGCAACTTCCAGGTGCTCAGCCAGGCCCGCACCTTCTACGTGACCAAACCCAAGCAGCGGCTGCCGCTGGCGTCGGTGGTGCTGCTCTCGGCCGCCCCGTCCAAGGTGCGGCCCAACGTGTTCGCCGACGAACGACTGCTCGGTGAACTGAACGGCCGGCTCAATACCCTGCTCGGCGTCGCGGGCCGCTCGGGCATGTCCTGGCTGGTCGACCCGGCGCTGATCGACGAGGTCATCGACATGGCCGACGGCTACAGCGTCGTCGACGGCAAGGAGACCAAGCCCGGCACCGGGCAGGCGGTCGCCCAGGCCTGGCTGCAACGGTTCCGCGCGCTGCCGAAGGATCGCGGCGCCCGCACCCTGTTCGCCAACCCCGATGTGCTCGGCGCCGAGAAGAACCGGGCGACCGGCGTGCTGCAACGTTCCATGGCTGCGGCCGCCACGGTGCCCGAGCTGAGCAGCCTGCCCCTGGTCGCCCTGCCCTACAACGGAGTCGCCGGACCATCCACCCCGGCCTGGCTGCACGACGCGGACGCCGACGCGATCGCGGTCAGCACCGCCGGACGCGGCCCGGTGGTCGCGCCCGGGCCGTCCGGTTCCACCCTGCTGCGACTCGCCCCACCATCGACGGCGGGCGGCCCTGGCGCCGACGACGGGCCGGTGCAACGCGCCCAGCGGCAGTACGCCGAGGCCATTCTGGGTGGCGGGCTGGTCCGGTTGATCGACACCGCGGACGCCGCCGCCGCGGACGCCGCCAGCAGCCCGAACTGGCTGACCCGCACCGCACTGGGCAGCCTGCTCGACGACGCGGCCGACGTTCCGGCGGCGGCGCTGGTGCTGCCCGCCAAGCCGACCACCCTGCCCGCTTCGCGGTTCCGGCAGCTCAACACGCTCGCCGGCGATTTCGCCGACTACCGCGACCTGGTGCCGGACTCCGAACTTGCCGTTGACGAACCGTCCACCCTGAGCCGACTGGTGTCCACCGCGTGGATCGGCGGCAGCGGCGCCGGCCCCTGGCTGGCCGCGGTCAACAGCACCGTCGGATCGGACGCGCTCGCCGACAACGTCCGGCTCTCGGCCAGTCCGCGGGTGTTGATGTCGTCGCGCAGCAACGAGTTCCCGGTCACCGTGGTCAACGAACTCACCGAGCCGATCGTCGTCCGGGTCGTCTTCGCCTCGGACAACCCACAACGGATCAGCATCGCCGACACGGCTCCGATCACCGTCGGCCCCAGGCAGAGCCAAACCATCAACGTCCGTCCGGAAGCCAGTTCGAACGGCCTGGTCAACGTGACCGCGAGCCTGCGGACGACCTCGGGCAAACCGATCGGCGAAAGCACCCGGATCGCGGTCGAGGTCACCGACCTGGGCGTGATCGGGTGGATCATTGTCATCGTCTCCGGTGTCGTGCTGGTGGCGACGACTGCGCTGCGCATCCGTCAGGTGCGCCGCAAGCAACGCGAGGAGGAGCTTTGAGCGACGAGGGCCGGGAAGCCCCCGCCACGACCGGACGGCGGTTGCTGACCGCTACCGCCGTGATGGCCTCGGGCACCATGGTGTCGCGCATCCTCGGCTTCGGACGGGCGATCCTGCTCGCCTTCGCGTTGGGCAACAGCACCCGGCAGGTCGAGATGTTCGGCCTGGCCACACTGATCCCCAATACGCTGTACATGCTCTTCGCCGGCGGCGCGCTGAACACCGTGCTGGTACCGCAGATCGTCCGGGCCATCAAGAACGATTCCGACGGCGGGCAGACCTACGTCAACCGGGTGATGACCGCCTTCCTGGCGGGACTGGCCGTGGTCACCATGCTGATGGTGGCGGCGGTGCCGTGGCTGCTGACGCTGTGGACCGATCCGGCCTGGCAGAGCCTGCCGCACTGGCAGTCGCTGGTCTTCATCACCTACCTGACCATGCCGCAGCTGTTCTTCTACGGCGCGTTCTTCCTGATCGGCCAGGTGCTCAACGCCAGGGACTCGTTCGGCCCGATGATGTGGGCGCCGATCGCCAACAACGTGGTGCAGATCGGTGTGCTCGGTCTCTACGCGGTGCTCTGGGGCGGCCTCGACACGTCGGCTCCGTTCAGCACCCAGCAGGCGTTGCTGCTGGGTGGCGGTTCCACTCTCGGCATCGTCGCCCAGACGCTGATCCTGATCCCGTTCTACCGGCGCACCGGCTTCCGCTACCGGCCCCGCTGGGATCTCAAGGGAACCGGCCTGGGCCACACGTTCCACCTTGCCAAGTGGATGATGGGCTACGTCGCGCTGACTCTGGTCGCGCAGGCCGTGGTGACTCGGCTGGCCACCTCGGCGGTGGTCGGCGGCTCCGGTGCCGGCAGCAACGTCTACAACCAGGCCTATCTGATCTGGGTGCTGCCGCATTCGCTGTTGACGGTCTCGCTGGCCACCGCGATGCTGCCGCACGCGTCCCGGCTGGCGGCCGTGAAGGACATGATCGGTGTCGCCGCCGAGGTGCAACGGGCGAGCCGGTTGGCGGTCACCTTCCTGGTGCCGGCGGCGATCGGAATGATCGTTCTCGCCGAACCCATCGCCCGGGTCGCGTTCGGCCTCGGACAGGGCGCCACCGACTTCCACTACGTGGCCTGGACGCTGATGGCGTTCGGCATCGGCCTGGTGCCGTACACCATTCAGTACCTGTACCTGCGCGGCTTCTACGCACTCGAGGACACCCGGACGCCGTTCCTGCTGCAAGTGGTGATCTCGGGCGTCAACACCGCTTTGGCTGTCGGCTTCATGCTGGCCTGGCACGACGTGAATACGGTGGCGCCGCGGCTCGCGCTGGCCTACAGCCTGTCCTACATACTGGGCGCCTGGCTCTCGCATCTGGCGTTGCGCAAACGCCTGGTGGGCCTGGACGGCGGCGACCTGATCCGCCATCTCGCCAAGCTGGCCGTGGCGGCTGTGCCCAGCGGCGTGCTGGCCTGGGCGATCACCTGGTACTTCACCCGTTTCGAGTCGGCGCTGCTGACCCTGGTCGGCCTCGGCTTGGCCGCACTCGTGGCCGTGCTGGCCTTCTTCTTCGCCGCCAAGCGGCTACGGATCAGTGAAGCCACCCAGGTGCTGGGCGTGCTGCGGCGCCGCCGCAATCCGCATCCGGTGGTGACCGGGCAGCCGGACGAGGTCGCCGAGGAGGTCGAGCCGTTTCGTTCCGAGGCTTCGCCGTCCGACAAGGAGGACGACCCCGAGCCGGAACCTGAACCCGAGCAGATCAACACCGACCCGGACGGTGCCGGTCAGTTCATCGTCATCGAACCCGAGGGCGATCAGGCCGTGCTGCACTACCCCGATCCGGACGACCCCACTGCCCAAGCCGATGACGCCGCGGCCGCCGAACTGGTCGGCCAGGTGCTCGGCGAGCGGTACCGGTTGGACGAGTTGCTCGCCCGGCGTGGCCGTGCCCTTACCTGGCGCGCCTTCGATCAGCGGCTCTCGCGTGCCGTCCTGATGCATCTGCTGTCCGCGGAGGATCCGCGCGGCGAGGAGATGATCGGCGTTGCCAAGCGTGCCTCGGGCGCGCCCGATTCGGCCTTTCTGCGGGTTTTGGACGCCGGCGCCTTCGACAGCGGCGAGCACTACATCGTCTTCGAGTACGCCCCCGGCACCTCGCTCGAGCAGGTTCTCGCCGGTGGACCACTGTCCCCCGTCGAGGCGGCGTGGATCGTCAAGGAGCTGGCGCAGGCGCTCGCCGCGCTGCACACCCGCGGCCTCTACCACGAACGGATCAACCCCGACACGGTGGTGATCACCGCCGCCGGCAACGTCCGGATCGTCGGCCTGCTGGTCGAGGCTGCCCTCGACCCCGACGATCGGGCGCTGACCGGCGAGCCCGCCGACGTCCGAGCGCTCGGTTCAGTGCTCTACGCCTGCCTGGTCAACCGCTGGCCGGACGGCGACGGCTTCGGCCTGCGCGCCGCGCCGCGCGACGGCGTCCGTACCCTCACGCCGGCCCAGGTGAAGGCCGGCGTCCCGCGGATGCTGGACACGCTGTGCGACCGCATCCTCAATCCGAACCCGCGCAATCGGCAGACCAGCATCACCACCGCCCGGGCGGTCGCTCAGCAACTGAGTGCGGTGCTGGGGCAGGCCAGTGCCGCCCCCGATCTGGAGCGCCGGTTGCGGCTGCCGGTGGCGATGATCAAGACGTCCGGGACGTCGGTGTTCACCGTGCCCGTGCCCAGCCCGGAAGCGGAGCCCGCCGCACCTCCGGCGTCTCCAGCCTCGTTGGTCGATGATCCGGACGCCGGCGACGAGGGCGAGTCGACCGAGCCGTGGCAGTTCCCCGGACTCAAGGCGGACGATCCCAGCACCGAGCCGTTCACCCCGATCCCGCCGCCGGCGCGGACCGGAACGCAGCAGCTGATGCAGCCGTCCCCGCAGCGTGGCGGCATGGGACGTCCGCCGCGCCGGTTCCTGGCGCTGCTCATCGGTCTGCTCGGCCTGGTTCTGGCCGGCTCGCTGGTCTGGGTCGCGGTCAGCCAGCTGAGCGCTCGGCGCACCCCGGCGACGTCCAGCCCGAGCGTGGCGGCGGTGATCCCGATCGTGTCGGCCACCGACTTCGACCCGATCGCGGACCGGGGCAGCGGCAACGAGAACGCACGTCTCGCGCCCCGCGCCATCGACAACGATCCCGACAGCGCCTGGCTGTCCGAGCGGTACCGCGGGGACGCCCGGCTGGGCCGGCTCAAGCCCGGTGTCGGGCTGGTCCTCGACCTGGGCAGCACCAAGACCGTGAGCCAGGTCAGCGTGAGCGTGATCGGCAAGGGCACCGCGGTGGAGCTGCGCATTCCCGCCGACGCGACCGTCACCGCCGCACCGATGCGTTCGCAAGCCGACTGGGCCACGATCGCCACGGTTGGCAAAGCGAGCGGGACCGCGGTGATGAAACTGGACAAGCCGGTCAAGACCCGCTTCCTGCTGGTCTACCTGACCTCGCTGCCGCCCGAGTCCGGCAACTACTTCCAGGGTGGGATCACGAACATCGAGGTGCGCGGCTGAGCTCAGCCTCCGCGAGGGCGAAGCGAATTGCGCAGCCGGGTCAGATACGCCCGCTCCCCGGCGTTGTCGGCGGTCTCGATCGCTCGGTCGTATTCCTTCACCGCCGGTGCCGTCCGGCCGAGCCGGCGCAGCAGATCGGCTCGGGTCGCATGGAAGGCGTGGTAGCCATCCAACCGGTCGGCGAGGGCGTCCACCAGCTCCAATGCGGGGAGCGGACCGGCGATCTCAGCCACCGCCACGGCCCGGTTCAGCCGGACGACCGGCGTGTCCAGCCTTGTCAGCAGCTGGTCGTACAGCGTGACGATCTGCCGCCAGTCGGTGTCCGCGGCCGTCGCGGCATCGGTGTGCACGGCGTTGATCGCGGCGAGCAGTTGGTATCGTCCGGGCCGGTTCTGCTCCAGGCAGCGCCGGACCAGGGCATGCCCCTGCGCGATCAGCTCGGCGTTCCACCGCGTCCGGTCCTGCTCGTCGAGCCGGACAAGGGTGCCGTCGACGGCGAACCGGGCCGGACGCCGCGCCTCACTGAGCAGCAACAGGGCCAGCAGACCGCGCGGCTCCGGCTCGTCGGGCAGCAGTTCGACCAGTTGCCGGCTGAGCCGGATCACCTCGGCCGCCAGGTCGATCCGCAGCTCGGGACCGTGCGGCAGGTAGGCCTCGTTGTAGCCGAGGAACAGCACCGTCAGGACGCCGGCCAACCGCTCGCTCAGGTCGCTGGCTTGCGGTACCCGGAAAGGGATGCGGGCCTCGGCGATCTTGCGTTTCGCCCGGGTGATGCGCTGGGCCATCGTGCGCTCCGGCACCAGGAAGGCCGCCGCGATCTCGGGCACGGTCAGCCCGCCGAGCAGCCGGAGGGTGAGCGCCACCCGGGCCGGTTCGGCCAGCGCCGGGTGACAGCAGGTGAAGATCAGCCGCAACCGGTCGTCGGCGACGGGCCCGTCGTCGGCGGGTGCGTCGGGACGCTCGTCGACGACGCCCGCGGTGACTCGTGCGGTCGGCGACAACATCGCCTGCGCCGCCTGTTGTTTCGCACCTCGATGCTGTTCTCGGCGAAGCACGTCGATTGCCTTCCTGGTGGCGGTGGTGGTCAGCCAGGCGCCGGGGTTGGGGGGAATGCCGTCGGTCGGCCACCGTTCCATGGCGCTCACCAGCGCCTCCTGACCCGCCTCTTCGGCGACATCGAGGTCACCGAAGCGGCGGGCCAGCGCGGCGACGACGCGTCCGAACTCATCGCGGACGATCCGCTCGATCCGCTCGTCCAGCTGGGCCGTGCTCACCCGGCCTATGCCCCTTGGAAGGCGCGGACCTCGACCTTGCCCTCGCAGGCCTTGGCTGCCTCGCGGGCCAAGGCGAGCGCTTCGTCGAGATCGGACGCCCGGATCACCCAGAATCCGCCGATCTGCTCCTTGGATTCGGCGAACGGGCCGTCGGTGAGCTCGCCGCTGGGGCTGACCACGGTCGCCGAGGACGGCGCCGTGAGGCCGCCGGCGAAGACCCATCTGCCGTCGCTCTGAAGCTTGGTGTTGAAGGTGTCCACCTGGGCGTACATCCGCTGGGTGTCCTCGTCGCTGACGTTGATCGTGTCGACATCGCCGTCGTGCCAGACGGAGAGCAGGTATTCGGTCATCGTGATCCTCCTGGTTCGCGGACGGCCGGTTGCCGCCCATCTTGGCAACGAACGAGCGAACGTGGATGCGACAGCGTGACCGAAATCAGTTCTCCTCGATCGAGTTCCTCCACCGTTGGTCGAGCTTGTCGAGACCCAGCCGCGCGATAACTGTCAGTGCTACCTGAGACAAAGAACTACTGGACGCTCCCTGGTCTCGCCGACCACTTCGAGAGACATCCAACCGATCCCTTGTATTCAGACATTTGTACTATTACAATAGAGAGATGGAGGCACTTGGCAGGCATGACACCGCACTGACCGGCATGGTCACCGCGGTCGCCGATCTGTCCTGCGGAGACCCGGTCGAACTCATCGACCACATCACCGAACTGGAGCGCCTCAAGAACGCGGCTGCGGCTGCCCAGGCGCGATTGACTGTCGAACTGCGTCAGGTGCGCGAAGCCGAGGCCCGTGCCGAGGGCCGCAACGTGAAGCGAGTACCCGTCTCGGTCGCCGGTGAGATCGGGTTGGCCAGACACGAATCACCCCACCGTGCCAGCACCCTGGTCAGTTTGGCGGCCGTACTGACCTCCGAAATGCCCACGACGATGGCGGCCTTCACCGCCGGCGAGATCTCCGAATGGCACACCACCGTTCTCGCTCGCGAGACCGCGTGCCTGTCGAGAACCCACCGCGCTCTGATCGATGCCGAACTCGGCCCCAAGCTCGCCGAGTTGTCCATCCGGCAGGTCGCCGCCGAAGCCCGAAAGCTCGCCTACGAACTCGACCCGAACAGCGTGATCGCCCGCATCGGGCAAGCCGAAGCTGACCGGAATGTCACCATCCGGCCGGCGCCCGATTGCATGACCCGCGTCTCCGCCCTGCTACCGGTCGCCCAAGGCGTCGCCGCTTACGCCGCTCTCACCGCTGCCGCCGGCACCGCCCGTGCCGCCGGCGATGAGCGCTCCAAGAACCAGGTGATGGCCGACACCCTCGTCGCCCGCGTGACCGGCGAAGAAGAAGCGGGCGAGGTCGACATCGAGATCCAGTTGGTGATCACCGACGAAGCACTCCTTGGGTGGCAGCGAAACCCCGGCCCGGATCAGCGACCACGGGCCCATCCCTGCCGCCATCGCCCGCGGACTCGCCGCCGACGCCATCGGCAACAACCGAGCCTGGGTCCGTCGGCTCTACGTCCGGCCCGGCAGCGGTCAGCTGGTCACCATGGAATCGGGCCGGCGCCGCTTCCCCAAGGGAATGAAGGCCTTCATCAAGGCTCGCGACGAGGTCTGCCGGACGCCGTGGTGCGGGGCACCCATCCGGCACATCGACCACATCACCCCGGTACATGCCGGCGGAACCACCAGCCTCACCAACGGCCAGGGCCTGTGCGAACGGTGCAACCAGCTCAAGGAGCATCCCGGCTGGCGGCACAGCCTCCAACCGGACGGCACCAGCACGATCCGAACACCCACCGGCCACCGGTATCGCAGCCGGCCACCCGACCTGCCCCACGAACCGGCCTTCGTGCCGTTCCTGGTGGACCTCCGATTCTCTAGACCCGCAGCCTGACATCGGAGCATCTCCGCTAGCCTCAGGGACGTGTTCGCCCGACCTGCTTGCCCGCCCAGGGTGCCGGCATGACCAGCGAACCCACCGACGCCCAGCTGCTGGCAGCGCACGTCGCCGGCGACGATCGTGCCTTCAACACGCTGATGGAACGCCACGCCGACCGGCTGTGGAGCATCGCGATCCGGGTGATGAACCGCCCCGACGACGCTGCCGACGCCCTCCAGGACGCGATGATCTCGGCGTTCCGCCGGGCCGCCGACTTCCGCGGCGACGCCGCTGTCACCACCTGGCTGCACCGGATCGTCGTCAACGCCTGCTTCGACCGGCTGCGCCGGATCGCGGCCCGGCCGTCCGATCCGCTGCCCGAGGACGCCGATCGCTCACTCAGCTTCGCCTCCACCCGGGACGATCCGGAAACCGCCGCCGTCCGCTCCAGCCTCGCCGACGAGGTTACCGCGGCACTGCACCAGCTCGGCGCCGATCAACGAGCGGCCCTCGTCCTGGTTGATCTGGAGGGATACTCGATGGAGCAGGCCGCACGCATCCTGGGTTGCGCGCCCGGCACCGTGAAGAGCCGATGCTCCCGCGGCCGGGCCAAACTGGCCGTCCTGCTGCAGCACCTCAAGGAGGTGGACTGAAATGGGAACCGATGACGCGGTCGCTGCGTCCAACCCAGGGTCACCGACAGAGGGAGCGAGCATGATCTCCGAAGAGGACGTCAGCCGCTACCTTCAGGCTGCCCCGACAGTGGCATGCCCCGATGACGTGCTGTCCCGGTTGCGGGCCACCATCGCCGGCGAGGTCGAGTTCCGGCACGCCAGCCGGGTCGAACCCGACGTGGACACCCCGGAACTGAAGACCCGGTCGCCGCTGTGGGCGGACGACCGGGTCAACGACTGCTGAGTCAGAAGATCCGGTTCACGATGGACGCCGGCGCGGCCAGCAGTGCCTCGATCTCGTCGTCCAGTCGCACCAGGGTGAGCGACGCTCCCGCCATCTCCAGGCTGGTGCAGTACTCACCCACATAGCTGCGGGCCACCGTGATGCCCTGATCGGCCAGCTTCTGCGCGGCGATGCCGAACAGCAGGTAGAGCTCACTGATCGGCGTCCCACCGAGACCGTTGATCATCAGCGCCACCCGGTCACCCGAGCTGAACGGCAGATCGGGTACCACCGCACCCAACAGTTCGTCGACGATCTCGTCGGCGGTGACCAGCTTGGCGCGCCGCCGTCCGGGCTCGCCGTGAATGCCGACCCCGACCTCCATCTCGTCGTCGGCCAACTCGAACAGCGGCGAACCTTTCGCCGGCGGGGTGCAGGCGGTGAGCGCGATGCCCATGGTGCGGGCGACGCTGTTCACCTTCTCGCCGACCCGGATCACCTCGTCGAGTTCGGCGCCCTCCTCCGCTTTGGCCCCGACCGCCTTGATCACGAAGAAGTTCCCGGCCACGCCACGTCGTCCGACCGTCCAGGTGGAGTCCTGCACGGCGACATCGTCGTCGATGAACAAGGTGGCGCACTTGATGTCCTCGGCCTCGGCCAGTTCCTGCGCCATCTCGAAGGCCATCCGGTCACCGGTGTAGTTATTCACCAGCAGCAATACGCCCTTGTCGGACGCCACTCGTTTCGCCGTCTCGAAGACGTAGTCGGCCGGCGGCGCGGCGAACACGTCGCCCGGACAGGCGGCGTCCAGCATGCCCGGGCCAACTGCCATCACGTGCGCCGGCTCGTGACCCGAGCCCGAACCCTGGACGATACTCACCTTGTTGTTGTTGGGCGCGTCCGAGCGCATGATCAGGTTGTACTCGGGCACGTAGGTGATGGTGTCCGGGTTGGCCAGGGCGATGCCCTTGAGCATCTCGGGCACGAACTGCTTGGGGTCGTTGACGAACTTCTTCATGGTTTCTCCTCCATGCCTCTCATTGGGTCGGCCACTGCTCGGCCAGGCGTTCGAGGATGACGGCGACGGCCATGGCGCCGGCATCCACCGAACCGATGCTGCGTTCACCGGTGTAACTGGCGCGCCCGCGGCGCGCCTGCAGCTGGGCTGTGTCGTCCGCGGCTTTGCGGGCAGCGGCAGCCATCATGGCGACCGCCTCGGCGGAGCTGACCCCCGCGGCGATCTGTTGCTCGAGGGTGTCGATCGCCGGCACCAGTGCGTCGAGCAGCGTCTTCTCGCCGAGTTCGGCCTTGCCACGCGCCTGAATTCCGGCCACCGCGGCGCGCAGTCCCGCCACCACGTCGGTGGCGGTGAACTCCTCCTTGCCTTTCAGCGATGAGCCCATCCGGAGCATGGCCGTGCCCCAGATCGGCCCGGACGTGCCGCCCATCCGGCCCGAGATGGCCATCGCGATCTTGGTCAGGAACACACCCGCGTCGGTGCGGTCGTAGTCGTCCCAGTTCTCGGCGACCACCTCGAAACCGCGGGCGAGGGAATAGCCGAAGTCACCGTCGCCGACGACCGCGTCCAACTCGCCGAAATAGCTCTCGTTGTCGATGACGGTCTGGGTGAGCGAACGGACGACGAACTCGGCGTCGGTCAGCGAACCGGCCATCTGATCCTCCTTTGGTCAGGACGGAAATCGGGCAACGCCGACAAAGCCGGCGGAAATGCACACGGCCCGCCACCGGGAAACTCCGGGGGCGGGCCGTGTGAAAGGAACTACTCGGAAGCGAGGTCGTCGTCGACCCAGTCGAAGGTCCGGGTCACGGCCTTCTTCCACTGCCGGTACAGCCGGTTGCGCTCGCCCTCGTCCATCTTGGGCTCCCAGCGCTTGGCCTCGGCCCAGTTGTCGATGACGTCCTGCTCGCCGTCCCAGAAGCCGACCGCGATACCGGCCGCGTAGGCGGCGCCGAGCGCGGTGGTCTCGGCGACCACCGGACGGATCACCGGCACGCCGACCTGATCGGCCTGGAACTGCATCAGGGTCTCGTTCATCGTCATGCCGCCGTCAACCTTGAGCTCGGCCAGCTTGACGCCGGAATCGGCCTCCATCGCGTCCAGCACCTCACGGGTCTGGTAGGCGGTGGCCTCCAGTGCCGCACGGGCGAAGTGGCGCTTGTCGACGAACCGGGTCATGCCGACGATCGCGCCCCGGGCGTCCGAGCGCCAGTACGGGGCGAACAGGCCGGAGAACGCCGGCACGAAGTAGATGCCGCCGTTGTCGTCGGCCGCCAGCTCTTCGACCTCGGGGGCCGAGGAGATGATGCCCAGCTGATCGCGCAGCCACTGCACCAGCGAACCGGCCAGGGCGATCGAGCCCTCCAGCGCGTAGATCGGCTTGTTGTCGCCGATCTTGTAGCAGACCGTGGTCAGCAGGCCGTTCTTCGACGGAACGATCTCTTCGCCGGTGTTCATCAGCATGAAGCAGCCGGTGCCGTAGGTGTTCTTGGCCATGCCGACCTCGAACGCCGCCTGGCCGAAGGTCGCCGCCTGCTGGTCACCCAGGTCGCCGGCGATCGGCACGTCGTAGAGCAGGCCGGCCGGCCGGCCCCTGCCGTACACCTCGGAAGAAGACCTGATCTCGGGCAGCATCGACATCGGAATGCCCATATCGGCGGCGATGTCGGCGTCCCAGGACAGCGTCTTCAGGTCCATCAGCATGGTGCGCGAGGCGTTGGTCACGTCGGTGACGTGAACGCCGCCGTCGACACCGCCGGTGAGGTTCCAGATCACCCAGGTGTCCATGGTGCCCATGATCAGGTTGCCGGCGTCGGCCTGCTCCCTGGCACCGTCGACGTTGTCGAGGATCCACTTCACCTTCGGGCCACAGAAGTAGGTGGCCAGCGGCAGACCGACCCGCTCCTTGTACTTGTCCTGGTCGCCGCCACCGAGCTCCTCGACGATCTTGGCGGTACGGGTGTCCTGCCAGACGATCGCGTTGTAGACCGGCTTGCCGGTGTTCTTGTCCCAAACCAGGGTGGTCTCGCGCTGATTGGTCACGCCGACGGCCGCGAGGCTGTCCTTGTTCACCTGCGCATCGGCAAGTGCGATGCCGACGACCTCGCGGATGTTCTCCCAGATCTCGATCGCGTTGTGTTCGACCCAGCCCGCCTTCGGGAGGATCTGTTCGTGTTCCTTCTGACCCGAGCCAACGATCTGGCCCGCGTGATTGAAGACGATCGCACGGGAACTCGTGGTCCCCTGATCGATCGAGAGAACGTATTTCTCAGCCATTGTGTTCCTTCCCACATCTTTGTAGCGGCTTGAGGTACATGGTGCCCGGTGCCGGACGGCAAGGCCAGCGATTTATCGCCCGGCCGTCCGGAACCAGGTTTCGGATGCTCCGGTTCAGGCCGGCAGCAGGAATCCGGAGGTAACGCCGGCGATCACGCCGCCGATGATCGGGCCGACGACCGGTACCCACGAGTAGCCCCAATCGGAGGAGCCCTTGTTGGGGATCGGCAGGATGGCGTGCGCGATGCGCGGACCGAGGTCACGAGCCGGGTTGATCGCGTACCCGGTCGGGCCGCCGAGGCTGGTGCCGATCACGACCACCAGCAGCGCCACACCCAGAGCGCCCAGCCAGCCGAGGCCGGCGGGTGTGTGGGTGCTCGAATCGCCCCAATGCCCGGCCGCAATCACGACGAACACCAGCACGAAGGTACCGATGGCCTCAGTGAT
Source organism: Micropruina sp. (assembly GCF_027492755.1). Taxonomy (GTDB): domain Bacteria; phylum Actinomycetota; class Actinomycetes; order Propionibacteriales; family Propionibacteriaceae; genus Micropruina. Next base: position 36,647 of record NZ_JAPUED010000125.1, on the reverse strand, counting down.
CACGTTCCACAGCGGGCTGCGGATCTCCGGACCGGTCGAGAAGACGCCCAGCTTGAAGCCGTCCGGGGCGTCCTCGTCGAATTGCTTCTTGTAAGCCAGCCAGGCCAGCACCGCACCCAGGAAGGCGCCGATCAGCTGGGCGCTCAGATAGGTGAAGATGGAGGCCGCGTTGACCGGGATGCCGGGAACGAACTCTTTGACTCCCGAGGCCGCCAGGCCCAGGGTGACGGCCGGGTTCAGGTGCCCGCCCGACTTGTACGAGACCAGGACGCCGGAGAAGACCGCGAGACCCCAGCCCCAGTTGACCATCAGGAAACCGCCGCCGTTGCCCTTGTTCTTCGGCAGGATGTTGTTGGCAACCACGCCGGCACCGAGCAGCAGCAGCATGGCCGTGCCGACGACTTCGGAGAGGAAGATGGTTGCGAGATTCACTGTGACTCCCTTCAGGCACCGCTAGCGATGCCAAATATGGAGGCCGGGATCCCCGGCCGCCTTTTTCCTTACGTCGCCGATCGGTTGGATCGGCGGGGAGGCGAGAGGGTGTCGGAGGGGGTCGCCACCTTTGCGACCGGCCCCCGGACGGCCGTCCGCTTCCGGCCGTCGTGCCAAGTCTTGCCAGGCTCGAACACATGCGCTAGGTCTGTGCACGAACGTGCAAGCAAAGGGAGAACAAATGAACGACCGCTACGACGACATGTACGAAGCGGCCTCCCGCTACTACATCCAGGGCGAAACGATGGAATCCATCGCCCGTCAACTCGGCTTGTCCCGCTCGACGATCAGCCGCCTGCTGAAGCAAGCCCGCGGTTCGGGGCTGGTGCGAATCAGCCTCGCCCATCACAATGGCTCGCGCTCACCGCTGGCCGCTGCGCTGACCCGCGCGTTCGGCGTCCGGGTGCATCTGGTCGGCGTCCGCGACGGTGCCTCCGACGGACGCCGGCTCGATCAGGTCGCACGGGTGGCCGGACGGCTGTTGTCCGAAGCCGTCGAGGACCACCAGGTGATCGGGGTGGCTTGGGGCGTCACCACCTCGCAGGTCGTGCGTCATCTGATGCCCCGGCCGCTGGCGGGCGCCACCGTGGTGCAGATGAACGGCGGCACCAATCAATGGTCCTCGGGCATCCCGTATGTGGGCGAGATCCTGACCACCGTCGGCGACGCCTTCAACTCGCGGGTCGTCTACTTCCCGGTGCCGGCCTTCTTCGACTACGCCAGCACGAAGCGGGCGATGTGGCGCGAACGCTCGGTGCAGAACGTCATCACGCTGCTGCACCGCATGGACGTCGCGGTGTTCGGGGTGGGTTGCATCAACGCACAAGTGCCCTCACACGTCTATTCCTCCGGCTACCTCGACGACGATGAGGTACGCCGGTTGGCCGCTGACGGCGTGGTCGGCGACGTGTCGACGGTGCTGCTGCGCGAGGACGGGTCGTGGACCGACATCGACTTCAACGCCCGGGCGACCGGCCTGACCCCGTCGGAGCTGGCCCAGGTGACCCGCCGGTTCTGCGTGGTCGCCGACCCCTCCCGGGCTGGTGCGGTCGTCGGTGCACTGCGGGCGGGCACCACCACCGACCTGGTGATCGACGAGGGCACCGCCCGCGCGGTGCTGGCCAGGCTGTAGCCCGCGATGATCTGGCCACCCCTGATCGGGCCCGGCTCGCTGCTGGAATCGGACGACCGCCCCGCCTGGTGGACGCCGCCGGGCGCGCCGCACCGGCTCGAGGCGGTGATCGGCGCCGACAACGGTGACGGCACGCTGACCATTCATCACTATTTCCACGGGCAGGGCCGTCCGGACACTCCGTGGTTGCGCGGCGACGCGATCAGCACGGCGGCTGTGGGCCCGGCGGCGCTGTGGCAGCGAGGGCGTCCCGGCACCGAGGCACACGAACTGGTTGCTTCGGTGCCTGAATCGGACGGGGTGATCAGCTACGCGTGGGCCGTGAATGCGGCGCGGCCGAATCGCTGGCGCCGGCTCGGGCCCGGTCTGGACGCCCCGGACGACTCCCGGCCGGTGTGGGACGGCCCCTGGGATGCCCGCGAGTGGGGGTCGGGTCGATTGGTCGCGGTCGCAACCGCACGCACCCGGCTGGCCGACGGCTGGGTGCAGGCCCTGGTGCAGGTGGACGGCTCCCTCTATCACCTGCATCGACAGGTGCGTGCCGGCGGCGTCCGATGGATGCGGCATGCCTGCCTGCGGCTGGCCGACCATCAGGGTGTCATCGACGCCGGGGAGCCGTCGACCAAGGTGGCCCAGGTCAGCGGCGAGCGGGACAGCCAGCCGGGCGGCCTGGTGCGCACGCTGTCCGCGTCCGAGTCCCGTTCGGGCGTGCGGGGCACCGATCTCGGCGTCCGGTTCGAGCATGCCGGGCGCAGCTTCCTGCTGTTCGGCGACACCCATTGGGCCGGACGCCCCTGGCTCGGCACCCGCGATGCCATCGCCGAGGTGCTCGAACCGGGGGCCGAACTGCCCACCGTCCGGTTCCACGGCTCGCCGCTGCGGCTGCGCGGCGGACGGACCACCATGCGCGAGTACGACGTGCCGCTGGACGCCTTCAGTCTCGACGGCGAGCTGTACGCCTTCTTCACCTCCAACCACTTCCGGCGGCACCAGACGATGGGCCGCAGCGTGCTGGCCCGGGCCACCGCGCCCGGGTTGGCGATCGAGCCCGCTCGGCGGCGGCGTCCGATCGGCTTCCGCTTCCTGGCCACCTTCTCCGACCACCGCTTCATCAATGTGTCGGTACAACGCCGAGGCCGCTACCTGCTGATCTGGGGCACCGGTGCCTACCGGACCGACGACGTCCGGCTGGCTCGGGTCGACCTGACCGCGCCCGGCGTGGCGTCCGGTTTGCGGCGCGGCGACGCCCGGCCGTTCCTGACCACCGTCGAGTACTGGGCCGGACCCGGGTCGTGGTCGCCACTCGAATCGGACGCGGTGCCACTGCTCACCCCTGGTGCGCTCGGCGAACTCTCGGTGCGCTGGATACCCGAGATCGGGCGGTATCTGATGCTCACCATGGCCGGGCCGGACGATCCGGCCGGCCCGGCCGTGCTGTTGCGCAGCGCGTCCGAACCGTGGGGACCCTGGTCGCAGCGGCTGCGGCTGCTGGACTGGATCGCCGGCGGGATGAGTCCCGGCGATCACACCCGGCGGTTCATCCGGTTCGCCGCCGACGGCAGCGATCCGGTCGGCGACGCCATCTTCCGGGGCCAGGACAGCTCCACCGGGGCGGCCTACGCACCCTACTTCTTCGACGCCCGCGCCGACGGTGACGGCATCGTCCTGCGCTACACGCTGTCGACCTGGAATCCCTACCAGGTGGTGCTGATCAGACACCGGCTGAGCAGCGACGACCTCACCTTCCTGCGTTCACAACCGATGTGAAAAAGGCAAGAAAAGAGTGTTGTTAATGTGAGGCCTGAGCTATATCAGATGCCCGTCCCGCTGGAGTAGCGTGCGCTTTGATCGGGCTGTGACTAGCGCGTCCGCACAGCATCGTGGCAGTGGGGAGCGTGGGAACGACCTGACCCGGCAAGGTCCATCGGGTGGACGTCGTGGCCCACGACTCCACCCATTCGATCGGAGGATGCAGTGAAGACCCTTACCGCAGACGTCGTGGTGGTGGGCGGAGGATCCACCGGCGCCGGCGTCGTCCGTGATGTCGCCATGCGCGGCTATTCCGCGATCCTGGTCGACCGGGCCGACCTCGGACAGGGCACCACCGGCCGCTATCACGGGCTGCTGCACTCCGGCGGTCGCTACGTGGTCAGTGACCCGCACTCAGCCACCGAGTGTGCCGAGGAGAACGCGATCGTCACCCGCATCCAGTCCCACGCCGTGGAGCGCACCGGCGGCTACTTCGTCGCCACCCACGTCGACGACCCGGCCTGGGGCGACGACTGGGCCAAGGGCGCCACCGACACCAAAGTGCCGTTCGAGGAGGTCTCGGTCGCCGAGGTGCTGAAGGCCGAACCGCGGGTCAACCCGAAGATCTCCCGCGCCTTCAAGGTCGAGGACGGCTCGGTCGACGGCTGGCAGCTCGTCTGGAGCGCCGCCAACTCGGCCAAGCAGTACGGCGCGAAGATCCTCACCTATCACCGGGTGACCAAGATCAACCGCGACGGCGACCGGGTCTCCCAGGTGGTCTGCACCGACGAGAAGACCGGCGAGGAAGTCCGGATCAACACCAACTTCGTGCTCAACTGCGCCGCCGCATGGGGTGGCCAGATCGCCCACATGGCCGACTGCCCCGACGTCCAGGTAGTGCCCGGCGCGGGCATCATGATCGCGATGAATCACCGGCTGACGAATTCGGTGATCAATCGGCTCACCTACCCCGCCGACGGCGACATCCTGGTGCCGGTGCACACCGTGTGCATCATCGGCACGACCGACCAGAAGGCCGACGACCCGGACAAGCTGCAGATCGCCTGGGACGAGGTGCAGCAGATGATGGACTGCGGCGAACTGCTGGTGCCCGGCTTCCGCAACGCGCGCGCCATCCACGCCTGGGCGGGTGCCCGCCCGCTGGTCAAGGATTCCCGGGTCGGCTCCGGAGACACGCGGCACATGAGCCGTGGCATGTCGATCATCGACCACTCCGAACGCGACGGCCTCAAGGGCCTGCTCACCATCGCCGGCGGCAAGCTGACCACCTACCGGCTGATGGCCGAGAACGTGGTGAATGCGATGTGCGCCCAGCTGGGCGAGACCCGTCCCTGCCGGACGGCCGACGAGCAGTGCCCCGGCTCGGAGGACAAGAAGAACTACGTCATCACCCACCGGCTCGAAGAGCGCGAGCACGACCGCACCGAGGACCAGATCCTGTGCGAGTGCGAGTTGATGAGCAAGGGCATGTTCACCCGGGCCCTGGCCGATCAGCCCAAGGGCAGCTTCGACGACCTGCGTCGCCAGCTGCGACTCGGTATGGGCCCTTGTCAGGGCGGCTTCTGCTCGATGCGCGCCACCGGGGTGGCGCTGCAGTCCGAGCACATCGACATCGAGCGGGCCACCGGCCTGGTGCGGCTGTTCCTGAAGAACCGCTGGATCGGCATCTGGCCGATCCTCTACGGCGACCAGGTCCGGCAGACCGCGCTGGACAACTGGATCTTCCAGGGCACGCTGGACGTCGAACACCTGCCTGGCCCGACTCATGAGGAGGTCGTGTGATGACGCGCGTCGTGGTGATCGGAGCCGGCGTCTCCGGACTGGTCGCAGCCATTCGGCTGGCCCGGGGCGGCGCGGCGGTGACCCTGCTGGCCAAGGGCACCGGCGGCCTGCAGCTCTCCCAGGGCACGATCGACATTCTCGGCTACGCCCCCGACCGCGTGGAGCGACCGCTGGACGCGCTGGGCGACTTCGCGCAGGCCAACCCTGACCATCCCTACGCGTTCCTGGACGCCGAACTGGTCGGCGCGTCCGCGAGCTACGTCGCCGAGTTGGTCGGTGCCGAGCTGCTGGTCGGTGATCCTGCGGTCAATCTGCAGTTGCCCACCGCGGTCGGCGCCGTCCGGCCCACCGCGCTGGCCTCGCCCAGCATGACCGCGGGCGCCTGCGTCGACGGTGCGAAGTTCGTGATCATCGGCCTCAAACAGCTCAAGGACTTCTATCCCGAACTGGTCGCCCACAACCTGAACCGCACCGACCTGCCGGGTGGCGGGCGACTCGAGGCGCGTCCGGTGATGCTGGGCTTCCCGGCCCGCGAGGGCGAGGTCGACTCCTCGGGCTTGACCTACGCCCGGGCGCTGGACGACCCGGCCACCCGCAAGCGGTTCGCCGAAGCGGTCAAACCGCTGGTGGCCGAGGGCGAGAGCGTCGGTCTGCCGGCCGTCCTCGGCTTGGACGACCACAACGCCTGGAGCGACATCGCCGACCTGATCGGCGCCCCGGTCTTCGAGATCCCGCTGCCCCCGCCGTCCGTGCCCGGCATGCGGTTGAACCGCACCCTCACCGCGGTGGCGAAGGCGTCCGGCGTCCGGGTGGTGCCGGGCAGCAAGGTGACCGGCTACCGCAGCCCGGGCGGATCGGTCGCCTGTGTGCAACTGGCCACCGCCGGCGGCATCCGCGAGTTCGCGGCTGACGCGTTCCTGCTCTCCACCGGTGGTTTCGAGTCGGGGGCACTGCATGCCGACTCGCGCCACAACCTGCGCGAGTCGATCTTCGACCTGCCGCTGCGACGTCCGGAGGGTGCCCTGGTGCATGCTGATTACTGGGGCGATCCGCAGCCGCTGTTCCTCGTCGGCGTCGAAACCGGTCCAGACCTGCTGGTTCGCCATCCCGGCGGCGACGCGGTCTACGACAACCTGTACGCCGCCGGCGGCATCCTGGCCGGCGCCACCCGCTGGCAGGAGAAATCCGGCGAGGGCATCGCCGTCGCCAGCGCCGTGAAAGCCGCCGATTCGATCCTTGCCGCAGCATCGTCCGCCACGACCGAAGGAGCAGCCTCATGAACCCCTCCGAGGGCATCGAGTTCGCCCAGACGCAGGTCGCCCGGGCGTCCCTCGACCACTGTGTGAAGTGCACGATCTGTGAGACGCACTGCCCGGTGGCCGCGGTCACCCCGAAGTTCACCGGGCCGAAGTTCGTCGGCCCGCAGGCGGAGCGGTTCCGGCACGGCGAATCGGTCGACCACTCGCTCGACTACTGCAGTTCGTGCGGCGCGTGCACGCTGGCCTGCCCGCAGGGGGTCAAGATCGCCGAGTTGAACGGTCAGGCCCGTGCGGTGATGAAGGCCGACGAGATGCCGTTGCGCGACCGGCTGATCACCCAGACCACGCTGATGGGCCGGGCGATGACGCCGCTGGCGCCGGTGGCCAACGCCGCGCTGTCCATCAAACCGCTGCGTACCGTGGTCGAGAAGGTGCTGGGCATCCACCGTGACGCCCCGATGCCGCACGCCAACACCCAGACCATCACCGGCTGGCTCAAGAAGCGCACCCGCACGGCACCCGCGCCGACCCGTGGCCCGATCGTCTTCTTCCACGGCTGCGCCGGCGGCTACTTCGAGGTCGAGACGTCGAAGAAGTCGATCGAGGTGCTGGAACATCTCGGCTATGAGGTGCTGGTGCCCAAGCAGGGCTGCTGCGGCCTGGCCGAACAGTCCAACGGCCTGTTCGACGGCGCCACCGCCAAGGTGCTCAAGCTGTGCGACGAGTTGCGGTCGTCCGGACGTGACCTGACGATCATCTCGTCGTCCGGCTCGTGCACCGGCATGCTCAAGCATGAGGCGCACGAGATCATGGGCGTCGACGACGACCGGCTGGCCGACGTCGGCACCCGGATCCGCGACATCATGGAGTTCCTGCTGGAGCTGCACGATGCCGGCGAGCTGCCCACCGACTTCGCCGAGATCCCGCTCACGGCGGTCTACCACGCCCCCTGCCAGCTCAAATCGCAGGGCATGGGCCAGCCGGCCATGGAGGTGCTGAAGCTGATCCCGGGCGTCGAGGCGATCGAGTCGGGCGCCACCTGCTGCGGCATCGCCGGCACCTACGGGTTGAAGAAAGAGAAGTACGAGATCGCCCAGGCGGTCGGCAAGCCGCTGTTCGACAAGGTGCGCGAGGTGAACCCTGAGTTCGCGATGTGCGACACCGAGACCTGCCGCTGGCAGATCCGGAAGGGCTCCGGCGCCGTGGTCGAGCACCCGATCTTCCTGGTGCACCAGGCCTACGGCCTCAGCTGAGACATCGCTGGTTGAGCTTGTCGACGCTTGCGGGTTGAGCTTGTCGAAACCCCCGAGGGTCTCGACAAGCTCGACCGGCGGTTGTCTCAGACTCCCGAGCCGTTGCTGCCGAAGAACGTCTTCCACGGCACGTCGACGGCGGCATCCTTGGCCACCACGGCGTGCAGGTGGCGCAGCAGCGGGAACTGCTCGGACGTCAGCACACCACGCTCGGTGAGCCGCTCGAAGGCGTCGCCGATCACCTTGATCGCCGCCGCACCCTCCAAGGTGACCCCCGGCATCTGATCGCGGGCCTGGGTGAACGTCATGCCCTCGCCGACCAGGGTGCCGACCTTGACGTTGCGTCCACCCATCGAGGTGACGAAGCAGTCGCCGATGCCGGGGAGTCCGAGCACCGTGGACTGCTGCCCGCCGAGCAGGTCCATGAACTGGGTCATCTCCACCGACGCCTGGCCGAACAGCGCGGCGCCGTAGTTGTAGTTGACGTACTGCGGGTCTGCCTCGCCGAAAGCCTTGAGCTGGCCGTGCATGAAGCCTGCGCCGAAGGCGTAGCAGTTCTTGGTCGCCGCGCACACCTCGACGCCGACGAAGTCGGTGCTCGTCCAGACGTGGTAGAAGTCGGTCTCGAACAGCTCCTTCCACATCGCCAGCACCTCAGGGTCCTCGCCGGTGAACACCACGCTGGTGTGCCGCCGGATCGCCACCTCGCCCGCGATCGAGGGCCCGGCGATCGCCGAGATCGACACCCGGCTGCGCAACTCGTCCGGAATGTGCGCCATCAGCGCCCGGGGCAGGATGGTCAGATTGCCGTCGGAGTCGGCCTGCATGCCCTTGGCCAGCGCGATCACGTGCTGGCCCGGACGGAGTAGCCCGGCCAGCTGCTCGCCCGCCCAATCGACGCCGAACGAGTTCACCCCGCTCATCACCAGATCGGCGCCGTCGAAGGCCTCGGCGGCGTCCTCCAACTGGTAGGCGGTGACGTTGTCGGGCACCGCCAAGTTGAGGTTCGGATGCACGCGGGTCGACTTGATCGAGTCGATGATCACGCGATCCAGATGGGTTCCAACCAGCCGCACTTCGTGTCCGTTGTCGGTGAACGGGGTCGCTAGGGCTGTCGCCATGATTCCCGAGCCGAGGACCACCAGTGTCGCCATGAGGGTTCTCCTTTCCGGACGATGCCGGGGTAGTGCCGGCAACGTTGCCGACAGACCTCCAACCTAGTGGCCGACCCACCCGACGTCATCCGAACCGAGCACCGGCCGGCAGACCCCGAGGGTGCCGCCGCCCACGCCCTGAGCAGGTCTGCCGAAGTCTCATCATCTCAGCCGGCTTTCGTGCGAATGATGGAGTTGATTGTCAACAAATAGGGCATCATGAGTGTGACAACGAACGAAGGATGAACTCGCATGGCGACCAAAGGGCGTGGCCGAGGTTCTGTCGGTGCGCTACGCGAACGCCGGATGGCGATCGCCGAACGGGTCGTCAAGAACGGATCGGCCTCAGTCGACGAACTCGTGGACCTGACCGGAGTCTCGGCGATGACGGTGTATCGCGACATCGAATCGCTCGAGGAGGCCGGCGTGCTGATCCGGCACCGCGGCCAGGTGACCGCCGTGGCCACCGGTTTGAACGAGATCGGTGCCAGCATCAGGGTGAACCAGAACGCCGACCTGAAGCAGGAAGTGGCCCGGGTGGTGGTCGAACAGATCCGCCCCGGCAGTTCCATCCTGGTCGATGACTCCACCACGGCGTTGTGGGTGCTGCGCATGCTGGAGCTCGTGCCGCTCACCGTGGTCACCAACTCGATGCTGGTCGCCCGCGAGTTGGAGCGTCGCTCCGGAATCCGGCTGTTCGTCACCGGCGGTGAGTACCAGGCCTGGTCCGAGGCCATGGTCGGGCAGACCACCACCCATGTGATCGCCGACATCCGGGCCGACTACTGCCTGGTGTCGGCGTCCGGCATCAGCGATCTGCTCTGCTACCACCCCTATGAGGACTGCGCCCAGGTGAAGCGGGCGATGATGGCGTCGGCGGACAAGTCGATCCTGCTGCTCGACCACACCAAGCTCGATCGCCGCGCCCTGCACACCTTCGCCTCGATGACTGACTTCGATCAGGTGATCATGGACTCTCAGACGCCCGACGAGGCCATCGAAGAGCTTCGCGGGAAGGGCGTGCGGGTCGTCCGCGCGGCCGGCTGAACCGATTGTCCCATCAGGCGTTCTCCTCTCACAAAAGCTGTTACTAACACCTCAGCCACTGGTAGGTTCACCCCAGCGGGCCCAGTCGGCGGGATCCGCCAACCTCGTGCAAAGGAGTACGAATGGCCTCTGCGGCCACCGATCAGTCCCGCGACTGACTCACACAGTTCCCAGCCCAGCCGGGGCTGGACCAAACCAGCACTCAATGGAAAGCGTGGCAACCATGGAATTTGTATTTCTGTTGCTCGTCGCCGCGGCCGGAGGATTCTTCGGTGCGTGTGTCGGCGGCAACTTCTCCTTCGTGATCACCGGCTTCGCCGGCCTCGCGGCGACGGCCGCGGGAGTGGCTGGGGGCGCCGACGTCTCCAGCTTCCTGTTCAGCTACGTGGCTTTCGGTCCGTTCACCGGCCCCCATGTCGCGTTCACCGGCGCCGTCGCCGGCTCCGCCTACGCGGCGATGAAGGGGTACACCGACAACGGCAAGGACATCGCTCAGCCACTCGCTCGGCTCGGCAAGCCCGACGTCCTGCTGGTGGGTGCCGCGACCGGTGTGGTCGGCTGGCTCCTGGTCAGCTACGTCTTCGGCAAGATTCCCTGGCTCGGCGGTCACACCGACGCGATCGCGCTGACCGTGGCCGTGCTGGGCATCGGAACCCGGCTGGCCTTCGCCGACCGCTCGCTGATCAACCCCGAGCACTTCAACCCCTCCGGCAGCAAGTTGGCTCCGCATGAGGGCTACGCGTGGGTGCGCTACCAGGAGAAGCCTTCGCAGCTGCTCGTGCTCGGCATCTTCCCCGGCCTGCTCGCCGGTGGCGTGTCCCTGCTGCTCGCGGTCAACTTCCCCGGTGTGGGCATGAGCGCGGCGGCGTTCCCTTGGGCCATCTCGGCGATCACGATCTTCTTCCTGAACATCGGCTACAACTCGCCGGTTACCCACCACATGACGATCATCGGTGGTCTCGGCGCGATGGTCTTCTACCCGATCCTGGCCGGTGAAAAGGTGATCAGCGCCGCGAGCCTGCACGCGTTGAAGGTCGACACCGCACTGGGCGTCGACTACGGCCTGGCCGTCGGAGCCCTGCTGATCGGTGCCGTGTTCGCCACGATCTCGGCATTCCTCGGCGAACTCTCCGCCCGGCTGTTCCAGGACCGCGGCAAGACCCACATCGACCCCCCGGCCGTCGCGATCTTCCTGGCCACCACGCTGATCTGGATCGTTGCCGCCATGGTCGGCGCCAGCAACTAGGCGAATCGAAGCAAACCACTGATGCCGGCCGGCGCAGCTCGGGATCCCGTCCCGCGCCGGCCGGCGTCTCTCACTCTCGTCTCGTTCACCGACCGGGAGTAGCCTGTTGACAAGACGTTTCACTGCCTCGGACGCTCTGAGGCAGCTGGCGGCAATACCCGAAAGGAGGCGCATCATGACCGAGGACAAGACATTCGACGTCGACCCGGCCTACGGCGGAGCGGACCATCCACATCCGCACTCCGATCCCGAGGTGGAGGAGGGCTACGGCGGCGAGAACGCCCCGCACCCGCACGATCCCCGCTACCCCGGAGTCGACCCGAGCTACGGCGGCGACAGCTCGCCGGGCTACGTCCACCGAACCGGCCTGGACGAAGACGAGGCCCAGGAAGAATCCCAGGACTGAGCCCGCAACGACCCCGACCCGGCCCGCCGGTGGCCTCACCGGCGGGCCGAGCCACCTCTTTTTCCCTCCATCTGTTCACGACCGATATCAGTTCACGGTGATTTCGCAGCCCAGGAAGGCAACTATCGATGGTGCACGACGTGCTTCGCGGTCCGGAAGAGTTCTATGACGCCTATGTCTTCGACATGGACGGCACTATCTATCTCGGCGACCACCTGCTGCCCGGTGCCGCTCGGATGATCAACGAGCTGCGCCGCCGCGAGATCCCGATCCGTTATCTGTCCAACAATCCCACCAAGGACCCCGAGATGTACGCCCGCAAGCTGACCAAGCTCGGGCTGCCCACCCCGGTGGAGGACATCTCCAACACCATCGTCACCACCACGAAGTGGCTGAAGGCGCACCATCCCGACGCCGTCCTCTTCCCGATCAGCGAAGAGCCGCTGAAGCGGGCCCTGACCAAGGCCGGCTTCACGTTGAGCGACGATCCCGAAGAGATCGACATCGTGATCGCCAGCTACGACCGCAGCTTCGAGTACCGCAAGCTGCAGATCGCCTTCGACGCGATCTGGTTCTACAAGCGGGCATTCCTGATCGAGACCAACCCGGACCGGTTCTGCCCCTTCCCCGGCGGACGCGGTGAGCCCGACTGCGCCTCGATCACCGCCGCCATCGAGGCCTGCACCCGGACCAAGTGCGTCAAGTCGCTGGGCAAACCCGACCCGATCATGCTCCAGGTCACCATGGAGGGCCTGGACGCCAAGGTCGAGCATTCCATGATGGTCGGCGACCGGCTGCAGACCGATATTCAGATGGCGTTGGACACCGGCATGGTGTCCGGCCTGGTGCTGACCGGCGAGGCGACGGCCGACGACGTCCGTGCGCTGACGCCGGAGCACCAGCCCTCGTACGTCATGGACCGCGTGGATCGGCTGATCCCGGCTGCGGTCTGGGACGAGCTGGGCTGGACCGACGACAACTGGGAGTGAGCGATGTCCGAGCTGATCGAACGTGCCCTGCAGACATCGACCGACACGAAGGCAGTGGTCGCCGGACCGGACGCGATCGCCCGGGTGGCGGAATTGTTCCGGTCCACCTTCGGCGACCGGCCTGCCCTGGTGGTGGGCGACGAACGGACCATGTCCGTGGCCGGGAACGCGGTCGTGGACGCGCTGGCCTCGGGCGGCGTCCGGGTGCTCGAGCCATACGTCTTCCCCGGTGATCCTGAGCTGTACGCCAAGTACGAGAACTGTGAACTGCTGCGCGACGCTCTGCGCGACGTCGACGCCGTTCCGGTTGCGGTCGGTGCCGGCACCCTCAACGACGTGGTCAAACGTGCCGCCGGTGAGTTGGGTCGGCCCTACCTGGTGGTCGCCACCGCCGCCTCCATGGACGGCTACACCGCCTTCGGCTCATCCATCGCCGTCGGCGGGTACAAGCAGACCCTGGACTGTCCGGCCCCGGCCGGCTGTGTCGCCGACTGGACGGTGCTCGCCGCCGCGCCCGCGGTGATGACGGCGTCCGGCTACGGCGATCTGCTCGGCAAGGTGCCCGCCGGCGCCGACTGGATCGTCGCCGACGCGGTCGGCACGGAGGCCCTCGACGACTACGTATGGGAGTTGGTGCAGGGACCGCTGCGGGCCTCGCTCTCCCGGCCGGAGGCTCTGGCCGCCGGCGACCCGGCCGCGATCGGCGAACTGGCCGAGGGCCTGGTGATGTCCGGATTGGCGATGCAGGCACATGCGTCGTCGCGGCCGGCGTCCGGTGCCGAACATCAGTTCGCCCACCTCTGGGAGATGGAGGGACACGGCACCACCATCAAGCCCCGCCGGCTGTCGCACGGCTTCAAGGTGGCGGTCGGCAGCGTCTCGATGGCGGCCCTGTACGAACGGCTGCTGCAGCGGGACCTGTCCCAGCTGGACGTGGACGCCGCGGTCGCCGCGTACCCCGACGCCGCCGAGTTGGAGGCACGGGTCCGTGCCGTTCACCAGCCACACCTGGTCGACGAGATCGTCGCTCAGGCGCTGGCCAAGCACCTCACGCCCGAACAGTTGCGGGAACGGCTCGAGTTGGTGAAGTCGCTGTGGGGCGATCTGAGCCGGAAGCTGGCGGCTCAGCTGATTCCGGCCGCCGAGCTGCAGCGGATGCTGCGCGCCGCCGGCACGCCCGCCCATCCCTACGACATCGCGCTGAGCTGGGAGCAGTTCAAGGACACCTACCGGCGTGCCCAGATGATCCGGAAGCGCTACACGGTGCTCGACCTGCTGCTCGAGGCGAACCTACTCGACGAGCTGGTCGACGAACTGTTCGCTCCGGGCGGCTTCTGGGCCGGGCAGGAGTAGCCCCCGTCGGCCGGGCTTGTCGAGACCTGACCGGGTTTTCGGCAAGCCCGGCCGGCGGTCGGAATATCGCGCTCGCGCCGACGGTTGCTCCAACACAGCGGCCGCCCGCATTAGGCTGGGCCCGTTCCATCCTCCGCAGAAGGACGCCATGTCAGAGATCCGCGAAGTCATCATCATCGGCTCCGGCCCCTCGGGCTACACCGCCGCCATCTACGCCGCCCGGGCCGACCTCAAGCCGCTGGTCTTCGAGGGTGCGCTGGAATCCGGCGGTGCCCTGATGAACACCACCGAGGTGGAGAACTTCCCCGGCTTCCCCGAGGGCATCATGGGCCCTGAGTTGATGGCGAACCTGCGGGCGCAGGCCGAGCGGTTCGGCGCCGAGATCGTCACCGACGACATCGTCGAGGCCGACCTGACCGGCCCGATCAAGTCCGTCACCGACTCCGAAGGTGGCACCCACCGCGCCAAGGCCGTCATCTTGGCCATGGGCTCCGGCTACCGGCGCCTCGGCCTGCCCGGTGAGGACCGGCTGTCCGGACGCGGCGTCAGCTGGTGCGCCACCTGCGACGGCTTCTTCTTCCGCGACAAGGACATCGCGGTGGTCGGCGGCGGCGATTCGGCGCTGGAGGAGGCGACCTTCTTGTCCCGGTTCGCGTCCTCGGTGACCGTGGTGCATCGCCGCGACGAGCTGCGGGCGTCCAAGATCATGGTGGCCCGCGCGGCGGCCGACCCGAAGATCTCGTTCGCCTGGAACTCGGCCGTGGCGTCCATCAACGGCGAGCAGTCGCTGACCTCGTTGACGCTGACCGACACCGTCACCGGCGAACAGCGCGAGCTGCCCGTGCAGGGCTGCTTCATAGCGATCGGCCACGACCCGCGCTCCGAGCTGGTGCGCGGTCAGGTCGACACCGACCCCGCGGGCTACGTGCTGGTTCAGCCGGGCTCCACCCAGACCAACCTGTCCGGCGTCTTCGCCGCCGGCGATCTGGTCGACCACACCTACCGGCAGGCGATCACCGCAGCCGGTACCGGCTGCTCCGCGGCCCTGGACGCCGAGCGGTACCTGGCCGAGCTGCACGATGCCGGCGACCCGGGCGACGAGACGCTGCAGGGCGCGGAATTGTCGGCGCTCGAAGCTATCGTCTGACCGACGCCACTCCCGCCGTCCGCAACGAGAGGAACCCCCGTGGCCCACGTGACCGCCGTCACCGACGACACCTTCGAGTCAAAGGTCGTCCGCGCCAGCAAGCCGGTGCTGGTCGACTACTGGGCTGACTGGTGCGCACCATGCCGCCAGATCGCCCCGATCATCGAGGAACTCGCCCGCGAACACGGTGACCGGATCGATTTCTACTCGCTCGACACCAACACCAACCCGCGCATCCCGACCGAACAGGGTGTGCTCGGGCTGCCGACCATCCAGATCTACTCGGGTGGCGAGCTGGTCAAGTCGTTCACCGGTGGCAAGACGAAGGCCGCGCTGCTCCGGGCCCTCGACGAGTTCATCTGATCTCTGTTCTCCGGGCCGGTTCCGGGGGCGCCACCGGGCGGACCGCCCGCACCAGGCGTCCGAGCCGGACGAGGACCGAGTGCTTCACCACGGGCACCGCACCGTTGAGGTCCAGCCGCCAGTGGTGGGCGGGGTTCATCGCGATGAAGCCGGTGCCGTCCAGGAACCCGGACGGCAGCGCGGCGCAGCCCCGATGCGGATCCGAGCTGGCGAAAAGCGTGCCCACCCGAGCGCGATGCAGGCCGCCGGCCAGCGCGTGCAGCATGGCCCGGCCGGTTCCCTGCCGGACATCGCCCGGGCGCACCCAGCCGGCACCGATCCTGGCCACCGTCACCCGAGGATCGCCGGACGTGGCGGCCGAGACCAGCAACAGTCCCACCGTCCGGCCGTCCTCGATTCCCAGCGCACCGCACCAGCCCCAGGCCGCCTGGGCGGCGATCATGCCCGCCTCGTCCAGCGGCATGGGGCGTCCGCAGTAGGGGCAGGCCAGGCCGCGCACGGCCCCCGGTCCGACCAGCTCGATGCTGACCACGGCGTCCTCCTGGGCTCCGACCACCTGGGCACGTAAGTCACGTTCATCTTAGGCAGCTGGATAAGCTGGCGCGGTGAGCCTGCCGGAACCCGTTCAACGTCGTGACACGGTGCTCGATCCGTGGATCGACACCTACGCCGAACGCACCCACGGGCTCACCGTGTCCGCCGTCCGGGCCCTGTTCGCGGTAGCCAACCGGCCCGAGGTGGTGTCGCTGGCCGGCGGCATGCCCAACATCGCCGACCTGCCCCGCGAGGCGATCGGCGAGGCGATCTCGTCCCTGATCCGCGAGCGCGGCACCCAGGCGATGCAGTACGGGTCGGGCCAGGGCGAGCCGTTCATGCGCGAGCAGATCACCCAGGTGATGGCCGAAGAGGCGATCACCGCCCATCCTGACGATGTCGTGGTCAGCTGCGGTTCGCAGCAGGCCCTCGACCTGGTTACCCGGGTGTTCTGCGACCCCGGCGACGTGATCCTGGCCGAGGCGCCGTCCTATGTCGGCGCGATCGGCACCTTCCGTGCCTACCAGGTGCAGGTCGTCCATGTCGCGATGGACGAGTTCGGCATCGTTCCGCAGGCCTTGCGTGAGGCGGTGGCCGCGTGTCGGTCCGCCGGCAAGCGGATCAAATTCCTCTACACCATCCCGAATTATCAGAATCCGACCGGCGTCACCCAGACCATCGAGCGGCGGCGCGAGCTGATCGCGATCGCCCATGAGCTCGACCTGCTGATCGTCGAGGACAACCCGTACGGGTTGCTGGCCATCGAGGGTGAGCCGCTGCCGGCGCTGCGTTCGATGGATGCCGAGCGGGTGGTGTACCTCGGGTCGTTCTCGAAGACCTTCGCGCCCGGCTTCCGGGTCGGCTGGGCGCTGGCGCCGCACGCCGTCCGCGAGAAGCTGACGCTGGCGCAGGAATCCGCGACGCTGGCACCGCCGGTGTTCAGCCAGTTCGCCATCTCGACCTATCTGCATCAGTTCGACTGGCGCGGGCAGATCCAGGTGTACCGGGACATGTACCGGGCACGCCGCGATGCCATGCTGCAAGGGCTGGCCGAGAACATGCCCGACGGCAGCACGTGGACGCACCCCACCGGCGGCTTCTTCGTCTGGGTCACCCTCCCGGAAGGGCTGGACTCGCAGGCGATGCTGCCCCGCGCTGTTTCGGCCCGGGTGGCCTACGTGCCCGGCCCCGCGTTCTACGCCGACGGGATGGGTAGCCGGAACATGCGGCTCTCCTACTGTTTCCCGACTCCGGAGCGGATCATCGAAGGCACCCGCCGGCTCGGCGAGGTGCTGCGCGACGAGATCGACACCCTGCACACCTTCGGGATCAGTGCCGGCGAACACCTGTACCGCGACGTCACCGCCGGTCCCGCACCGGACATCACCTGAGGATCAGCCATGAGCAGCCAACCGGGCACCGTCGTCGTCCTCGCCGGAGGACTCTCCCACGAACGTGACGTGTCGCTGCGATCCGGACGCCGGGTCGCTCAAGCGCTGCGTGACCAGGGCTTGAGCGTGATCGAGGCGGACGTCACCCGCGGGCTGGCCGAACTGCTCGCCGCCACCCCGGACGCCGTGGTGTTCCCGGTGCTGCACGGCGGCGACGGTGAGGACGGTTCGCTGCGCGAAGTGCTGGACCTGTTCGGCGTGCCCTATGTCGGATCGACCGGTCCGGCCTCACAGCGGGCCTTCGACAAGTCGATCTGCACACCGCTGCTGGAGGTCACCAAGCCGGCCCAGGTCGCTCTGCCGAACTCGGTCTTCCGCGAACTCGGCGCACAGGCGCTGGTCGCGGCGCTCGTCGAACGGCTTGGACTACCGCTGATCGTGAAGCCGAACCGCAGCGGATCGGCGCTGGGTTGTACCAAGGTGTCGAGTGCCGCAGCACTGCCCGGCGCGATGGTGGCGGCTTACGCCTACGGCGAGATGGCCGTGATCGAGCAGTTCATCGAGGGCACCGAGGTCGCCGTCACCGTGGTGGACACCGGCGACGGCCCGCGGGCACTGCCCGCCGTGGAGATCCGGCCGCGCTCGGGCGTCTACGACTACACCGCCCGCTACACCGCCGGCGAGACTCGGTTCATCTGTCCCGCCGAACTGGACGACGACGTGGCTCAGGCCTGCGCCGACCTGGCGCTGCGGGTGCACGGGAGCCTCGGGCTGCGTGATCTGTCCCGCACCGACATCATCGTCGGCCCCGACGGCCCGGTGTTCATCGAGACCAACGTCTCCCCCGGCATGACCGAGACGTCCTTGGTACCGCTGGCGGTCGAAGCAGCCGGCGAGGACTTCGGCCGGCTGTGCGCCGCGCTGGTCCGACAGGCGTACAGCCGGGGCCCGTCCGGCGTCCGGGGCTGAACGATGCCGCTGCGGGTGAAACAGGCGCTGGTGCTGCTCGCCGGTGTGGTGGCGGCGGTGGTGATGACCTGGCTCGGGCTGTGGCAGCTGCAGGTGTTCACCGACCAGGGCAACGCGTCCGCACAGGCACGTGCGCAACAGGCGCCGGTGCCGCTGCTCGATTTCGTCTCAACCGATGGCACCGTCGGCGACATCTACGGCAAGCCCACCAGTGTCGCCGGGCACTATCTGCCGGATCAGCAGGAGCGGGTGCTCGGTGCCGACGGGGTGGTCCGGGTGCTGTCGGCACTGCAGCTGGCCGACGGCCGGGTGCTCCCCGTCGTGCGGGGGACCATCCCTCAGGGTGCCGACGCGCCCCCTCCGCCGAATGGCGAGCATGTCCAGACCGGCATCTTCCTGCCCTCCGAACCCGGTGCCGATCATTCGTTGGTTAGGGGTTATAACCTCGGTTCCGTCCGGCTGCCGCAACTGGCGCAGCTCTGGGACGAACCGCTCATGCCCGGCTTCATCACCCTGGACTCGACCGAGTCCGGGCAGCAGGGGCTGGCGCCGGCGTCCGTCACCCTCCCGGACGGCGAGGGCTCGTGGCGCAACAGCGGCTACGCCCTGCAGTGGTGGGTGTTCGCACTGTTCGCGCTCGGAATGACCTGGAAGATCGCCCACAGCATGGGCAAACGCGGCGCCCGCACCAGCGGTATGGGGGCCGGCAGGGACGCCTAGCCCTCAGCTGCCCGCACCTCGGGCTGGTCGTCGCCGACCACTCCCCCGTTCTCTGCCTCGGCCAACCGCTGGTGGACGTCCTTGGTCGCGTAGCGTTCGGCCACGAAGGACAGGAACGGCACCGTGCCGGCCAGTGCGATCAGGATCAGCCGCAGCCACGGCCAGTTCACCCGGCGTCCGAGATCGTAGGCGGTGATCAAGAGCAGCAGGTAGAGCCAGCCGTGCGGCATACCCGTCCAGGTCACCACGGTGTCGTTGTGCCCGAAGTACTTCATCGGTACGCCGACGCAGACCAGCACCACCAGCAGCACGCCCACGATCCACGCCATCACCCGATAGCGCAGCAGGGCGGAGCGAACAGCAGGCACGTCTTCGGCGGTGATCACCCTGCCGAGGCTACCCGCGATCGCCGGTCTGGACGCCACCGTCCCGCCGAGCAGCCTCACTACAAGGCTATTTATCGACAAATATTCTTATTGACAAATGGCTGGGAACTGGGCAACCAGAAGAACCGTCCCCGTGGTCACCGGGGACGGTTCTCTCGGACACCGGACGGTTCTCTCTGTCTACCGCGGCGGCGCGCACGACGAGATCCCGGGGCGAGCCCGGGCTGAGGGCACTTTCGGCTTCTGCTCAGGCCAGCAGCTCGACGAGGCGTCCGAGGTCGTCGTCGTTCGCGAAGTCGATCACGATGCGACCGCGTCCCTTGGCGCCCATCACCACATTGACCCGCGTGTCCAGGCGTTCGACCAGGCGCTCCGCGAGACCGGACGCCCGCTCGCTCGGCTCACGGGTGATCCGTTGCCGGGGAGCCTTGGGCTCGCGTCCGTCACCAAGGGCGACGATCTCTTCGACCGCCCGCACCGAGAGATTCTCGGCCACCACGCGCT
This sequence comes from Micropruina sp., assembly GCF_027492755.1. Classification (GTDB taxonomy): domain Bacteria; phylum Actinomycetota; class Actinomycetes; order Propionibacteriales; family Propionibacteriaceae; genus Micropruina. The sequence goes on along the minus strand of NZ_JAPUED010000125.1, from coordinate 16,750 downwards.
GCGCCAGCCGCTCCATTGCCAGCGGATCGCCCAAACCGAGGATCGCGCGAGCGTGACCGGCACTCAGCACACCTGCGGCAACCCGCCGCTGAACCGGCGCCGGCAACTGGAGCAACCGGATCGTGTTGCTGATGTGCGGACGGCTGCGCTTGATCCGGGTGGAGAGCTCTTCCTGCGTGCAGTCGAAGTCTGTCAGCAGCTGCTGGTAGGCGGCCGCCTCCTCCAACGGATTGAGCTGCGCGCGGTGCAGGTTCTCGAGCAGGGCGTCCCGCAACAGGTCGTGCTCGGACGTCGGCCGCACGATCGCGGGGATCGTGGCCAGCCCCGCCGCTTGGCTCGCCCGCAGGCGGCGCTCCCCCATCACCAGTTCGTAGTGATCGTTCCCCAGCGGGCGCGCCACGATCGGCTGCAATAGCCCGACTTCGCGGATCGACTCCACCAACTCATCCAAAGCGTCCTCTTCGAACACCTGGCGCGGCTGCTTGGGGTTGGGACGGATGCTGTCCACCGGAAGCTCGGCGTAGTACGAGCCCTCTGGTGGCTCGACCGCCAGCGGCTCGGGTCGCTGCGGTTCCAGTTCCGGGTCCGTGCGGTGAATCAGGTCACCGAGGCCCCTGCCCAATCCGGAACGTGATTTCGTGACGGTCATCGTCGTCCTTTCACTTCACTCACTGGAGGCCGCTCGCCTACTTCGCACCGCGTCGGGCGATCTCTTCCGCGGCGGCGAGATAGGCCTGCGCTCCAGCCGACGCCTGGTGATAGGTGATCACCGTCTGGCCATAGCTGGGTGCTTCGGAGACTCGCACAGAGCGGGGGATCGCCGTGGTCAGCGTCTCGGTGGGGAAGTGGGTGCGCACCTCGTTCGCCACCTGCGTCGAGAGCCGGGTACGTCCGTCGAACATAGTCAGGACGACGGTGGAGAGCCGCAGCCGCTCGTTCATGCTGCCTTTGACCAGGTCGATCGTGCGCAGCAACTGGGACACGCCCTCCAACGCGTAGTACTCGCACTGGATCGGAACCAGGAGTTCCTGGGCAGCCACCAGAGCGTTGAGGGTCAACAGGCCCAGCGACGGGGGACAGTCGATGAAGATGTAGTCGATGCGGTGACGGACGGTCAGCCGATCGATGGCCCGTAACAGCCGGCTCTCGCGTCCGGGCTTGTCGACCAGCGCGATCTCGGCACCGGCCAGGTCGATCGTGGCCGGGAGGACCCATAGTCCATCGACGTCCGGGCAGGGCTGGACGTGACGCTCGATCGCCTCGCCGTCGATCAGCACCTCATAGGTCCCGGACACGCCGGCCTCGTGTTCGACACCGAGTGCCGTGGATGCGTTGCCCTGCGGATCGAGGTCGATCACCAACACGTTGAGGCCGCCACGGGCGAGTCCGGCCGCGAGATTGACGGCGGTCGTGGTCTTTCCGACGCCACCCTTCTGGTTCGCGATCACGATCACGCGGGGGGTGTCAGGCGCTGGAAGCGCCGACGTTTCACGTGGAACGGAGGCGTCAGGCAACTCCACCGGCGGAGCGGTGAACTCGACAGTGTCGTAGGCCACGCGGCGCGGGGCTGTGGATTGCGTCACAGTAGTGCTCCCGTCAGAGGGGGAAGTGTTCCACGTGAAACGGACGCCATTGAGGGTTACCTGCCTGCTTTCGTCGGGCCGAATGCTCGGCTTCCGAGCCTACAGCCGCAGACCGGGGACGAGCGTCTACGCGCGGGCGTGGCTGGGCAATCGCACCCCACACGCCACTGATCGAGCTTCTCGAGATCCCTCCGAGTGTCTCGACAAGCCCGACCAACAGCTTCAGCGGATGCGAACCACCCAGGTGGTCTCGTCCGTGCCAGGCGTGGGGACCTTGACCACTTCGCCACTCAGCCGCCCTCGGCGGAGCAGCTTCTGCGCCTCGACCAGTTCCTGCTCGGCGCTTTCGCCCTTCAGCGCCAGCAGTTCACCCCGCGACGCCAGCAGGGGCAAGCACCAACCCAGCAGCTTGGGTAGTGCCGCCACAGCCCGTGCGGTGACCACGTCGTAGCGCGCGCGGTGCTCCTCGGCGCGCCCGCGCACCACCGTGACGCGATCGTCCAGGCCCAGTTCGGCGACGACCTCGGTGAGGAAGTTCGCCCGTCTGAGCAGCGGCTCGAGCAGCGTCACCGACAGATCCGGTCGCTGGATGGCCAGCGGGATACCAGGCAGGCCCGCGCCCGACCCGACATCGACCAGCGTGCGCCCATCGCCGATCATGGGCGCGATGGCCAATGAGTTCAGCACATGTCGCGGCCAGATCCGGTCCACCTCACGCGGCCCGATCAATCCCCAGTCGACACCTCGACTTGTCAATATGTCGACATATTTACGGGCGGTTTCATAGCTTTCGCCGAAGACCTCGCGTGCGATTTCCACGTACTCCTGTCTACAGGGATCGGCGCCCTACCGTCGATCCTCGTCCAGTCCCAAGCCCAGCTCTTCGGCGCGGCTCGTGCCGAGACACGTTCCCCGTGACCTGGAGAACCGTGCCCACGATCACTCCGAAGGACGCGGAAATATACAGAACGGCCGGGGGAGTGATCCCCCGGCCGTTCCCGTGTCTTGCGTCAGTTCTTGGGCAGCACCACGACGCGGCGGCGCGGCTCTTCGTCCTCGGACTCGCTGACCAAACCGGCGCCGGCGACGACGTCGTGCACGATCTTGCGCTCGAACGGGTTCATCGGCGAGAGCCGGACGGGCTCACCGGTCTCGACGACCTCGGCGATGGCGTCCTTGGCCAGGATCTCCAGTTCCTTGCGGCGCTTGTCGCGGTGACCGGCCACGTCGAGCATCAGCCGGGAGCGGTGTCCGGTCTCGGTCATCACGGCGAGGCGGGCCAGTTCCTGCAGTGCCTCGAGTACCTCGCCGTCCCGGCCGACCAGCAGATCGGTGTCGGTGACGATCGACACATGCGCCCGACCGCCCTCGGTGAAGGTGTCGATGTCGCCGTCCAGGTCGGCGATGTCGAGCAGCTCCTCCAGGTAGTCGGCGGCGATCTCGCCCTCGTTCACCAGAGCCTGCTCGCGCTTGGACCGGTTCGACTCCTCACCGGCGGGCGCCTCGGCGACCTCTGTTTCGGTTTCCACGTCGCTCATCGTTTCGTTTCTCTCCTGTCGGGCCTGATCAGGCCTGGCCGGGGTTGGTCTTCGGCTTGGGCGGCCCCTGCTTACGGGAGGCACGGTTGCTCCGTTGCGGCTGCTGCCGCTGCACCTGCTGACGCTGCACACCACCACCGGTCGAGCCGGTGCCCTCGTCCGACGTCGTCGAACCGGACGGCTTGCCGCCCTGGCGGGCGACCTTGCTGGTGTCGGCCGCCGGCGGCGTGGGGGCCTGGCGCCGGTTCTTGCCGGCCCGCTTGCGCGCCAGCTCGTCGGGATCCTTGCCCTTGGCGCGCATCCGCTCTTCCCAGTCGAGGTAGGCGGGAGTGTTCGGGGCCGGGTTGTTGTGGATCAGGATGTACTGCTGCACCATCGTCCAGACGTTCGAGACCAGCCAGTAGAGCAGCACGCCCACCGGAATGTTCACACCCATGAACAGGTACATGAACGGGAAGACGTACAGCATGATCTTCTGCTGCTGCGCGAACTGCCCGGTCAGCGCCTCGGGCGGCATGTTCTTCCGCATCAGCTGCAGCTGCGTGACGAAGAGCACCGCGGTCATGCTGATCACCAGCACGGCACAAAGAATCTGGGTGGCGCCGAAACCGTTCGTCAGCGGCCAGAAGATGCCGGACAGCTTGGCGCCGAAGATGGTGGCGTTCCGCAGCGACTCGGACTGCTCAACGCTCAGCACGCCGATTGCGTGACCCTGGGACGCGTTCCACAACACCTGGTACAACGCGATGAAGATCGGCATCTGCAGTACCAGCGGAAGACACGACGCCATCGGATTGACGCCTTCCTCCTTGTACAGCTTCATCGTCTCCTGGCCGAGACGTTCACGGTCGTGGCCGTACTTCTCCTGAAGCGCCTTCAGCTGCGGCTGCAGGATCTGCATATTGCGCGACGAACGGATCTGCCGGACGAACAGGGGAATCAGCAGGGTACGGATCACCACGGTCAGCGAGATGATCGCGAGCGCCCAGGACCAGCCGCTCTCGGGGCCGAGGAACGAGGCGTACAGGGTGTGGAAACTGGACATGATCCACGACACCGCCAGGTACAGCGGCTGCATCATGGTGTTCAGCGCACCGAGGAAATCACCCCACAGGTCCATCGGCACGATCTGCGGAATCGGTGGGATCACGTTGCTCCTCGATGTTCGGTTGAAGAGTGGAACTCATGGGGGACGGCGCCAGCCTGCTCAGCGGCCCAGGCCTGGGCTGCGGCGGTACCCGGAACCGGGTCGTAACCGCCCAGTGACCAGGGATGACAGCGTCCGAGGCGACGCAGAGCCAGACCGGTGCCACGCCAGGCGCCGTGCACGGTCACGGCCTCCAGGGCGTAGGCCGAGCAGGACGGGTAGTACTTGCACACCTGGCCGTAGATCGGGCTGATCACCGCGCGATACCCCTTGAGCAGGGCGATCAGGACGGACTTCACGACGCATCCAGGCGGCGGGTGGCCGACGTCCAGGCCGAGTCGAGGTCGGCGGCCACTCCACCGGCGTGGGGGAGCGCCCGCACCACGACATCGACGTCGAACGGAACTCCAGCCAGCCGCTCGGCGACCAGATGCCGGAGTTGTCGCTTCACGCGGTTACGCCGGACGGCGTTGCCGACCGCTTTCGACACCACGAAGCCCGCTCGGGACGGCGGCTGATCGGTACGCACCATGTGCAGCACCAGACCGGGACGTCCGCAACGGACGCCCCGGCGCATGGTGGAGCGGAAGTCCTCGGCGGTGCGAAGCCGCGCGGCCTTGGCCAGCACCTGACGGCTCGTCGGGCTTTTGGTCAGCCGGCGAGGCGGGCGCGGCCCCGGCTGCGGCGGGCCGAGATGATGGCGCGCCCGGCACGGGTGCGCATGCGGAGGCGGAAGCCATGGGTGCGGCTGCGGCGCCGGTTGCTCGGCTGGAAAGTGCGCTTGCTCACGGAAGTGCTCCCCGTTCAGTTTCGCTGTCTTGCTTGGTTTGCATATTGTGCTCGAACCGATGCGCCCACTGTGGGCACACGCGAGGGGTCGCTGGTGGCGACCTGCCAAGGTTACGCGTCCGGTCCGACTCTGGGCAAACCGAGCGCTCCCGAACGTCGTCGAGCCGACACGCCGAGAGGGTCTGTTTTTTCTGGGAATCAGTTTGCGGATGGCCCCCGGGCCGACTAGCGTTTCGCTCCGTTGACCTGTCACGCGGCATCGTTCCCGTGGGGCCGTGCTCCCATTCACAGCCTGTGGATAACTCGTGTGGATGACTGGTCGACCGAGCAGTACCTCGCAGGGAAGGGAGCGCAAGGTGCCCGACCATCAGGCCACGACTCCCGGTCCCGTTGATCTCGAGGATGCCTGGCGGTTCGTCTGGTCGGAAGCCGATCCCCCTTCCCGCGCCTGGCTGCGCAGCACGCATGCCGCCACCATGCAGGACAACACGGTGATCGTCAGCGTGCCCAACGAATTCACCCGCGGCCGGGTGGAATCCCGCCTTCGCGGCTGGGTGGAGGATCAGCTGACCACCTACTTCGGACGCCCGATCGGCATCGCCACCGTGGTGCTGCCCGGTGCCGGCGAGCTCAGCGAGGACGATTTCCCGGCCGGGCAGGCCGAGACGAACTCCGAACAGCCGACCGAGCGCGTCCTGGTCGACGACCAGTCCGGCGGCCGGCTGAACCCGAAGTACACCTTCGAGTCCTTCGTCATCGGCAGCTCCAACCGGTTCGCGCACGCGGCCGCGGTGGCTGTGGCCGAGGCGCCCGGCAAGGCGTACAACCCGTTGATGATCTACGGCGAGTCGGGACTGGGCAAGACCCACCTGCTGCATGCGCTGGGTCACTACGTGCGCAGCTATCACGCCAACCGCCGGGTCAAGTACGTCTCTACCGAAGAGCTGACCAACGACTTCATCAACGCCATCAGCGACAACCGGACGGCGGACTTCCGCCGCACCTACCGCGACGTGGACGTGCTGCTGATCGACGACATCCAGTTCCTGGAGTCGAAGATCCAGACCCAGGAGGAGTTCTTCCACACCTTCAACACGTTGCACACGGCGCAGAAGCAGATCGTGATCACCTCCGATCGGCCGCCGAAATCGTTGGAGGCGCTGGAACCCCGGCTGCGCAGCCGGTTCGAGTGGGGGCTGATGACCGACATCCAGCCACCCGACCTGGAGACCCGGATCGCGATCCTGCGCAAGAAGGCGGCCGCCGAGCGGCTGACCGCCGGTCCCGACGTCCTAGAGTTCATCGCCAGCAAGATCCCCACCAACATCCGCGAGCTCGAGGGTGCGCTGATCCGGGTGACGGCCTTTGCCAGCCTGAACCGCCAGGAGGTCGATCTGCCGCTCGCCGAAGTGGTGCTGCGCGATCTGATCCAGCACGGCGACGACACCCCGATCACCGCGAACCTGATCCAGTCCGAGACGGCCGCGTACTTCTCGATCAGCACCGACGATCTGTGTGGCGCCAGCCGCGTCCAGGGTGTGGTGATCGCCCGGCAAATGGCGATGTACCTGTGCCGGGAGTTGACCGATCTGTCGTTGCCGAAGATCGGCCAGTCGTTCGGCGGACGCGATCACACCACCGTGATGCACGCCAACAAGAAGATCCGCCACCTGATGGGTGAGGACCGCAAGGTCTTCAACCAGGTCGCCGAGCTCACCAACCGGATCAAGCAGCGCGCCGTCCAGCGCTGAAGCAGGAGCTTCCGGCACAACCCGGCTCCGTCGTCGTCCGAGCCCCTCTTCGTCGTCCCGGCGAACTCTTCGTCATCCCGGCGGACGCCGGGATCTCCGTGCGGTCGCCGAGGTGCTGTTGCGAGATCGCGGGTCAAGCTCGGGACGACCTCGCTCGTCATCGGTCGTAGCTCCCCTCGCCGTCTCAGGACTCTGCTGGATCGGTCTCAGGACTCTGCTGAATCGCAACCGATTCGTGTGATTCCCGTCGTGGAGAAGTCCTGTGGATAACGCGATGGGCTGTGGACGGCGTTCGCGGGCCCGGAGTCATCCGCAAGTACTACCCGTGTGATTTCGAGTTACCCACAGCCACCGACCACTGCGAAACGCCGTCCGACAAGGGTTGTCAAGCGTTATCCACAGTGTCCACAGCAGTGATGACTACCACTGACGGTTACACGTCGAATGACACTAAAAGTAGGCCGGTCCGCAATGTGTGGAAGAGCTGTCGTACGGCACCGTTATGATCGTCGTCCGGAGTACTGAGCAAGGGAGCCCCGTGAAGATCCGCCTCGATCGTGATGTTCTCGCCGAAGCCGTCGCCTGGACGGCTCGCAGCCTGCCGACCAGGCCCAGCGTCCCGATCCTCGCGGGCCTGTTGGTGAAGGCCTCCGGCGGACAGGTCGTGATGTCGAGTTTCGACTATGAGACGTCCGCCCAGATCGGTGTGCCGGCGCAAGTGACCGACGACGGTGTCGCGCTGGTCTCGGGCAAGCTGCTCGCCGACATCGCCCGCTCGTTGCCCAACAAGCCGGTCGACATCACCGCCGACACGTCGCGGATGGAGTTGGTCTGCGGCAGCGCCCGGTTCACCCTGCAGACGCTGCCGGTCGACGACTACCCGGCACTCCCGACGATGCCCGAAGCGACCGGCACGGTGAAGAGCGAGGACTTCTCCCGCGCGGTGGCGCAAGTGGTGGTGGCTGCTGGTCGCGACGAGTTGCTGCCGGTGTTCACCGGCGTCCGGATGGAGATCGAGGGCGACACGCTCTCGCTGCTGGCCACCGACCGCTACCGGATGGCGTTGAAGGAGATCACCTGGACGCCCAGCGGTTCCGGCGGCGACGGTGCGGCGCTGGTGCCGGCCCGGGTGCTCGGCGAGACCGCCAAATCAATGACCTCGGGTGAAGTGGTGACGCTGAGCCTGGCCAGCGGCGGCACCGGCGACGGCCTGATCGGCTTCGAGGGCGCCGGCGCGGCAGGCACCCGCGAGATCACCACCCGGTTGCTGGACGGCGAGTTCCCGAAGGTCCGTCACCTGATGAACGTGCAGGCCACCGTCACGGTCCGGGCCAACACCGCCGAGGTGATCGCCGCGGTGAAGCGCGTCGCACTGGTGGCCGAGCGGAACACCTCGCTGCGCATGCTGATCGGTGACCAGACGATCACCCTGGAGGCGGCGACCGGTGACCAGGCGCAGGCCGTCGAAGCGCTCGAAGCGGTGGTGACCGATGAAACCGGCCAGGGCCTGGCGATGACCGCGGCCGGCTTCAACCCGCACTATCTCGCCGACGCGCTGACTGCGCTGGACGCGCCGTATGTGCATTTCTCCTTCACCGCGCCCGGCAAGCCCTGCCTGCTCACCGCACTCAGCGAACTCGACGGCGAGCAGCAGACCGACTACCGGCACGTGATCATGCTGATGCGGCTCCCCGCCTGACCCTGCAGGGTCTCGACAAGACCGTTCGTCCGCGACATCCTGACGACGGATCGCGACAACGCGCGACCGCACGCCCCGCGGAAGGAACGTTATGGAACTCGGTCTGGTCGGTCTCGGCAAAATGGGCAACAACATGCGCGAGCGGTTGCGGCGCGGCGGCCACACCGTGGTGGGCTACGACCGCAATCCCGACGTGAGCGATGCCAGTTCGCTCGCCGACATGGTCAATCAGCTCACCGGTCCCCGGGTGGTGTGGGTGATGCTGCCGATCCAGGTGGTGGACGCCACCGTCGAGGAGCTCAAGGGCCTGCTGCAGCCCGGTGACCTGGTGATCGACGGCGGAAACTCCAAGTGGACCGCGGATGCCCGGCACGCCGCGAACCTGGGCGAGAAGGGCATCCGGTTTCTCGACTGTGGCGTCTCCGGCGGCGTGTGGGGGCTGCAGAACGGCTATGCGCTGATGGTCGGCGGCGCCGACGAGGACGTGGCGCTGGCCCAACCGATCTTCGACACGCTCAAGCCGGACGGCGATGTCGGTTTCGTGCACGCCGGCAAGGTCGGTGCCGGACACTTCGCCAAGATGGTGCACAACGGCATCGAGTACGGCCTGATGCAGGCCTACGCCGAGGGCTGGGAGCTGCTTGAGGCGTCCGGTGAGGTGACGAACGTGCCTGAGGTGTTCAAGTCGTGGCGGGAAGGCACCGTGATCCGCTCCTGGCTGCTCGACCTGATGGTGCGGGCACTGGACGCCGACCCGCACCTGGACGGCATCGAGGGCTATGCCGCCGACTCCGGTGAAGGCCGCTGGACGGTGAACGCCGCCGTCGAGCTGGGCGTCCCGGTGCCGACGATGGCGGCCGCGCTGTTCGCGCGGTTCACCTCGCAGCAGGAGGATTCGCCGTCGATGAAGATGGTCGCCGCGATGCGCAACCAGTTCGGTGGGCACGCGGTGAAGGCCGAGGGCGAGCACTGAGGCCGGCCGGCGACCTGCCGTAAGGTGACGGCGTGTTCGTCACCCACCTTTCGCTTGCGGATTTTCGCTCGTACGCGAGTGTCGAGTTGCGGCTGGAGCCGGGTGTCACCACGTTCACCGGCGCCAACGGGCAGGGCAAGACCAACCTGGTCGAGGCGGTCGACTACCTGGCCACGCTGGGGTCGCACCGGGTGGCGTCCGAGGCGCCGCTGGTGCGGCACACCGCCGAGCGGGCGATCGTCCGCGGCCGGGTGCAGGCCGGGCTGGACGATCCGCGGCAACTGCTGCTCGAGATCGAGATGCTGCCCGGACGGCAGAACCGGGCCAGCCTGAACCGGGCGCCGCTGCGCCGGCCGCGGGAACTGCTGGGGGCGCTGCGCACCGTGCTGTTCTCGCCCGAGGACCTGGCGCTGATCAAGGGTGACCCGAGCGAGCGCCGGCGCTTCATCGACGAGCTGATCACCACCCGCTGGCCGCGGCTGGCCGGCGTCCGATCCGACTACGACAGGGTGCTTCGGCAGCGCTCGACTCTGCTGAAGTCCTTGTCGGGACGGGGTCGGTCGATCCCGGACGGCGCGGCCGCCACCTTGGAGGTGTGGGACGAGTCGCTGGCCGGTTTCGGTGCCGAGCTGATCCAGGCCAGGGTGCGCACCCTGGCCGACCTCACCCCGCACCTGCAGCGGGCCTACCTGGCGATCGCGCCCACCAACAACGACGCCCAGCTCGCCTACCGCAGCCCGATCGAGCCCGAGCCGGACACCTCGGTCGAGGAGCTGCGGGCCCGGCTGATCCTGGCCATGGCGGAACGCCGCTCGGACGAGATCGCCCGCGGCGTCTGCCTGGTCGGCCCGCACCGTGACGACATCGTGCTGAGTCTCGGCGAGCTGCCGGCCAAGGGTTATGCCTCGCACGGCGAATCGTGGTCGTTCGCGCTGGCCCTGAAGCTGGCGTCCTTCGACCTGCTGCGCGCCGACGGGGTGGAACCGGTGCTGATCCTGGACGACGTGTTCGCCGAACTTGACCAGATGCGCCGCGAGCGGCTCGCCGGCATGGTCGCCGAAGCCGAACAGGTGCTGATCACCGCGGCGGTGGCGGCCGATGTGCCGGCGGCGTTGGGCGGACGCCGGTTCCAGGTCGGCGGCGGTGAGGTGAAGGAGATCGACGAGGCGAGCGAGGGGGAGTATGACCGAGCATGACCCGTCCGGCATCGACCTGGCCCGGATGATCGCCCGCAACGCCCAGGGCATGCCGTCCGCGCCGCAGCCGCGCAAGAAGAAGCCGAAGTCGAAACCGACCGCCCGCAGTGCCGGCGACCCGCAGCCGCTGGGCGAGGCCCTCGACGAGCTGATCGCGAGCCGCGGCTGGTCGAGGGAGGTCAACCTGCAGCACCTGCTGGGCCGCTGGGCCGACCTGGTCGGACCGACCAATGCCGAACACTCGCGTCCGGAGGGCTTCGACAAGAAGGTGCTGCGGGTGCGCACGGATTCGACCGCCTGGGCCACCAACCTGCGGCTGCTCGCTCCGTCCATCGTGGCCCGGCTCAACGAACAGCTCGGCGACGGCACCGTGACCCGGATCGTGGTCAAGGGTCCGGACGCGCCGAGCTGGAAACATGGCCCGCGCAGCGTCCGGGACGGCCGCGGCCCGCGCGACACCTACGGCTGAGTGACCAGGAGAACCGTCCCCAGTGACCGTGGGGACGGTTCTCCCCGTCATCAGATGGGACGAAAAGAACCGTCCCCGCGTACCGGTACGACCGCCCCTGCGTACCGGTGCGACCCCGTCCGGCGGTTAGGATCGCTCGCGATGGAGGCCGTCCGTTCCCTCGCGGGATCCCTGAATCACCTTGTCACCACCACTGCTGTGGTGTGGTGGCGGACGCTGCCGCGGCTGCTCGTGGTGGTGCTGCTGGGCTGGCTGGGGTACCGGGTCTTCGCGCAGCTAGCGGCTTTGGTGGTGGACGTCAGCGCCTGGCTGTCGCTGCTGATGCTGTCGCTGGGCTTCGTCGTCCGGCTCTCCACGATCATCGTCGGACTGCGGATCACCGGGCAGGAACTGCAGATCAGGCAGGCGCTGCCGCTGCCTGAGGAGGATCCCCGGGACACCTCGATCTCGCATCTGCTGTCCCTCACCCTGCTGCCGTTCCTGGGCATCTACGCGGTGTTCGACGTGGTCACCGACGCCGCCAACGACATTCAGATCAACTACTACGTGTTCGGCGGGCTCACCTTCGAGCGTCCGGTGCTGGCCCAGCTCAACCCGCAGGGAACGGTCGGCGCCTGGGTGCTGGTGGGTGTGATCGTCGGACTGTACGTCGTCAGACGGCTGATCGACCGGTGGTTCGAACGCACCGGGTTCCGGCCGCTCGGGCTGCTGGCCGCACTGGTCGAGGGCTTCTTCATGCTGATCGTGCTGATGAGCGGACGCCAGCTGCTGGTCCGGCTGGGCAACTGGGTGGACGAAAGGGCCTTTCGGGTCTGGCTGGACTATCCGTCCTGGGGGTTGCAGCAGCTGTTCGCCGGCCTCGGCATCGACATCTCGGACGTGCTGGCGCAGCTCGGCGCGTTGTGGTGGGACGTGATCTGGCCCGGGGTGACCGCGATGGTGGTGGAACCGATGCTCTGGCTGGCCCTGGCCGCGCTGGTGTTCGGCAGTCAGGTGGTCTCCATCGCCGACCTGTGGCGCCAGGGCGAACCGGTCGGGGTCGGGGTGCGCCGCGGCCGGGTCGAAGTCGGCGACCGGGAACGCGGCCTGGCCCTCGGCGTCCAGGAGGCCTTCTTCGGTGACCTGAACGACAAATACCTGCCGACCTGGCAGTCGTTGCGACTGGTGCTCGGGGTGGGCCCGGCCTTCTTCGCCGCCTTCATCGTCTGTTACGGGGTGCTGAGCACCGGGGAGGAACTGCTGCGCCGCGGCCTGGACAGCCTGCTCGGCGGGCACCCGGCACCGTTCTGGGCGGTGGCCGGTCCGCCGATCGACCTGGTCGTCACAGCGCTCGCCGAACCGCTGCGGTGGGCTCTGCTGGCCACCGCCTTCCATGCCTGCCTGGGCCATTTCGCCGCGCATGCCGGAGCCGAGGCCGAAGCGCCGACGACCCTCGCCGAGGAGGCCCGGTGAACCGGCGGTGGGCGGGCGGCCTGATCGCGGTGCTCGCCTGCCTGGCGATGATCGGCTTGCACACCTGGCTGGGTGAGACGCCCCGGGAACACACCACCCGGGTGGCGCTGGGCAAGCCCGGACGGCTCTACGACTCGACCATCACCGTCAACTCGTCCACCATCGGGCAGGCGCTCTACTCCGACAACCTCTTCGTCGGCCGCTCCGGGGTGATCTTCCTGGCGGTGAACGTCACGATCGCCACCGACGGCACGCGACGCAGCCTCGACTGGACGGTGGGCGGCGAATCCAACGGCCGCAGCTTCGCCGCCCGCGACCCGATCACCGTGCCCGAGCCCGGCTTCCGGATCACCCAGGACGTGGTCTTCGAGATCAGCCCGGACGACCTGGCCGGATTCACCCTCACGGTGCTGGACCGAGCGCCGATCTACGCCTACGACCCGCAGCTCGAGATCGACCTCGGAGTCACCCCGGATGCCGCCGCACAGTCGCTGGAGAAGGACCGCTACGCCGTCGTCCGAACCACCCGGGGTCGTGTCGAGGTGGATCGGTGAACGCGCGCACCCGGCAGTGGATGGTGGCCGGCGCGGTGTTTCTCGCCGTGCTGGCGGTCACCGTGGGCTGGGTGGGCTACCTGCACGCGCGGAGCACGCCGCACTGGCAACAGACCGCGCCCGGAGCATGGGCCGACCCGCTGCCCGAGGGCGGCATGCCGATGCGGGTGGCTTCGCTCACGACCACCCCGATGCTGATCACCGATCGCGGCGACCAGCCGGCACCGGCCGGCGCGCTCTGGGCGATCGCGGTGATCGACTACCGGCCGCCGGCAGAGGGTAGCTACTGCGCGCTGATCCTGCTGGCCGCCGACGGCCGCCGCTGGAGCGGGGTGAGTCCGCTGGACTACTCGGGCAAGCGGGCACTCGACAGCGGCTGTGGGTCACCGGCCGGTGCGGACGGGACGGCACGCGGCGAGCTGATCTACCTGATCCCCGAGGACGGCGCCGGCTCGCTGGCGGGGCTGGCCGGGGTGGTGAGCGCCTATCGGGGGACGGCGCCGCACCCGGTGCTCACGCCGGCTCGATGACCACCGGCACCTCGAAGCGGTACGCCATTCGGGACGCCGACCAGACCATCTGGCCCTCGCCGGTGGGACTGGCGTCGATCCACTCCAGCTCCGAGGCACCGACCGAGATGTAGTCGGTGGCCGGGAATTCGTCCGGGTCGAAGACCAGGGTGCAGGGCACCATCGGAGTGCCGGGGTTGAGCACGTCGGACTTGCCGAGGGTCTCGCCGGGGCCGAAGAACAAGCTCGCCTCGGCAGTCACCTGGCGGTTGACCGGATGCTGCATCGAGAACGCGTTGCGAACCAGCCGGTCCTTCGTCGACGCCAGCGGTGCATCGGTGTTGTTGCGGCAGCGTCCGAATACGTACACCGTCCACGAATTCGTGCGCTGGCGGGCTTGTGCCCGATCGGCCGCGAACGACATCGGTCCCAGATCGACCTCGGTGCCGACCGGTAGCCGGGTCAGCCGGTCGGTGGCCTTCTCGAAGCCGCCTGCCAGCCAGGTGCCGGCCAGGGCCAGGACGACGATTCCGACCAGTAGCCAGCGGGCGGGGAGAGACGCCGGGGTGCGCCGGGATGAGGCAGGGGTGCGCCGGGGGGACGGAGGCACGTCCGGGGGTGACGGAGGTGTTCGTCGGGGTGACGAGGTGGGCGGCACGGCTCGCAGTCTAGGACGGCACCGGGGCCGTCCGGGTTCGACGCGGCTCAGAACCACGCAGGTCGAGGGACCGTATGGGGGGCTACGAACGGGGGGAAATCGGCTCAGAGGGCCGCTCAGTGGCCTCCTATCCACAGATCGACCCAGAAATGGACGTCGATATTAGGGTCGGGGCGCTCCACAGGGTAGACTGGGCGAGTTCCGACGCCGCCACCACCCTCGGTTCCCGCTGGGCTGAACCCAGACCGGGGTTGTGGGCGGTGTTCGTGTGAGTGAGACCCGAACAGCGAGGGGTACCTGAGTGAGCGAACCGACGACCGGTGGCCACACGGTCGGCGCGGCGGCGCATGCCGTCGAAGCCGGCAACTACGACGCCAGCGCGATCACCGTCCTGGAAGGCCTGGAGGCGGTCCGCAAGCGCCCCGGCATGTACATCGGGTCGACCGGTGAGCGCGGCCTGCACCATCTCGTGCAAGAGATCGTCGACAACTCCGTCGACGAGGCGCTGGCCGGCTACTGCGACACGATCATCGTCCGGCTGCTCGACAACGGCGGCGTCCAGGTCATCGACAACGGACGCGGCTTCCCGGTCGACCTGCACCCCAAGGAGAAGATCCCGGCGGTGACGGTGGCGCTCACTGTGCTGCACGCCGGCGGCAAGTTCGGCACCGGCGGCTACAAGGTGTCCGGCGGCCTGCACGGCGTGGGTGCCTCGGTGGTGAACGCGCTCTCCAGTTCGCTGACGGTCGACGTCCGCCGCGATGGCTACCACTGGCAGCAGAGCTTCACCCTGGGTGACCCCGACGGCCCGCTGGAGCAGCTGGAGCCGTCCGACGAGACCGGCACCACGGTCACCTTCTACGCCAGCTCGGACATCTTCGAGACCACCACCTACAGCTACGAGACGCTGGCCACCCGGTTCCGCGAGATGGCGTTCCTGAACAAGGGCCTGTCCATCACGCTGATCGACGAACGCACCGACCGCCGCACCGATGAGGAGGATGAGCCGCAGCGCGACGTCTTCCACTACGACGACGGCCTGATCGACTTCGTGAAGTTCCTCACCGGCAGCAAAGAGACGATCCACCCGTCGGTGATCGCGATCGACGCCAACAACGACGAGCAGCAACTCAGCCTCGAAGTGGCGATGCAGTGGAACTCGTCGTTCAACGAGAGCGTGCACACCTTCGCCAACACCATCAACACCCACGAGGGCGGCACCCACGAAGAGGGCTTCCGGGCCGCGCTGACCAACACCGTCAACCGCTGGGGCGAGACCTGGGGGCTGATCAAGAAGCGCGAGGACCGGGTCTCCGGCGACGACATCCGCGAGGGCCTCACCGCGATCATCAGCATCAAGCTCGGCGAGCCGCAGTTCGAGGGGCAGACCAAGACCAAGCTCGGCAACACCGAGGCCCGGTCGTTCGTCCAGCGGGTCACCAACGACCTGCTCGGCGACTGGTTCGAGAAGAACCCGGCCGAGGGTCGCGACATCGTCCGCAAGGCGCAGGCGGCGGCGTCGGCCCGGATCGCGGCCCGCAAGGCCCGCGACATCGCCCGTAGCCGCAAGGGCCTGCTGAAGACCGGCCAGTACGGCAAGCTGTCCGACTGCCAGTCGACAGAGCCGTCCGAGTGCGAGGTGTTCATCGTCGAGGGCGACTCCGCCGGCGGCTCGGCCAAGGGCGGACGCGACCCGCGGATCCAGGCGATCCTGCCGATCCGCGGCAAGATCCTGAACGTCGAGAAGGCCCGGATCGACAAGATCCTGCAGAACCGCGAGGTCGAGGCGATCATCAACGTGCTCGGCACCGGGGTGCAGGACGACTTCGACGTCAACAAGCTGCGCTACCACAAGATCGTGCTGATGGCCGACGCCGACGTCGACGGGGCGCACATCCGCACCCTGCTGCTCACCCTGCTGTTCCGGTTCATGAAGCCGCTGATCGACCACGGCTACGTGTACTTGGCGCAACCGCCGCTGTACCGGCTGCGCTGGACCAACGCTCCGCACGAGCTGGCCTATTCGGACGCCGAACGCGACACCCTGCGCGACGCCGGCTTCGCGGCGGGCAAGAAGCTGCCGGCGCCGAACAACAACCCGATCCAGCGCTACAAGGGCCTGGGCGAAATGAACGCCGACGACCTGTGGGACACCACGATGGACCCGGACAAGCGTTCGCTGCTGCAGGTGACCCTCGAAGACGCCGCCACCGCCGACAACATGTTCTCGATCCTGATGGGCGAGGAGGTCGAGCCGCGACGTCACTTCATCCAGCGCAACGCCAAGGACGTCCGCTTCCTCGACATCTGAGCCCTCGTTGGTCGAGCTTGTCGAGACCTGGCGCACGCGGTTTCGACAAGCACAACCAGCGGTAGACCCCAACGAATGGAGACTGACCGATGACTGACGGTCCCATCGACAACGATCCCAC
>NZ_JAPUED010000124.1 GCF_027492755.1 Micropruina sp. | reverse complement strand
ATGGGCATCGACCCGGCCACCGAGCAGCCGGTCGACTTCGACATCGCCGACCAGCACTTCCTGGCCAACTACTTCGAGCAGGTGCACCACCCGTTGGAGGACTCCGGCGTCGACTTCTGGTGGCTGGACTGGCAACAGGGCACCCATTCATCGCTGGCCGGACTCGATCCGCTGTGGCTGCTGAACCACTTCCACTACCTGGACAGCGCGCGGCGCGGGCAGCGTCCGATCACCTTCTCGCGCTACGCCGGACCGGGTTCGCACCGCTACCCGGTGGGTTTCTCCGGCGACACGATCAACTCGTGGGGCAGCCTGGAGTTCCAGCCACGCTTCACCGCGACGGCCGCCAACATCGGCTTCGGCTGGTGGAGCCACGACATCGGCGGCCACATGTTCGGCTACCGCGACAACGAACTCGTCACTCGCTGGTTCCAGTTGGGTACCTTCTCGCCGATCAACCGGCTGCACTCCACGCTGAGCCGGTTCATGGGCAAGGAGCCATGGAACTATCCAGCCGAGCACGCCGCGGTGATGGTCGACTTCCTGCGGCTGCGGCACCGGCTGCTGCCCTACCTGTACACGATGAACGAGCGGGCGCACCGCACCAACCGGGCGCTGTGCCGTCCGCTGTATCACGTGCATCGGCAGGGCGACGTCTACGTGCAGCGCGCCTACGGTTCGCGCAACACCTTCCTGTTCGGCTCGAAGCTGCTGGTGGCGCCGATCACCGCACCGGCCGATCGCGTCACCGGGCTGGGTGCGGTGACCACCTGGTTGCCCGAGGGCCCCTGGATCGACTTCTTCACCGACCTGCGCTACTCGGGCGGACGGACGGTGCAGCTGCATCGCCCGCTGTCCGGCTACCCCGTGCTGGTCCGTCCGGGCGCGATCGTGCCGATGACCGCCCCCGAGGAGTACGGGGTGGGCAATCCGCCCGCGTTCGAGGTTCATGTCTTCGCGGGCGCGATCGGCTCGTTCACCCTGTACGAGGACGACGACGCGGCGGTGCCGCGAGCCGTCCGGACAACCTTGGAGTGGGACGACGACGCGTCCCGGTTCACCATCGCCCCGGCCGCCGGCGAACTGGACGTGGTGCCGGCACTGCGCCGCTGGACGGTGATCCTGCACGGCATCAGCGACGCCGCGAGCGTGGACGGCGGCGTGGCCACCCCCGGCGCCGGCCGGCTGACCATCGACCTCGGCGAGGTGAACACCGCGGACGGCGTGACGCTGACGCTGACCGCCCCGGTGCGAGGCGGCGGCCCGACGATCGCCGAACGGCTGTTCGACGTCCTGAACGCCGCGCAATGCGACTACGCGGACAAGGAACGTGCCTGGACGATGATCAGCCATCCCGGTGACACGCTGGACGTGCTGCGGCGGCTGGACGGCATCGACCTCCCCGACCCCCTACGTGCCGCACTCAGCGAGATCCTGCTCTCCGACGGCTAGCCCCCGAACCACCGCCTCACCAAGCCCGAAAAGCCCTCCCACGATCGTCATCCCGGACTTGATCCGGGATCTCTCCCTCCTGAGAGCCCGGGATGACGTGAATGATCAGCGCTTCCTCAGGGAGGGCCTAGCCGATCGGCCGGCGCGCGAGCGTCAGCCGGCGCCGCGCCACCTGGACAGGGCGACGACGCCGGCGCCGATCCCGACGATCACCACCGCGACAACCGCGACGTAGCCGGCCACACCCACATAACCACCCGGTACCAGGTGAGGGTCGAGGAACGGATACGGGTACCACCACGGGTCACCGGTGATCGGGCTGACCACGTGGTTCGCGCGGAGCAACGTGTAGCCGATCCAGGCGATCGGCAGAGCGACGATCAGGACGAGCACCCGCCAGCGCAGCGGCCGCCGCCGGGGCGCGAAGAACGCGTCCGCCAGCAGGAGCAACGGTGCGGCGACGTGCAGCACCTCGTTCACCCACGGTGCCGAGATGCCCACCTGCGCATTCCGGAGCAACAGGTTGTAGACCACGCCGGTGGTGATCATGTAGGTCGCCACACAGGCTCTCAGCCGCGCGATCGGCAGCGGCTCGATCACGGCGTCCGACGCGTGACGCAGACCCCAGCCGCCGGCGACCAGCAGGGCGATCGCCGCGGACACGTTCGACAGGATCGTGAAGTAGCTGAAGAAGTTCGTCAGCACCGTCGGCAGGTGGCCGCCGTGCGGAGTCGGATTGGCCAGCGCCGCGGAGATCGAGGCGGTCAACTGGACGACGAGCGCCACCAGGATGAGGGTTGCGCCGGCCAGTCGCAGCCACGACCAGGTGAGGATCGGTTGCCGGATGACCACGCGCCGCACTGTAGCCCCAGTGCGCGGATCAGCGGCCGAAGCGCCGCTCACGCTGGGCGTACGAGCGCAACGCGCGGATGAAGTCGACCTTGCGGAAGTCGGGCCAGAGCGCCTCGTGGAAGTAGAACTCGCTGTGCGCCGACTGCCAGATCAGGAAACCGGACAGCCGCTGCTCACCGGAGGTCCGAATGACCAGATCGGGATCGGGCTGCCCCGCCGTGTACAGATGGGACGCGATCTGGTCGATCTCCAGGGTGCGGGACAGCTCCTCCAGGCTGGTGCCCTTGGCCGCCTCGGCGGCCAGCAGCGAGCGGAAGGCGTCGCGCAACTCGTGGCGTCCGCCGTAGGAGACGGCGATGTTCACGTGCATGCCGTTGCGACCCTCGGTGCTCGCGGACGCCTGGCGCAACCGTGCGGCCATCGTCGGCGGCAGCAGATCGAGGTCACCGACGACCTGCACCCGCCATGGCCCGTCGGCGGCGAGATCGACCACCAGGTCTTCGATCACCTGCAGCAGCGGCGCGAACTCGTGGTCGCTGGACCGATCCAGATTCTCGGTGGACAGCACCCAGACGGTGACCGTCGGAATGCCCACCTCTTCGCACCAGCCGACGAACTCCTTGAGCTTGTCGGCACCCGCGTCATAGCCGACTGCGACGGGTTCGTCGGGGGCGTTGCGCCGAGCCCAGCGGCGGTTGCCGTCCGCCATCACCGCAATGTGCCGGGGCAGCCGATCGGGGCTCAACTCGGCGAGCAGCCGCTGCTCGTAGGTGCGGTAGAGCAACCCGGTCGGATCGAGCGCCGACAGCACTCGGGCGACGCGAGTGGCCAACTCCATGCCGGTCAGAATACCGGCGTGGCACCCCCTCTCGGGTAGTGCCACGGTCCCGAGAAGGTACGGATATCGACAAGGCCTCGACCGAGGCCTTCAGCGCAGCGTGACCAGGGCGATGGCGACGAAATGACAGATCGCGGCCACCACGGTGCAGGCGTGGAAGATCTCGTGGTAGCCGAAGTAGCGCGGGGACGGGTCGGGCCGCTTGAGCGCGTAGACCACCGCGCCCCCGCTGTAGACGAAGCCGCCGACGGCGATCAGCACGAACGCCGGCAGCGGCGCGTTGGCCCAGAACTCACCGATCCAGCCGAGCGCCGCCCACCCCATGGCCAGGTAGAGCAGGGTGTGCAGCCAGCGCGGGGACGAGATCCAGACCAGATTGAAGAACACCCCGGCCAGCGCGGTGAGCCAGACGAACCACAGCAGGGCGGCCCGGCTCGGCGGGCTGAGCAGGGCCAGCGCCAGCGGCGTGTAGGACGCCGCGATGAAGATGAAGATGTTGGCGTGGTCGAGCCGGCGCAGCATCAGCTGGGTCCGCTCGCCCCAGCGACCGCGGTGGTACAGCGCGCTGACGCCGAAGAGTTCGACGGCGGCGAGCAGCCACACCGCGCCACCGATCCGTCCCGTCTGGGTGGGTGCGAGAACGACCAGGGTGATGCCGGCGAGCAACGCGATCGGCGTCATGACCAGATGCAGCCAGCCGCGCAGCAGCGGCTTCGGGAGGGACGTCTCCGCTGGGGTCAGTGACTGTGCGCGGGTCGTGGACATATACCTACGGTACCGTAAGTTACGGAGGTTGGCGCCGTCCTGCAGATCGGTGATCGCCTTGTCCGCATCCTCGGTGCTGAACTCATCGTCCGGGTCGACGTCGGCGAGGCCCTTGCTCAAGCCCTTGGCGTCGGTGACCACCGTGTAGGTGGTGTCGTTCACCTTCGTCACCACCAAGGCCGTTCCACAAGCCGGAACATGGGGAAGGACCGCGCCCGTCCGGCCTGTTACATCCTCTTCCACAGCGCCGCACGCAACTCGCGCACGTCGGTGGCCGGTGCGAAGCAGACCGTTCCGCGGCATACGTATGCGGTGGTCTCACCGTCGCGTACGTCCCGGTCGTCGAAGTGCTGGGCGAAGCCGCGCGTCCCTGCCGGACCGGCGACCAGGGCGGTGCCGGCGGGCGCCATCCGGGCGGCTGCGCGGGTCAGTTCGGTCAGCTGGGCGCCGTCCGGCGTCACCAGCACGGCAACCGCGGGAGCGAGGCGCTTCGCGGCCTGGTCGGCGATCAGTGCGTCGACGAACGCCCAGCCGGCGAAACGGGGCGCCGCCTGG
The DNA here is from genome assembly GCF_027492755.1 of Micropruina sp. Lineage (GTDB taxonomy): Bacteria > Actinomycetota > Actinomycetes > Propionibacteriales > Propionibacteriaceae > Micropruina. Next base: position 6,438 of record NZ_JAPUED010000124.1, on the reverse strand, counting down.
AGGACGCCGAGCAGCGTGGCCGCGGCCCGTTCGGCGCGCACCTCGAAGTCGGACCGATCGGCCAGCAGGCCCACCAGGCGCAGCGCGGCGACCAGACAGGCCGTCCCGGACGGAGTGGGGTTGTCTGCGGTGTCGCGAGCCCGCGCGAAGGGCCGGACGCCGTTGCCGTCGGCCGGCGCGTCGTAGAAGCCGCCGTCGTCGGCCCCGAATCGCTGCAGCGCCGTCTCGAGCAGGGCAACCGCCCGCTCCAACCACACCGCGTCGCCGATCGCGCCCGCCAGCCGGGCGTAGCCGAGCGCCAACGCTCCGTAGTCGTCGGCCATCCCGGAGGCGTCGCTCGGTACGCCGTCCAGGCCCGCGCGCCGCAGCTCGCCGTCCACCATCAGCAGCCAGGACGCCTGTGCGGCGCGCTCGGCGAGTTCCAGCCAGCCCGGCTCGCCGAACACCAGCGCAGCGTTCACCAGCGAGTCGATCGCGAAGCCGTTCCAGGCGGCGACCAGCTTGTCGTCGCGCGCCGGCGCGAACCGTCCGGACCGCACCTCACGCAGCCGGTCGAGGACGGCGTCGAACCGGTCCCAGTCCGGGGTGCCGCGCAGTTGCAGGGTGGAGAGGCCGTGTTCGAAGGTGCCGCGCTGGGTGACGTGGAACACCTCGCAGGCCCAGTCGGAGTCGGCTTCGCCGAGGGCGTCGGTAAGCAGCTCCGGCGACCACACGTAGTAGATGCCCTCGTGCACCATGCCGCGGATGTCGCAGGAGTCGGCGTCCAGGCTGGCGGCGAAACCGCCGCCGTCCAGCTGCAGGTCACGGGCGAGAAAGTCGACGATGCCGCGGACGGCGCGCTCGAACAGCAGCCGCAGCCCGCGATCGTGATCGGCGGTGCGGCACCAAGCGCGGGTGTAGCTGCCGAGCAGCAACGCGTTGTCGTAGAGCATCTTCTCGAAGTGCGGCACCACCCAGCCGGCGTCGACGCTGTAGCGGTGGAAGCCACCGCCCACCTGATCGTGGATGCCGCCGCGCAACATCGCCTCCAGGCTGCGCTGGGCGAGATCGAGCGAGGCCGGCTCACCGGTGACCAGCAGGGCGTCGATCAGCCCGGGCGCCGGGAATTTGGGTGCGCTGCCGAAGCCGCCGTGCACCGGGTCGAAATCGGCCGAGACCTTCTCGGGGAGCTGCGCCAGATCGAGATCACCGGACGCCGGCAAGGTGCCGAACTCATCGCTGAGGTGGGCCACGATCGAGTCCGCACTGGTCAGCACCTCGTCGCGCCGGGACGTCCAGGCGTCCGCCAGAGCGGTGACCAACTGGGCGAAGGACGGCAGCCCGTGTGCCGGCTCCGGCGGGTAGTAGGTGCCGGCGAAGAACGGACGGCCCTCCGGGGTGAGGAAGACTGTCATCGGCCAGCCGCCCTGCCCGGTCAGCGCCTGGGTGGCCTTCATGAAGACGGCGTCGACGTCGGGACGCTCCTCGCGGTCGACCTTGATCGCCACGAAGTGGGCGTTCACCAGGGCCGCCACCTCAGGGTCGGAGAACGACTCGTGGGCCATCACGTGGCACCAATGGCAGGCGGCGTAGCCGACGCTCAACAGAATCGGGACGTCGCGCCGCCGCGCCTCAGCGAACGCGTCCGGCGTCCATGGCCACCAGTCGATCGGGTTCTCCGCGTGCTGGAGCAGATAGGGGCTGGACGCCTCGGCGAGCCGGTTGGCCATTCCTGCGGACTCCTGACGGGTAGCAGATCAAGCGGCTGGCTTCCCAGCCCACGAGGGCTGGCGGCAGCCCGCCCCTCAGCCTAGGACCGATGGCGACACCACCTGGCCAGGTCCATGGAGGCACACTCGACCCACGCCGTAGCGCTGTCGGCCACAGCCCCACTGCGGGACCTCCGACGCGGTTCGCGCCAGCCCTGACTCCGCGCGAGCTTCCTCGCCGCCATCGTTGAGCCGGTGGCCACCGAGAGCGACGGCGCGAGCGAGGTCACCGCCGTTGTCCGGCACCCGGCATCGGGTAGCGCGAGCATCCTCCCCCTGGGCAACAATGACGCCGAGGCCGAGCCGCGCGAGCGTCAGGTCGTGAGCAGACGGTGATCGGACTCCGCGGGTGCGGTGCGATCCTCGCGATCAGGAAGGTCGTAACGAAGTGAGCAGTGAGAGTACCGGGGCCAACGGCGGGCTGGCCTTGGCGGCGAAGATCTGGGGCCGCCTCATCAAGGCTCTGAGTGCGGCAGATCGCAAACGGCTGGCTTGGGCCACGGTGGCCATCGTCCTGGGCAGCATGACGACCGCCGCGGTGCCGGTGATCGTCGGCACGTTCGTCGACGCGGTGTTCCAGGACGGCACGCTGGCCGGTCTCGGCGACGCGATCTGGCCGATGACCTTGCTGCTGCTGGCGTACGCCTTCATCAGTGCCATGGACGTGGCGAAACACCAGCTCGTGCATACCGTGACAACGGGCTTCGAGTCCGACGCCAGGCAGAAGATCTACGGTCATCTCCTTCGCTGGGACCTCAAGCGGTTCCGCGAGGGGTCAGATGGTGCGATCTACGGCCGGGCCAACCGGAGCGTCGAGGGTGCAGCGAAGCTGATCAAGCTCGGAGCAGCCGACCTGGCCCCGGCGCTGCTGGTGGCGATCTTCGCGGTGGTGCTGGCCTGGATCAAATACGGCTGGCTGGGTGCCGTGATGTCGATGGTCATCCCTACCGGTTTCGGCCTGGTGTTCTGGCAGATCCACAGCCAGAACGGCATTCGCGTCGCGCTCAACAGCGCCAAAGAGAGGATCGACGGTTCGGTCGGCGCCTGGCTGGCGATGCTCAAGGTCATTCGCACCTCTGGCACGGAGGGCTACTTCGATCGGCGCGTCGGCGACGAGTGTGACCGGCTTCGGCGCACCGAACTTCGCCACCACATCGCGATGAGCCTGTTCGACGCGGGTAAGGCCGTGAATGAGGCGTTCTGGCTGGTGGTGTGCTTGGTCGTGACGATCACGATGGGTGCGAGCCGCTCCGCTGGTGATCTTGCTGGCGAGGTGCTTCTGTACCTGGCCATCACCAAACCGCTGAGGGAACTGCACCGGGTGTTCGATGAGAGCTCCGAGGCCGCGCTGCAGGCCGACAATCTGCTGAACGATCTCGATGTGCCGTACGACATCTCCTTCGCGGACAGGGCAGCCGTGACCGACCGCCCCGCGACGCCCCTGGCGGCCGAGGACGCGATCGTCTTCGACAACGTGACCTTCAGCTACGACGGCGCGCCGAAGCCGACCCTGGACGGGCTCTCCACGCGCATCAAGGCCGGCGAGCGTGTCGGCATCGTCGGGTCGAGCGGCGGCGGAAAGTCGACGATGCTCGATCTGCTCGCACGTCTGCATCACGGCCATTCGGGCGAGGTACTGCTCCAGGGTCGTCCGGTCGAAGAGATCGGTCGCTCCGAGTTGGTCACGATCTTGGGCTACGTCAGCCAGGAGCCGTCGTTGTTCCCCGGGACCATCCGCGAGAACCTTCTGCTCGGCCGGGAGAACGTCAACGACACCGATCTCGACGACGCCTGCCGTCGCGCCAACATCCTGGGCGAGATCCATGCCCTCCCGAACGGCTATGACACGACGGTCGCGCAACGCGGGTCGAATGTCTCCGGTGGTCAACGCCAGCGCCTCTGCATCGCTCGCGCCCTGCTGGCGACTCCACCGGTCATGCTTCTCGATGAGCCGACGTCCGCGCTGGACGGGCCGTCCCAGGCCGTCGTGCAGCAGGCGATCGATGAGTTGTACGGCGTCACCATGCTGGTCGTTGCCCACCGGCTGAGCACACTGCGAACGATGGACCGAATCATCGTGCTCCACGAGGGCAGGGTCGTTCAGGACGGCCGGTACGACCAGCTCTCCGAAGAGGAGGGCTACTTCGCACAGATGCTCGAGAGCGAGCGCTGGAACGCGGCGTGACTCCGATGCCTCCCGTACCGGCAGCGACATCTCTCGAGATCAGCGCTCAGGTGTTCGCGCAGAGTGCTTGGCAAGTGCCTCCGTACGAAGCTACTGCTCGGTAGGACTCTGGGGTGACTCGGCGTCGCGCCGAGGCACCCGGATCTTGCGGATCTCGTGTCGCATGCTGAGGTAGAGCAGGTACATCAGCCCGGCGATGGCAATCACCATCACCAGGGGAAACCAACTGGCGTCGGCTAGATCGAGTAGGACCATGTGTCGAGCGTAATCGGAGTTCGGGTGTCGATGCCCGCGAACAGGTCGTCCTCGGGCAGGGTGACCGGCACGATCGACTTGGCCAGCTGGAAATCCTCGGTGGGCCAGCCGGCCTGCTGAATGGCCAGCGGCACCGCGAACCATGGACCGTCCGGGTCGATCTGGCTGGCGTGCGCGCGCAGGGCGTGGTCACGCAGCGGGAAGTAGTCGCCGCAGGGCACGAAGGTGGTCAGCCGGTCCTCGACCTCGTCCCGCTCCCAGTTGTTCAGCCACTCCGCGTACGGGCTCTCCAGGCCGTGGGCGTGCATCAGTTCGTCCAGCTTCGCGAACCGGGCCCGGTGGAAACCCATGTGGTAGTAGACCTTGAGGACCTGCCAGGCCGGGCCGTGCTCGGGCCAGGCGTCCGGGTCGGCGGCAGCCTCGACGGCGGCAATCGAGATCTTGTGGCACATGATGTGGTCGGGGTGCGGGTAGCCGCCGTTCTCGTCATACGTGGTCAGCACGTGCGGACGGAACTCGCGAATCACCTTGACCAGCGCCCCGGCGGCCACCTCGGGATCCTGCAGACCGAAGCAACCCTCGGGCAGCGGCGGCAACGGATCGCCCTCGGGCAGGCCGGAATCGACGAAGCCCAGCCACGTCTGCTCGATGCCGAGAATGGTCTTGGCGCGGGCCATCTCCTCGGTGCGCAGGGTGGAGATCCGCGCCCAGTTCTCCGGGGTGTCCATTCGCGGGTTCAGAATCGAGCCCCGTTCGCCACCGGTACACGTGGCGACCAGCACCTTGACACCCTGGGCCACGTACTTGGCGGTGGTGGCGGCACCCTTGGACGACTCGTCGTCGGGATGAGCATGGACGTGCAGCAGCCGCAGCGGCTCGCCGGACGCGTCCACGCGGATCGCGCTGGTGGTGGACATGGGCGCCATTGTGCCCAGCGACGCAAACGGACGGCGTCCGATCCACTCGGCGGACGGGCAGAATGTCCGGGTGACCATCACCGCAGCAGACCGTGAACGGATCCGTCGGCGGTACCCGCCCAAACGCCTGTCGGCGGCCGCGGTCGCCGTCCTGGGCCTCGTCATCCTGGCCCTGATCGGCTACGTGATCTGGGTGGCGTCCCATAAGGCGAACCCGCCGGTGAGCGGACGGATCGACGCCTTCTCCGTGGTCTCCGACAACGAACTGAAGGCCACCCTGGCTATCGACCGCCCCGATCCGGCGCAGCCGGTGAAGTGTTTCCTGGTCGTCCAGGCGGTCAGCTACGAGCGGGTCGGCGAGCGCTGGGTGGAGATCCCGCCGGGCACCGAGCGGGTCACCCAGGTCGAAGTCAGCCTGCGCACCTTCAAGCGCGGGACGGCCGTCACCGTGGACAGCTGCGGGCCTTCCTGAAGACCTTCGAGGAAGTTGGTAGGCTCGCTCGATGGCTGACGAGCAGGTTGACACGGTCTGGCTGACCCAGGAGGCATTCGACGCCGCAACGGCGGAACTCGAACATCTCAAGGGCGCCGGCCGCGCGGCGGTGACCGCCAAGATCGCGCGCGCCCGCGACGAAGGAGATCTGAGCGAGAACGCGGGGTATCACGCGGCTCGCGACGAGCAGGGGCAGCAGGAGCTGCGGATCCGGCAGTTGGAGTCGATGCTCCGACATGCGCAAGTGGGTGAGGCCCCCGCCGGCGACGCCGACCAGGTCTCCCCCGGCTGCAAGGTCACCATCTACTACGACGATGATCCCGACGACACCGACACCTTCCTGCTGGGCTCGCGCGAGTTGATGGCGTTGGCCGGCAACACCGAGGTCGAGGTGTTCTCGCCGCAGTCCCCGCTGGGTTCGGCGATCATCGGCAAGAAGATCGGCGAGACCGCCAGCTACTCCGCACCCAACGGCAAGCCGATCGACGTGACCATTCTCGAGGTCGAACCCTACGTCGGCTGACCCGTTCACCCATCCGCTCTCTACGGGGACGGTTCACCGCAGCGAAGCTCGGGAACCGTCCCCGTCGCACATCCGGGGACGGTTCTTCCGCATTCGCTTTTCGCACTCCCGGGGACGGTTCTCTCGGGTGCCAATTTCGCACGCCTGGGGACGGTTCTCGGGCATGCGGATTTCGCACGTCGAAGAACCGTCCCCGAAGGTTCGGGATTCGCATGTGGAAGAACCGTCCCCGAAAGTGCGAGATTCGCACGTCGAAGAACCGTCCCCGAATGTCAGGGGAGACGGGCGAGCAGGGCTGCGGCCTTGTCCGGAGCCAG
>NZ_JAPUED010000123.1 GCF_027492755.1 Micropruina sp. | reverse complement strand
GATGTCGACATTGCGGCGGCGGCACTTGGCCGGGCAGCGACCTAGCCTGCCCAGAGACACACCCAGACACACACAACCAAAGACGCCGCTCCACCTCACGGGTGGAGCGGCGTCCGGTTGGCGGTGGCGGTGGGATTTGAACCCACGGTGGGCAGGACCCACACACGCTTTCGAGGCGTGCTCCTTAGGCCGCTCGGACACGCCACCGTCGGTGATTCTATCGGCGATGTCTGCGTTCGTGCCAAATCAGGTCTCGACAAGCTCGACCAGCGAGAGAGAACGAGCTCGACCGACGAAGGCGGTCACCGCCGGCCCTCGAAGAACTCCCGCAACTGCGCGCCGCAGACGTCCGCGTCGATGCCGCCGACCACCTCGACGCGGTGGTTCAGCCGGGGATCGCGCACCACGTCGAAAATCGACGCCACCGCACCGGCCTTGGCGTCCCAGGCGCCGATCACCAACCGTTCGACGCGGGCCAGCACCAGCGCGCCGGCGCACATCGTGCAGGGCTCCAGGGTGACCACCAGGGTGTGGCCGTCCAGTCGCCACTCACCCCGTGCCGCGGCGGCCCGCCGCAGCGCCAGCACCTCGGCGTGGGCGGTGGGGTCGCCGGTCAGCTCGCGTTCGTTGTGCGCCTGCGCGACCAGCCGGCCGGCCGGGTCGAGCAGCACCGCCCCGACCGGCACGTCACCGTGTGCGGGCGCCAAGGCCGCTTCTGCGCGGGCCTGCGCCATCGGCGCGAGCCAGCGGTTCACCTCACAGGCCGAACGCCGCCTGCACCGCCTTGCGGTACTGGGGCAGGAACTTCAGCTTCTTCACGATCCGCTCGACCAACACGTCCGAATCGTCGTCGGAGTCGCACAGCGCCTCGATCTCGAAATCGGGAATGCCGACGTCGGCGAGGATGTCGAGATCGCCGATCGGGCCGGCGTCCTCGTCGTCCTCGGGCAGCTCGGAACCCAGGAAGTCGGCCACGTCGCGGGCGATCGGCCAGTCGGTGGCTGCGAGCTCGTCGGACAGCAGCACCTGGACGCGCTTGCCGCGCACCCGGACGATGACGAAGAACTCCGACGCGATCGAAACCAGCCCGACCGCGCCGCCGTCACCCGGCACCCGGCGCAGCTGGTTGATCAACTCATCGAGGTCGTTCGCCAACTCGATGCCCAGCGCGACGGCGACCGGCAGGCCGTCCTCGCGATAGAGCCCCACCACCAGGTCGATGTCGTCCTCGGTGGCGTCCTCGGGGTAGTCGTCCTCGTCCTCTGCGTCGTCGTCATCGAGCAGGTCGCCCAGCAACTCCACCGCCGGCTCGAGGTCGTCGAGCCCGGGACGGTCGTCACCGCGATCCGCGTACTCCTCGTCGGAGGTGTCGGTGTACCTGCTCATCACCACTCCCTTGTCCTGGACGCCCATCGTTTCACGCCCGCCCCAAGCACGCACACTTGTGCAAAGGTTCGGATGTGGAACTGCGTGCACTCGATCATCCGTTGGTCTCCCACAAGGTGACGCTGCTTCGCAGCGTGGAGACCGGCTCACCGGTGTTTCGTCAACTGGTGGAGGAACTGGTCACCTTGCTCGCCTACGAGGCGACCCGTGAAGTCCGGGTCGAGACCTGCGAGGTCACGACACCGATCACCGTCACCACCGGCACCAAACTCTCTCGCCCACGGCCGCTGGTGGTGCCGATCCTGCGCGCCGGTCTCGGCATGCTCGACGGCATGATGCGGCTGATGCCGACCGCCGAGGTCGGTTTCGTCGGCATGGTGCGCGACGAAGAAACCCTGGAGCCGTTCACCTACGCGGAACGGTTGCCGCAGGACCTCTCCGGACGCCAGTGCTACGTGCTCGATCCGATGCTGGCCACCGGCGGCTCGCTGGCCGGCTGCGTGAAGTTCCTGGTCGACAGGGGCGCCGACCACATCACCTGCCTCTGCCTGCTGGCCGCACCCGAGGGCATCGCGAAGATGCGTGAGCTCGTCGATCCGATCGGCGTGCCCACCACTTTGGTGGTCGCGGCGGTGGACGAACGGCTCAACGAGCACGGCTACATCGTTCCGGGTTTGGGCGACGCCGGGGATCGGCTCTACGGCCTGGCCCAATAAGCCTGATCGGGCCAATAGGATGCTGTCATGTCCGGTTCCTGGCTCGTCCTGGTCGCCAATTCCGGCGACGGCACCATCAGTTCATTTCGGCTGATCGACGGCCGGTTGCAGCGTGTGGCGGTCAACAGCGGCGTGCCCGGCTGTTCCACCTTCGTGGTCGACGCCCGGCGCAACCTGCTCTACGCCTCGGTCAAGGGGGATGATCCGGGCATCACCACCCTCGCCCTGGATCATTCGTCGGGACGGCTCACCGCCCGTTCCCATGTGTCGCTGCCCGACGGCGCGATGAACTATCTGTCGTTGACCCGGAACGGCTCCGCCCTGCTGGGTGCCTGCTACGGCGGCGGTTATGGCATCACCTGCGCCGTGCACGACGGCGAGGTGAGCGACCCGATCGCCAGGGTCGAGTATCCGAACCTGCATTCGGTGCGGGCCAGCGCCGACGGCCGGTTCGCCTACTTCGTCTCGCTGGGCGCCGACCTGGTCGCCCAGTACTCGATCGATCCGTGGCTCAACCTGCGGCCGTTGACGCCGGCGACCGTCGCCGCGCCGTCCGGTTCGGGGCCGCGGCACCTGGTGCTGAACGCTGCCCAGGACGCGCTCTACGTGCTCACCGAGTTCTCGGGAGAAGTGCTGCGCTACCGGCGTGACAGCTACTTCGGCAGCCTCACCCCCAGTGGCCGGACGACGGCGCACGACCCGTCGAAGGGGCTCGGTCACAGCGAGTTCGGCGCCGATCCGCGGGCGAACCACTTCATCTGGGGCGCCGACCTGCACTTCTCCGACCCGGAGCACCTGTGGTGCTCGGAACGCACCGAGAGCACCCTGGGTGCGGTCGGTGTGGGCGCCGACGGTTCGCTGACCGCGCCGTCCGGCTTCACCGTCACCGAGACGCAGCCGCGCGGCTTCGCGGTCTCACCCGACGGGCGCTACCTGGTGTGCGCGGGCGAGCTTTCCACCCACGTGTCGCTGTACCGCGTCCGGGGTGGCGAGCTGGAACTGCTGGACCGTGCCGAGACCGGCGCCAAGGCGAACTGGGTGTGGTTCCTGGCGGCCTGAGAACGGCGCTAGTCCTGCTCGTCGGCCCAGGCCTTGGTCAGGCCGCGGAAGTGGCCCAGGAACCGGTCGTGCTCGTGCGGCGGATAGGTGGCCCGGACGGTGTCCACCAACAAAGCGTCGAACTCGGCTGAGCGCACCCAGTCGAGCACGGCTGCGTCCAGATGGCCGAGGTGCTCATCGCAGAACTCCCAGTACGCGTCGGACTCGAAGTAGGCGTCGGCCAGCTCCAGATAGCCCTCGAGCTTCGCCTGGTAGGACAGCGACGGGTCGTCGGCGATCTCGAAGAACCGCTCGGTGTGCAGGTCGATGGCACCTTTGCGGTCGGTGACCAGGCAGTACACACTCCATCGGACGAGCGCCTTGATCGCCCACGGGAAGTAGTAGTGCAGCGAGGTGACGGCGACGTCCGGGCAAGCGTTGGCGTAGTCGATCGGGTACACCTCGTCGCCGGCGACCAGCATCTCGGCCGAGTTGAACTCCCAGGCGAAGAAGGCGTTCACGATCCGGCTGATCGCCGCGGTCTCCCAGCCGGCCTGGGTCGACAGGAAGCCGTGCGAGACGTGGTAGCGGTTGTGCATCGGCTGCTCGGGACGGAAATCCATCACCATCGTCTCGGGGCCGATCGAGAGTGCCCGGGCGAAGACGTCGTAGTCGACGGTCGCCTGCAGGTGCATCAGCATCTCACCGGACGCGTCATAGGCCCGGCGCAGGTCGTCGGGGTTGTCGATCCGCGAGACGCCACGCCAGCCACCGCCGTCGAACGGCTTCATGTACAGCGGGTAGCCCAGGTCGGCCGCGATCGCCTCCAGGTCGAACGGCTGGTTGTACTTCGCCGCCGTGTAGGCCCACCGGACGTTGTCGACCGGATTCTTGTACGGCACCAGCACGGTCTTGGGCACCTTGAGGCCGAGCCGCAGCATGGCGCAGTAGGCGGAGTGCTTCTCCATCGACTGGAAGGTGAACGGGCTGTTCAACAGGTAGGTCCCGTTGACCATCGCCGCCTTCTTCAGCCATTCCCGCGGGTGGTAGTACCAGTGCGCCAGCCGGTCGATGACCAGCGGCGTCCGGACCGGATCGGTCAGGTCGAACGGTTCGATGGTAAGCCGCTCGGCGCCCACCGTGTGGGTGACACCGTCCACGGTGATCGGGCCGACCATGTCCAGAATCGCCCCGAACGCCCGCGGCCAGTCCTCCTCGGCGCCGAGCAGGAGACCGATCTGATGATGCCGGTTGGTGGTCATGACGCGACGATAGCGATCTCAGCAGAAACGCGGCAGATGGTGCGCGATCTGTCTTTGCCACCAGTACCAATCGTGCGAGACGTCGTTGCCCCACAGGTCGAGTTCATGGTTGATGCCCTTCTCGGCGAGCAGGTGCGCCATGTGCTGGGTGGACGGCAGCGCACCGGTCGGGTAGGTCTCCCAGGCCCCGTTCCCGGCGACCAGGACGGCGTACAGCCGGGACCGCAGCCAATCCAGGTGCTCGCCGCCCAGGTTGGGCACATAGCTGGTCGGGTTGGCGAAGTAGGCGGCGTCACCCCGCTCGCCCCAGGCGTGCCAGCTGGACGGGTCGTAGTTGCCGGAGAGGCAGATCGCGACCGGGAACAGGTCGGCCCGGGTGAGCGCGAACTGCAGCGCGTGGTAGGCGCCGAGCGAGCAGCCGGTGACGATCGCGTCGGACGTCCCGGGCGAGTCGCTGCCGATGAAGCCGGCCACCTGATTGGTGATCCAGGACGCGTAGGCGCCATGTCTTCTGGCCCGCTCCTCGAGTGAGAGCCAGCGATCCGACCAGGTCTGGGCGTCGAAGGAGTCGACGCAGTACAGCTTGATCCGGCCGGCGTCGATCAGCGGGGCGACGGCGTCCACCATGCCGTTGTTCTCGTAGTCCCAGGCGCGTCCGGCCTCGGAGGGGAAGACCAGCACGGGGCGTCCGAAGTGGCCGTAGCGGATCACCGTGCCGGTGCGGTCGAAGCCGGGGGCGTCCAAGTCGATGTGGAAGCGGTCCATCAGGTCCAGGCCCTTCTCAGTAGGCGGGTCAGATGCGGGTCGAGCAGGTCGCGCCAGGTCGTCCAGGTGTGGCCATCGGGGACCTCACCCCATTCGATGTCGCCGCCGCGGGCGGCTAGGTGCGCGGCGAGGGCGCGGTTGTTGGTGATGTTCTCCTCTTCGGAGCCGCACACGATGGTGGTCGGAATCCGCTCGGGGGGCTCCGCCCGGTTGAGCGTCGAGGTGAATCCGGTGACGGACGCCCAGTGCGAGTAGCCGGCCTCCTGCGGGTCGAGTTCAGGGGTGAAGAACGATCCCGACTGCAGGAACAGGCCGGCGAAGCTGCCCGGGTAGCGTCGGGCGGCGTAGAGGGCGGCAAGCGCACCGAGGCTTTGGCCCATCAGCACCGGTTTGCCGCTGGTTGCCACCTGCTGCGCAAGGGTGGGGATGACCTGCGTGACGAGGGCTTTCGCGTAGTGCGGGTTGGCCGCGTAGCGCGCATCCCGGTGCGGCCCGGGATCGAGCAGGAGCACTCGCAGCGGCGTGATCGCGGTGCTCGCAACGGACGCGGCGAGGAAGTCGGTGAGTCGTCCGTAGCGGGCCATCTGGGTGCCGTCGTGGCAGATCAGCAGCGGGAGCTCGGTGTCGTCGCGGGCGTCGGAGGGGGTCCAGAGCGCACCGCAGAGCTGGCCGTCGGTGGTGCTCATCTCCCAGTGCTGGCTACGGGTTTCAATGCGGGGGGCGGTGAGCCAGCCGGGCTCGCGGTAGCCGGGCATCGGCAGCCAGGAGTTCTCACCGAACACACCTTCGATCCGCAGCGGGTTGGTCGGGTCGGCGATGGTGACCGTGTCGTCGCCGAGCGCGAGCTTGAAGAGGTACTCGATGCGGTGGGCGCCGGTGCGAGGAATGCTCAACTCCCAGCCGTCTTCGGTTCTCTCGAAGTCCTTCCGGGCGACCGGCACCTCCGACCAGAGTTGCACACCGGTGATGGCAGGGTCGATGTCGGGCAGCCGGAAGACCACGCGATCGGTCGCGATCGTGGTCTCCTGGGTCGGGGTGGGCACCGACTGAGGGTATCCGCTGCTCACCCTCGACGAACCCCGCGGACGTTCACCGCAGCCGGCCGGTCACCCCGGATGGACGCCACCATGTCGACCACCCGCCGAGTGGCCCGGACGTCGTGGGCGCGGAAGCAGACCGTGCCCAGCCAGGCCGCCACCGCCGTGGCCGCCAGGGTTCCCTCCAGCCGGTCGTCGACCGCCAGGTCGAGGGTCTCCCCGACGAAGTCTTTACGGGAGAGCGCCTGCAGGACGGGGAATCCGAGGCTCGCGATCTGGGCGGTGGCCCGCAGCGTGCGCAGCGAGTGCCGGGTGGTCTTGCCGAAGTCGAGGGTGGGGTCGATCAGGATCGCGTTGGCTGGTACCCCCGCTTCGCGGGCGCGATTCGCACCGTGCGTGAGAACGTCGAGGACGTCGGCGACCACGTCGTCCGGGTCGTCGTGGGAGCCGTAGCGGACGCCGTCCGGATCGGTGCGCGGAGCGGCACCGCCGGTGTGCGACACGACATAGCCGGCCTTCAGCTTCGCGGCGACATGGACGAGTTCGGGATCAGCTCCCTGCCAGGTGTCGTTGACCAGGTCGATCCGGACGCCGGCGCACGCTCTGGCCACCTCGGAACGCCAGGTGTCGAGACTGAGCAGCAGGTCCGGATGCGCCTCGCGGACGGCTTCCAGAAACGGCAGCACTCGCTCGATCTCCTCGTCCGCCTCCACCCAGTCGCCCTGCTGTCCGGCCCGGACGCCCCCCACGTCCACGATGTCGACGCCGTCCGCCACCATCGCCGCCACGGCGTCCAACCCCGCCTCGATCGACGGATACCGGGCCGACGAGTAGAACGAGTCCGGCGTCCGATTCACGATCCCCATCACCGCCGGATTCGCCGCGGTGAAACTACGACCCCGCAACGTCAGCGGCGTCGGTTCGACCAGCAGAACGGGATCGACAACAGTCACGGGTTCAGAGTGCCACTCACCGCCGAGCTCACGACAAGGTGACCAGCCCGCCAACTCTGGACGACGCACACCCGGGGACGGTTCTTCGAGATGCGATTTTCGAATGCCCGGGGACGGTTCTTCGAAGTGCGATTTTCGAATGCCCGGGGACGGTTCTTCGAAGTGCGATTTTCGAACGAGAAAGAACCGTCCCCCGATGTTCGAGCACGGCATCGCTCGACCGACGATGATCAGCGCTTGCCTAAGCCGACGGGTGCGTCATGTCTCCCGGAACCACCCAGGCGTCGAACTCCTCGCCGGTCAGATCTCCTGACGCCAGTGCAGCCTCGCGCAGGGTGATTCCCTGCTTGTGCGCCTTCTTGGCCATGGCGGCGGCCTTGTCGTAGCCGATGTGCCGGTTCAGCGCGGTGACCACCATCAGGTTCGAGGCGAGGTTGGCCGAGATCCGCTCCCGGTTGGGTTCGATGCCCTCGGCGCAGTGTTCGCGGAACGAGCGGCAGCCGTCGGCCAGCAGCCGGATCGACTCCAGCACCGCGTGCGCCATCACCGGCTTGTAGACGTTCAGCTGGAAGTTGCCCTGGCTACCGGCGAAGCCGACGGTCACGTCGTTGCCGAACACCCGGGTGGCGACCATGGTGATCGCCTCGCACTGGGTCGGGTTCACCTTGCCCGGCATGATCGACGAGCCCGGCTCGTTCTCGGGAATGATCAGTTCACCGATCCCGTTGCGCGGCCCGGACGCGTACCAGCGCACGTCGTTGGCGATCTTCATCAGCGCCCCGGCCAGCACCCGCAGCGCGCCGCTCACACCGACCAGCGCGTCGTGCGCCGACAGCGCCGCGAACAGGTTGTCGGCCTGGGTGAACTCGAGCCCGGTCTCGTCCGAGATCCGCTTGGCGGCCAGCGCACCGAAATCGGGATGCGCGTTCAGCCCAGTGCCGACGGCGGTGCCGCCGATCGCCAGCCCACGCGCCCGGACGTCCGCCTCGCGCACACCTTCCAGCGCGAAGTCGATCTGCGCCACCCAACTGCCGATCACCTGGCCGAGCCGGATCGGGGTGGCGTCCTGGAGATGCGTCCGGCCGACCATGATCACGTCCTCGTACTCGGACGCCTTGGCCGCCAGCACGTCGCGCAGCTCGGTCACCGGCGCATACAGCCGCTCGTTGAGCTCGCACACCACGGCGATGTGCATCGCGGTCGGAAAGGTGTCGTTGGAGGACTGCCCGCGATTCACGTGATCGTTGGGGTGCACCGGCTTCTTCGACCCCATCTCGCCGCCGGCCAACTCGATCGCACGGTTCGAGATCACCTCGTTGGCGTTCATGTTCGACTGCGTCCCCGAACCGGTCTGGAACACCACCAGCGGGAAATGCTCGTCCAGTGTGCCGGCGATCACCTCGTCCGCCGCTTTCACGACCAGCTCAGCGAGATCGGACGGCAACTGCCCCAGTTCAGCGTTCGCCTCGGCGGCGGCCTTCTTCAGCACACCCAGCGCCCGGATCATCGGCCGTCCCCAGACGAAGGTGTCCCGGCCGATGTCGAAGTTGCCCAGGCTGCGCTGCGTCTGAGCCCCCCAGTAGCGGTCGGCGGCGACCTCGATGGTGCCCATGCTGTCGGATTCGATGCGCGTGCTCATGATGCTGAGGATATTGCGCCCGGCTGGGCTGCGCAGGCGAGAAGCGAGGACGGCCGGAACCATGTCCGACCGCCCTCGCAAGCCAACCCTGACTGGCGCTCCCCCGATGCGCACAACCCCCCGTGGGTCAAGGAGACACTAGCTGTTCCCTGCGACATAGGACCGTGCGCACAATTGCGTATGCCTGAGCAGCGCCAAGGCGGCGAAAGCCTGTTGACCGTCATCGTCGCCTTCGCGGCCAATCTGTTGATCGCGGTGGCCAAGAGCATCGCCGCCTCGATCACCGGATCCGCGTCCCTGGTCGCCGAGGCGGCGCACTCGTGGGCCGACACCGGCAACGAGATCTTCCTGCTGGTCGCCGAGCGCCGCGCCGGGCGTCCGCGTGACGACAGCCACCCGTTCGGCTACGGACGCGAGGCGTACGTCTGGTCGATGTTCGCCGCGTTCGGCCTGTTCACGGTGGGCGCCGTGGTGTCGATCGCGCACGGCATCCAACAGCTCGGTGCCACCGACAGCGGCCATGAGAACTACCTGATCGGCTACATCGTGCTGGCCATCTCGTTCGCCCTCGAGGGCACCTCGTTCCTGCGGGCACTGCGGCAGACCCGCGGCGAGGCCGGACGGCTCGGCCTTCGCCCGCTGCGCTACATCGCCCGGACGTCGAACCCGACCTTGCGCGCGGTGTTCGTCGAGGACGCCGCCGCACTGATCGGCCTGATCATCGCCGCGGTCGGCATGGGCCTGCACCAGGCGACCGGCGACGCGATCTACGACGCCGTCGGCTCCATCGGAGTCGGCGTGCTGCTGGGTGTGATCGCGATCTTCCTGATCGGCCGCAACCGCGAGTTCCTGGTCGGTCAGGTGGTTCGTCCCGAGCTGCGCAACGAGGTGCTGGTCCGGCTGCTCGCCCTTCCCGAGATCGAGGCGGTCACCTTCCTGCACCTGGAATATGTCGGCCCTGGCCGGATCTTCCTGGTCGCCTCGGTCGATCTCACCGGCGACCGGAGCGAACACCTGCTGGCGCAGCGACACCAGACGATCGAGGACCGGCTGGAAGCCCAGCCGATGATCGAACGGGCACTGCTCACCCTGCCCGCGCCGGGAGCTCAGCCGTTGCGCCCGGACGCGTAGCGAACATCGCTGATCCTTCGATCGCTCCACCTTCTGTTAAAGTTTAGATATCTATCATTTGGCAGATGCCGGATGGAGGAAGGGAAACCACGGATGGGCGCATGGGAGGACGCGCACTGGGAGTCCGCGGTCGAGTCCTACGTCCCGAGGCATGAGCGACGCTCGGGCAGCTATCGGCGGTATGTGCCCGACTGCCTCGACGGGATCAGCTTGGCCGTGGACGGCACACTCTCACGGCACGTCGCGCTCGTCGAACGGAGCGTGCGCGCACTCAACGGCCCGGGCGCCGAAGGGTTGGCCGGCATCGCCCGTTTCCTGCTTCGCTCCGAAGCCATCGCCAGCTCGCGGATCGAGGGAATCACCCCTTCCGCGCAGCAGGTAGCACTCGCCGAACTCGGTCAGTCCGAGTCGGTTCGCGGCGTCAGTGAGCAGGCAAGGCTGGTCGCCAACAACATGACGGTGGTGCGAGAGGCCACCACGGCCCTCGTCGAGGCCGATCAGTTGCGCGTTGCCGACATCGTCGAACTCCACCGCTCACTACTGCCCGATGAGCCTCGCCATCACGGCCTGCGCACGGTACAGAACTGGATCGGCACGTCGAGTTGGACGCCCATCGGCGCCGCCTATGTACCCCCGGCGCCGGAGCGAGTCCCGCAGTTGATGGAGGATCTCGTCCGCTACCTGAACGGGGCCGCGCATGCGCCGCTGATTCAGGCAGCCATGGTCCACGCCCAGTTCGAGACCATCCATCCCTTCACCGATGGGAACGGCCGCGTCGGACGAGCTCTCATTCACACCGCGCTGGCTCGGCGCGGACTCACCGATCGTGCGGTGCTGCCGATCAGCCTCGTGCTGGCAACTCTGCGCGATCGGTACGTCACCGGCCTGACCTCGTTCCGAGACGCGTCGCCCGTTGGGAGTGTGGAGGCCAGCGCCGCCAAGGGCGAATGGCTAGCCATGTTCGTGGAAGCAGCAGCCATCGCGGTGGAACAGTCAGAAGCGCTGGCGGCGGCCATCGGTGAGCTTCACGGCAGCTGGGTGAACCGCCTGGCCAGCCATCGTGCGGCACGTGGTCTGAGGCCGGCCCCGCGCGCAGGGTCGGCGGGCGCGCAGCTATTGAGTCGGCTGCCGGAGGCTCCGGTGGTCACCGCCACCACGCTGGCCAGCATCCTGGACGTGTCGTTCCCGGCGGCAAGCTCGGCCCTGGACGAGTTGAAGGGCGCCGGCATCCTCGCCACGAAAACGATCGAACGCGGCGCCACGGCCTACATCGCCCGGGAAGTGCTCGATCTCATCACCATGTCCGAGCGCGCGCTGGCCAGCACCCACTTCGACACTCGCATCTCGCCACCCAACCGCGGCGTCCCTACGGCGCCAGCCCCGCGACCGCCGGCTTGAAGCCGAGTCGCCGGTTCTCGCAA